>CAYUPN010000021.1:0-48892 GCA_964446605.1 uncultured Bifidobacteriaceae bacterium | reverse complement strand
AAGCCGGTGGTCGAGATCCAGTTCTTCGACTACATCTGGCCGGCGATGATGCAGATCCGCGACGAGGTCACCATGCTGCGCTACCGCTCGGGCAACACGTGGTCGTGCCCGATGGTGATCCGGACGCCGATCGGCGGCTACCTGCGCGGCGGTGCGCCGTATCACTCGCAGTCGGGCGAGAGCATCTTCGCGCACTGCCCGGGCATCCGCATCGCGTACCCCTGCACCGCGCAGGACGCCGCCGGGCTGCTGCGCACCGCAATCCGCTGCGACGACCCGGTGCTCTTTCTCGAGCACAAGCACCTCTACCGCCAGACCTACAACAAGGGGGAATATCCCGGGCCGGACTACATGATTCCGTTCGGCCGGGGGGCGCTGCGGCGTCCGGGCACGCAGGCCGTCGTGCTCACGTGGGGCGCGCTCGTGCAGCGGTCGCTGCTGGCCGCGCAGCAGGCGGAGCAGGAAGGGCTCAGCGTGGCCGTGTTCGATCTGCGGACCCTGATTCCGTACGACTGGAACGGCATCAGCGAGCTGGTGAAATCGACCAACCGCGTCATCGTCGCGCACGAGGATCAGCTGACGTGCGGGTTCGGCGCGGAGATCGCCGCGCGCATCGCCGACGAGCTGTTCCACTACCTGGACGCGCCGATCCGGCGCGTCGCCGCGCTCGACTGCCCTGTGGCGTACGCGCCCGACCTCGAAGAGGAGATCCTGCCGCAGACCTCGGACGTGCTCTCCGCGATCCGGGACGTCTGCCGGTATTGACCGCCGTCCCGCTGCCGGTGGGGGTGTCGGACTCGTGCCGGACCGTGTGCTCCGCGCCCTCGCCGCCCTCGCGCTGATTGCCGCCGGCCCGGTTCGCATCCCCGCGGCCCCGCAGCCCGGGCCCGGCGACGTTCAGATTCTTCGGCCCACGGCGGCGCTGCCCCCGCATCTGACAGGCCGCTTCGGCGAGGCCGCCGCGTTCCAGCACGTCCCCGGCGGTGACTACTTCGTCTTCGATCGGCGTGGCCACGCCGTGTACGCCATCGACCCGGCGATGACCGGGGCGCGGCGGATCGTGCGCATCGGCGCGGAGGCGGGGCGCGTGCTGGAGCCGTTCGCGTTCCGGCTGGGGGACGGCGAGTTCGTCATCGGCGACGCGCCGGGACGCGTGCCGCGCGTGCAGCTCTTCGTGACCAGCGGGAGCCGGCTGAGCGGCTTCACGATCCCGGCCCGATCGGACGTGCGCGTCGCGCTGGACGGGGTGGTGCTCAACGGGGTCGGCTCGCTGGACTTCACGCCCGATCGGACCATCCTGCTGAACCAGCCGGAAACCGGCACGCTCGTCGCGGAATACGACATCGCCGGCCGGCTCGTCCGCAGCTTCGGCACGCTCAGACCCACGGGCCAGGAATCGGACGACCGGGTGCACCTGGCGTTGAACTCGGCCCTGCCACTGGCCGTGCCCGGCGGCGGCACCTACGTGGTCTTCGTCGCCGGCCAGCCCGCATTCCGTCTGTACGACCGCGATGGACGCCTCGTGTACGAGCGGGCGATCCAGGGGCGCGAGCTCGACGAGCTGCTGCGCGCGCAGCCGCAGACCTGGCCGCGGCGCACCGCCGGCGAGGGCGAGATCCCGCTCGTCTCGCCGGTGGTCCGCACCGCGGCCGTCGATTCGCGCGGCCGGCTCTGGATCAGCCTCGTGCAGCCGGTGAGCTACGTGTACGACGAGGGCGAGAAGGTCGGGACGTTCCAGTTCCGGGGGGCCGGCATCCTGCGGCCGACCAGCCTGTTCTTCACGCCGGACGGCCGCGTGCTCGTGACGCCGGGCTGCTATGTTTTCAGGACGCCGTAGCGGCCGCGGACGTGCACGCTCCGGCACCGGAACCGGGCAGCCGGGCATGGCCGGTGCTAGGATGGGCTGCGGATGACGCCCGAACAGGAAGCCGTAGCGGCGGCCAACCAGGGCTTCTACGACGCGCTGAACGCACGCGATCTCGCCGCCATGGAGCGCGTCTGGTTCCCGGCGGACTGGGCGGAGTGCGTGCATCCCGGCGGCATCGCGCTGCGCGGATGGCACGAAGTCCGGGACAGCTGGGCGATCGCCTTCGCGTCCTCCGTCCCTGAGATGGTGGCGGCCACCGACGTGCACGTGCACCTGCTCGGCGATGTCGCCTGGGTCTCGTGCACCGAGCGGATCGCGGCGACGATCGAGGGGGAGATTCACGCGACGGCCGCGCACGCGACCAACGTGTTCGTCCGCCACGACGATGCGTGGCGCATGGTCGTCCATCACGCCTCGCCCGTTCCCTACGTCGTCCCGGCGTCGCCGGAGGGCGGGCTGCTCGTCAACTGACCGGGACCATGCCAGCCATCGCGCGCTTCCTGTCCGGCCTTGCCGCGGCTGCCCTTGCAGGCGTGGCGCTCCTCGCGGAATCGCCAATGGACAACCGTACGCTCACCGCGGTCGAGGGGCTGAAGGTCGGTCACATGACGTTGTCGGCCCGTCCGACGGGCTGCACCGTCGTGCTGGCCGAGTCCGGCGCGGTCGCGGGCGTGGACGTCCGCGGATCGGCGCCGGGCACGCGCGAAACGGACCTGCTGTCGCCGGTGAACACGGTCCAGCAGGTGCACGCCGTCGTGTTGTCCGGCGGCAGCGCGTTCGGTCTCGACGCCGCGTCGGGCGTCGTGCGCTGGCTCGAGGAGCGCGGCATCGGCTTCGAGACGGGCGTCGCGCGCGTGCCCATCGTGCCGGCCGCCATCCTGTTCGACCTCGGGATCGGCGACGCGCGCATCCGGCCGGATGCCGGATGCGGCTACAAGGCGGCGGACGGAGCCTCCACCCGTCCTGTCGACGAGGGCAGCGTCGGCGCCGGCGCGGGTGCGACGGTCGGCAAGCTGCACGGTCGCGCACGCGCCATGAAGGGCGGGATCGGGTCAGCCGCGGTCCGGCTGCCCGACGGGCTGGTCGTCGCCGCGCTCGTGGCCGTCAACGCGGTCGGCGACATCGTCGATCCCGCCACGGGTCAGGTGATCGCGGGGGTGCGCGGCGAGGACGGGCGCTCACTGCTCGACGCGCGCACGCTGCTGCGGACCGGCCGCCATCGCGCGCGCGTCGGCGGCAACACGTCGATCGGCGTCGTCGCGACGAACGCGACGCTCACGAAGTCCCAGGCGACCAAGGTCGCGCAGATGGCCCACGACGGGCTCGCCCGCGCCATCGTCCCTGCCCATACCCCGGCCGACGGCGACACGATGTTCTCGATGGCCACCGGCGCGCGCGCCGGAGAGCCGGACCTGCTGCTCATCGGCGCGCTCGCCGCCGAGGTCACCGCCGAAGCGGTCGTGCGCGCCGTCCGCGAGGCGACGGGTCTGCCCGGTCTGCCCGCCGTCCGCGATCTGTCCCACCCGGTCCGTTGACGTCGACGCTCGCGCTGCTGCTGATTTTCGCCGCGCTCCAGGTGGGCGTCGGCCTGTACATCGGGCGCCGGGTGCGCGGCGCCTCGGACTTCTTCGTCGCGGGGCGCCGGCTTCCGCCGCTGCTCGTGTTCGCGACGTTCCTCGCGGCGAACATCGGGGCCGGGTCGACCGTCGGCGCGGCGAGCTACGGGTATCGCCTCGGCATCGGCGCCTGGTGGTGGAACGCCTCGGCCGGTCTGGGCTCGCTGCTGCTGGCGGCGTGGGCCGGACCGCGGCTGTGGCGGGTGGCACACGACCGCGGGTTCCTGACCTTCGGCGACTTTCTCGAGTCGCGCTACGGCCGGAGCATGCGCGGCGTCGCCGGGCTGCTGATCTGGATCTACTCGCTCGCCATCCTCGCCGGCCAGCTGATGGGGGCCTCGTCCATCCTGCAAGTGGTCGCCGGCTTCCCGCACTGGGTCGGGGCATTGGTCGCGGCGATCATCGTGCTCGCCTACTTCGTCGCCGGCGGGCTGCTCAGTTCGGCCTGGGTGAACCTCGTGCAGCTCACGTTCAAGCTCACGGGCTTCGCGCTGGCGACCGTCCTGGCGTACTCGCTCGCCGGGGGCTGGAGCGGCTTCGCCTCCGCGCCCGGCGTGCCCGCGACGTTCACCAGGTTCGGGGGTCCCGATGCCTTCTGGCTCACCACGGCGATGCTGCTCATCCCGGCCTTCATCGTGTCCCCCGGCCTCGTGCAGAAGGCCTACGGCGCGGACAGCGAGCGCGCGGTTCGCATCGGCGTCGGGCTGAACGGGATCGTGCTGATGGTGTTCGCGGTCTGTCCGGCGCTGCTCGGCATGGCGGCGCGACTCCGGCACCCCGACCTCCCCTCGCCCGATCTCGCGCTTCCGACGCTCCTGGCCGTGGATCTGCCGCCGCTCGTCGGCGGGCTGACCCTTGCCGCCGTGCTCGCGGCGGAGATCAGCTCCGCGGACGCCGTGCTGTTCATGCTGTCGACCTCGCTCTCGCGGGATCTCTACAACCGCTTTCTCGCGCCGGACGCGCCCGACTCGCGCGTGCTCGCCGTCGCACGCGCCGCGGCCCTGGGGGCCGGGGGCGCGGGTGTGGCGCTGGCGCTCGTGTTCCCCACCGTGGTCGACGCGCTGCGGGCCTTCTACAGCGCGATCACGGTGACGCTGCTGGTCCCGGTCGCGGCCGCGCTGCTGACATCGCGAACAACGCCGGCCGAAGGACTCGCTTCGCTGTCGTCGGGCTTCGCGGCGTGGCTGATGGTGCTCCTCGCGGGAGGCACGTTCCTTGGCATGCCCGCACAGACGTGGGGGATCGCGGGGTCGGTCGTCGGCTATGCTGCCGCCCGGGCGTTGCGGAGGACCCGATGATCGCGACGAGAGGACTCGAGCGGCAGTTCGGCGACCGCGTGGCGGTGGAGGATGTCAGCTTCGAGGTCGGCGCAGGCGAGATCTTCGGGCTTCTCGGCCCCAACGGCGCCGGCAAGACGACGATCCTCCGGATGCTGAGCGGCCTGATCGCGCCGACGCGGGGCGAGGCCGTCGTGGCGGGCATTCCGCTGACGCGCCGTTCCGCCGACGCGGTGCGCGCACGTATCGGCCTGCTGACCGAGTCGCCGGGCCTGTGGGACCGGCTCACGGTGCGGGAGAACCTGCGCGTCCATGCCCGTCTCCAGCAGGTCGCCGACCCGGAAGGGGCCGTCGAGCAGGCGCTGCACCGTTTCGACCTGCAGTCGCGCGGCGACAGCCCGAGCGCGGAGCTGTCGAAAGGCCTGAAGCAGCGCGTCGCGCTCGCCCGTGCGCTGCTCCACAACCCGCCGGTCGTGCTGCTGGACGAGCCGACCTCCGGGCTCGACCCGCAGAGCGCCAGGACGGTTCGCGACCTGATCCTCGAACTGCGCGGGCGCGGTCACGCGGTGATCATCTCGACGCACAACCTCGACGAAGCCGAGCGCGTCGCCGATCGCGTGGGCGTGCTCCGGCGGCGGTTCCTCGCGGTGGCGAGTCCCGGGGAGCTCCGGCGGCGCCTGTTCGGCGAGCGCATCGCGATCCGGCTTGCCGGAGGTGGGGCCTCGGCCTTCGCCGGCATCCCGGGCCGGCATGGCGCGATCGACGTTCAGGCCGATGGCGAACGGCTTTCCTTCTCCGTGACCGACGCGCGCAGCGCGGTACCGCCCATCGTCGCCGACCTGGTTGCCGCGGGCGCAGGCGTCTTCGAGGTCGCCGCCGAGCAGGCGCCGCTCGAAGACGTCTATCTGACGCTCGTCCGGGGAGACGAGCAGAGCGGGAGCTGACGCATGCCGTCGCCGTTCAGATCGAGGGTCCGGGCGCTCGTGCGGAAGGAACTGCTCGAGCTGTGGCGAAACCGCTCGGCGCTGCTGCCCGTTGCCGCGGTTGCGGCATTCGCGCTCGTGCTGCCGCTGGTCGCGGGCCTGGCGGTGCCACATCTCACGGGCGAAGAGCTCTCGTCGGACCGGGATCTCGTCGAGGCGCTCGCGAAGGCGGGAGAGGAGCTGCCGGACGCGCTGACCCTCTCGGACGAAGGCGCCGTGCAGGCCTTCTTCTTCAACCGGTTCATCATCTTCCTGCTGCTCGTGCCCGTGACCGGCTCGATCACCTTCGCGGGGCACAGCCTGGTGGGCGAAAAGCTCGGCCGCTCGCTCGAGCCGCTGCTGGCGACGCCCATCACGACGGTCGAGCTGCTGGTCGCCAAGTCGCTCGGCGCCCTGATCCCGTCGCTGCTGGTGATGTTCGGAACGTTTGCCGTGTACCTGACGAGCATCGGACTGCTCGCCGAGCCGGGGGTCGTCGCCGCGATGCTCACCGGCCGGACGCTGCTGTTGATCCTGTGTGTCGGTCCGCTCGCCTCGCTGGTGGCGCTGCAGGTCGGCGTCCTCGTGTCCGCGCGCGTCAACGATCCGAGAACGGCGCAGCAGTTCGGCGCCCTGCTGATCCTGCCGCTCACGGGCATGTTCATCGCGCAGCTGTCCGGAGTGCTCGTGCTGACGGTGCCGTTCATGCTGCTGCTGATCGCGGCGCTCGGCGGGCTGTGGCTCCTGCTGGTCGCTGCGGGCGTGCGCGTGTTCGATCGGGAGACGATCCTCACGCGCTGGCGGTGACCTGGCGGCGATCGCGGCACACGCGAGCGCGTGGCCTAGAATGGGCCGTGATCGACTGCGAGGAGCCTTGACGCGAATCTCACACGTGGCCGTGCTGGGCGCCGGGACGATGGGCGCCCAGATTGCCGCACATGTCGCCAACGCCGGGTTGCCGGTGCTGCTGCTCGATCTGGACGAGCGGACGGCACGGGAGGGGCTCGCGCGCGCGCTGGCCCTGAAGCCGGATCCGCTGTTCACGAAGGATGCGGCGGCGCTCATCCGCACGGGCGGCCTCGACACCGGCCTCGAGCGGATTGCGGAGGCCGACTGGATCGTCGAGGCCGTCGTGGAACGGCCCGAGGTGAAGCGCGACCTCCTCGCGCGCGTGGATGGCGTCCGCCGTCCGGGCACCATCGTCAGCTCCAACACGTCCAGCCTGCCCATCGCGCCGCTCGCCGAGGGGCGATCGGACGAGTTCCGCCGGCACTGGCTCGGCACGCATTTCTTCAACCCTCCGCGCTATCTGCGGCTGCTGGAGGTCATCCCGACGGCAGAGACGGATCCCGGTGTCGTCGACGCCATCCGCGGCTTCGCGGATCACGTGCTGGGCAAGGGCGTGGTCATCGCACGCGACACGCCGGGATTCATCGCCAACCACATCGCCCTCTACGGCCTGCTCCGCGCAATCGAGGCGCTCGAACGCGGCGAGTACACCGTCGAGGAGATCGACGCGATCACCGGACCGGCGCTCGGGCGGCCGAAGAGCGCGACATTCCGGACGCTCGACATCGCGGGCCTCGACGTGCTCGCGATGGTCCTGCCGACGCTGCACGAGCGCCTCCCGGCCGGGCTGAGGGAAGCCTTCGCGACGCCGCCGCTGCTGACGCGCCTGCTCGAGCGCGGGGCCATCGGCGAAAAGGCCGGCCGCGGATTCTACCGGCGCGTGAAGCGGGCGGACGGGACGTCCGAGATCCAGGCGCTCGATCCGGCGTCGCTGGAGTACCGCGCCGCAGCGCCCGTCCGCCTCGGCGCGCTCGAGGCCGCGAAGTCGATCGAGGATCCGGTGGCGCGGGCCCGCGCGCTGTTCTCCGGGCGCGACCGCGTCGGCGAGTTCCTCCGCCGCACGCTGGCGCCGTCGCTCGTCTACACCGCGCGCGTCACGCCGGAGATTGCCTGGTCGATCGACGACGTCGACCGCGTGATGCAGTGGGGCTTCGGGTGGGAGCTCGGGCCGTTCGAGCTCATCGACGCCATCGGCATCCGCGAGGTCGTCGGTGCGTGGGAGGCCGGCAGCGCGGCCGATGCGGCGATCCCTTCGTTGCTTCAGGAGGCGCTCGACGCGGGGCGCAACCAGGTGCGCGGCGGACCAGTGCCCCCCGCGACGCCGGATCTGCTGATCCTCCGTACGGCGAAGGCCACCGAGCACGCGGTCGTGCGCCGCAACGCCGGCGCCAGCCTCGTGGATCTCGGCGAGGGGGTGCTCTGCGTCGAGTTCCACTCGAAGATGAACGCCATCGGCGGCGACACGATCGAGATGCTGCACGCGGGGGTCGCCGAGGCCGAGCGGAACCACGCGGCGCTCGTGGTGGGGAACGAGGCCGCCAACTTCTCGGCCGGCGCCAACCTCGTGCTGCTGCTGCTCGAAGCGCAGGAAGGCAACTGGGACGAGATCGATCTGATGGTGCGCGGTTTCCAGCGGGCAACGGCCGCGCTGCGCGCGTCGCGCGTGCCGGTGATCGTCGCGCCGGCCGGGTTGACCCTGGGCGGCGGATGCGAGATCGTGCTCCATGGCGACCGCGTGCAGGCTGCGGCCGAGAGCTACATCGGGCTGCCCGAGGTCGGGCTGGGTCTGATCCCGGCCGCGGGAGGCACGAAGGAAATGCTCGCGCGCGCCGTGGCGGACCTGCCGCCGCACGCCGACCTGCTGCCAGCCGTGCAGCGGGTCTTCGAGACCATCGGCTTCGCGAAGGTGTCGACGAGCGCCGCCGACGCGTGCCGGCTCGGTTATCTGCGTCCAGTGGACCGGATCACGATGAACCGCGAGCGCGTGCTCGCCGATGCACGGCGGCTGGCGCGTGCGCGCGTGCGCGAGGGCTATCAACCGCCTCCGCCGCGGGCCATCCCCGTGGGAGGCGACGGCATCCGCGCGGCGCTCACGCTCGGCGTGCATCTGGCCTGGCGCGCCGGACGCATCAGCGACCACGACGCGCTCGTCGGCCGCAAGCTGGCGACCGTGCTGAGCGGCGGCGCGCTGCCGGGGCCGGCGGTCGTGACCGGGCAGCACCTGCTGGATCTCGAGCGCGAGGCATTCCTGAGCCTGTGCGGCGAGCGAAAGACGCTCGAGCGCATTCAGCACACCCTGCGCACGGGGAAGCCGCTGAGGAACTGACCCGTGCGGCGTGCGCAGATCGTGGAACGGGGCCGTGGACGGGCGCTGGTGCTGGTCCCCGGACTCCAGGGGCGCTGGGAATGGATGGAGCCGGCCGTGGCGGCACTGGCGCGGCACTTCCGCGTGGTGACGTTCACGCTCGCCGGCGACTGGGGCAGCGGCCGTCCGTTCGATCCCGGACGTCGGTTCGACACGTTCGTCGAACAGGTGGCGGATGCGCTGCCACCGCCCGGCAGCGCGCCGGCCGTGCTCTGCGGCATCTCGTACGGCGGTCTGATCGCGCTGCGTGCGGCGGCGAGATGCGCCGCGCGCGTGTCGCACCTCGTGCTGGTCTCCGCGCTGCCGCCCGATTACCGGCCGGACGCCCGGTACCGGTTCTATCGCCGCGCGCCCGTGTTGCTGATACCGGTCTTCGTGACCGATGCCGCCTGGCGCGTGGCACCGGAAGTCCGGCGCGCGCTGCCCTCGCTGACCGCGCGGATGCGCTTCGGCGTCGCACAGGCGCTCCGGGTGGTCCGGGCGCCGGTGTGGCCCCGGCACATGCGGCGTCGCATGGAGCTGCTCGCTGACGAATCGTTCGAGGCGGACGCCGCGCGGATCGGGATGCCGACGCTCGTGATCACCGGAGAGCCCGGTCTCGATCGGACGCTGCCGGTCGAGCTCACGCGACGTTATCTCGAGTACATCCCGGGGGCCGACTACGCCGTCCTTGGACGCACCGGGCATCTCGGTACGATGACGCGGCCCGACGCGTTCGCCGGCCTCGTCCGCGAGTTCACGGCGCAGAAGGCGGCGCGATCGTCCGCCGGAGAGCAGGTTTCGTGATGGACGCTCCAGTTCGCGAGATTCAGGGCCCGGCCGGCCGGCTCGAAGTCCTTCTCGAGCAGCCGGTGCTCGCACCGGGCGCGTCGCCCCGCGCGGCCGTCGTCTTCGCCCACCCGCATCCGCAGCAAGGCGGGACGATGCACACCAAGACGGTGTACCGGGCCACGAAGGCGCTCGGGCGGATCGGCTGCGCCGTGCTCCGGTTCAACTTCCGCGGGGTCGGCGGCAGCGAGGGCGGCTGGGACGACGGGCGCGGCGAGCGCGACGACTTCCGCGCGGCGCTCGACTTCATGGCGGCGCGCTACCCGGACGTCGAGTTGTGGGCCGCCGGCTTCTCCTTCGGCGCATGGGTCGCGCTGACGGTCGGCGCAGCGGACGAGCGGGTCTCGGTGCTGCTCGGCATCGCGCCGGCGGTCACGTCGTACGACTTCTCGGTGCTCGAATCGAGCACGAAGCCGAAGTTCTTCATCCACGGCGAGCGCGACGAGCTCATTCCGCTGTCGGCGATGCGGCAGTTCTACGCCAGGCTGCCGGAGCCGAAGGAGCTCGTCGTGATCGACGCCGCGGACCACCTGTTCGACGGCCGGGTACTCGAAGTCGGCGACGCAGTCGAGGATCTCCTGGCCGACTACCGGACGCCGACGCACTGACTCGCGCCGGCGCCTCCAGCGGCCGACGGCCGCAGGCGAGGACACATGGAAGACGCCGTCATCGTTTCCGCAGCCCGCACGGCCGTCGGCAAGGCGCCGTCGGGCACGCTGCGCACCACGAGGCCCGACGAGATGGCCGCGACCGTCATCCGGGCCGCCATCGAGCGCGCGCCCGGCCTCGACCCGCTCGAGATCGACGACGTCGTGCTGGGCTGTGCCATGCCGGAGGCCGAGCAGGGGATGAACGTCGCCCGGATCGCGAGCCTGCGGGCCGGGCTGCCGGTTTCGGCCTCCGCGGTCACGGTGAACCGGTTCTGCGCGTCGGGCCTTCAGGCCATCGCGGCTGCGGCCGAGCGCATCATGTGCGGTGCGGCGACGGTCATCGTCGCCGGCGGCACGGAGTCGATGAGCCTCGTGCCGATGGGCGGGCACAGGATTGCTCCCAATCCGCATCTCGTCGACACCTGGCCGGACGTCTACCTGACGACCGGGCTCGTGGCCGAGACCCATGCCCGCGAAGCCGGGATCTCGCGCGAGGCGCAGGATGCCTTTGCGCTGGCCAGCCACCAGCGCGCGGTCGCCGCACTCGAAGCCGGCCGCTTCGCCGACGAGACCGTGCCGCTCACGGCGCGCCTCGTCGAGCCCGGACAGAACGGCGGGCCGCCGGCCCCCCGTGAGGTCACGTTCGACCGCGACGAGGGCCCGCGGCGCGACACCTCGGCGGACGCGCTGGCCAGGCTGCGCCCCGCCTTTCACGTCTCCGGCTCCGTCACCGCCGGCAACTCGTCGCAGATGAGCGACGGCGCCGCCGCGGTCGTCGTCATGTCGGCCTCCCGCGCGCGGGCGCTGAACCTCACGCCGCTGGCGCGGTTCGTCGCCTACCGCACCGCGGGCGTCGAACCCGAGCGCTTCGGCATCGGGCCGGTACCCGCGATCCGGAAGGTGCTCGACGCGACCGGGCTCAAGCTGGATGACATCGAGCTCGTCGAGCTGAACGAGGCGTTCGCCGCCCAGGTGCTGGCGTGCCTGCAGGCCCTGCCCATCGATCCGGATCGGCTGAACGTCAACGGCGGCGCCATCGCACTCGGCCATCCGCTCGGGTGCACGGGGGCGAAGCTCACGACGTCGCTGGTGTACGAGATGCGGAGGCGCGGCGCACGCTACGGGATGGTGACGATGTGCGTCGGCGGCGGCATGGGCGCGGCCGGCATCTTCGAACGGATGTCCTGAACGGAGCGGCTGATGAGCGAACGGGCGGCGGATGCATCGGGTGGGGACGTGGTCGCGACGGATGTGACGGCGCGAGGCGGTGCGTGGCTGCTTCAGACGCCGTCGCACGACCGCGTCTTCACGCCGGAGCGGCTCTCCGAGGAACACCGGCTCATCGCGCGCACGACCGCCGAGTTCGTCTCGGCGGAGGTCATGCCTGCCGGGGAGCGGCTCGAGCGGAAGGACTGGGAGCTCACACGCGCGCTGCTGCGGCGCTGCGGCGAGCTCGGCCTGCTGGGCGTCAACGTCCCCGAAGCCTGCGGCGGGCTCGATCTCGACCGCATTGCCTCGCTGGTCGTCTCGGAGCAGATCGCGCGCTCGCCGTCGTTCGGCGCCACCTACGGCGCGCAGGCGAACCTGTGCATCCTGCCGCTGCTGCTGTTCGGCACGGAGGATCAGCAGCAGCGCTATCTGCCCCGCCTCGTCACCGGGGAGCTCGTCGGCGCGTACGCGCTGAGCGAGGCGGAGTCCGGCTCCGACGCCCTCGCTGCCCGGACCCGGGCCACCCGTCAGCCGGACGGCAGCTTCCGCCTCACCGGCGAGAAGATGTGGATCACGAACGGCGGGCTCGCGGACGTCTTCATCGTCTTCGCGAAGATCGACGGCGAGCAGTTCAGCGCCTTCATCGTCGAGCGGGCGTTCGGCGGCGTGACCAGCGGCCGCGAGGAGCACAAGATGGGGCTCCACGGCTCCTCCACGACGCCCCTTGTCCTGCAGGATGTGCCGGTGCCGGCGTCCAACCTGCTGGGCGAGGCGGGGCGGGGACACAAGGTCGCGTTCAACGTGCTGAACTTCGGCCGCCTCAAGCTCGGTGCGATGTGCACCGGCGGCGCACGCGCGACGATCGCGGAAGCGGCGGCCTACGCGGCGTCGCGACGCCAGTTCGGCAGGCCGATTGCGGAGTTCGGCGCGATCCGCCACAAGCTCGGAGAGATGATTGCGCGGACGTACGCGCTCGAGGCGATGACCTGCAGGACCGCCGGTCTCGTGGACGGGATGCCGGGCGCCGGTCCCGCCGCGGCGGGCGGGAGCCGGACGCTGCTCGCGGCGCTCGAGGAGTTCGCGGTCGAGGCGTCGATCGCGAAGGTCGCCGGCAGCGAGATCCTCGACTTCGTCGTGGACGAGAACGTCCAGATCCATGGCGGCAACGGCTTCGTCCGCGACTACCCCGCCGAGCGCCACTACCGCGACGCGCGCGTGAACCGCATCTTCGAGGGCACCAACGAGATCAACCGGCTGCTGATTCCCGGACTGCTGATCAAGCGCGCGGTCCGTGGCGAGCTGCCGCTGCTCACCATGGCCCGGCAGCTGATGGACGAGCTGCTCGGACCCCCGGCGCTCGAGGCGGCATCCGGCGAGCCGCTGGACGCCGAGATCCGGACGGTCGAAGGCTGCCGGAAAGTCGCGCTGCTCGGGATGGGCGCGGCGCTCCAGCGCTTTGGCGCGGCGATCGAGGAGGAGCAGGAGTGCCTGCTCTGGCTCGCCGATCTCGTCATCGAGACGTTCGCCGCGCAGAGCGCACTGCTCAGGTGCCTGGCCGTGCGGCACCAGCCGGATGCGGAGGCGCACGAGGATGCGGCCCGCATCTGCGTGGCCACCGCGGCGCTGCGGGTCGAGGCGGCGGCCAGGCAGCTGCTGCCGGCGATTGCGGAAGGCGATGCCCTCCGCACGCATCTGGCGGCGCTGAGACGCCTGATGAAGACGCCGCCGCTCGACGCCGTGCAGGCCCGCCGGCGCCTCGCCGCGGCCGCCGTGTCGCGCCGCAGCCATCCGTTCAACGGCTGACGCGGACGAACACGCGTTCGTCCGGACGTAGCGTTCGGCGCCTCACCTGTTAGGATCGGATCGAGCCGCAGGCCGTTCGCCTGCCGCCTTCCGGATTCCGAATGCTGCTGCCGCGCTCCGCGATTCTGCTTCTGACAGCTGCGCTCGCCGCCTGCTCGCCGTCGCCGGTCGAGGACGAATCGGCGTTCGTGCGCGAGACGGAGGCATTCCGCGTGTCGAAGGACGAGGCCTTCCGGCAACCGGGCTCGCCGGTGCCGTCGGATCGCCAGGACGTGTTCCTGCCGCTCGAGTACTATCCGCCGTCTCTCGAGTATCAGGTGCCGGCATCGCTGCGCGTGGCGGACGAACAGCCCACGACCCAGATGCCGACGTCGACCGGCCAGATGCGGACGATGCGGATGGTCGGCACGCTGGAATTCTCGCTGAACGGACAGCCGCTGTCCCTCGGAGCGTTCGTCGACGCCAACGCCGGATCGGTCGACCGGCTGTTCGTGCCGTTCGCCGACCTGACGAGCGGCACCGAGACCTATTCCGCCGGTCGCTACCTGGATCTCGACCGCACACGCACGGGCATCTACGTGATCGACTTCAACCGCGCCTACAACCCCTACTGCTACTACGACGCGAGCTACGACTGCCCCTTCCCGCCGCGGAGCAACCGCCTGGACGTCGCCGTCAGGGCGGGCGAACGGGTGCGTGCCGGGGCGCAGGCGTCGGCGGATCCGGCACGATGACGCTCCAGGCGGTCGTCTTCGACTTCGACGGCGTGCTCGCCAACAGCGAGCCGCTGCACCTGCAGGTCTACCAGGTGCTCCTCGCCGACGAAGGGATTCCGTTCACGGCGGACGAGTACTACGCGCACTACCTGGGCTACGACGACATCGGCGTGTTCCAGGCGCTGCAGCGGGACAAGGGCCTGCGCCTCGACGGGCGGATGCAGTGGCTCATCGATCGGAAGACGGAGATCTTCCAGTCGCTGGTGCGCGAGGGGAACGTCCTGTTCCCCGGCGCGGAGGCGTGTCTCCGTCAGGTCGCCGATGCCGTGCCCGTCGCCATCGCCTCCGGCGCGCTGCGCGAGGAGATCGAGCTCATCCTCCGGGGCGCCGGCCTTGACGGACTCGTGCCGATCATCGTGGCCTCGGGGGACACGCCGCAGAGCAAGCCGGCCCCGGATCCGTACGATCGGGCGGTGGCGCTGCTGGCCGGGCGCACGGGAACCGCGCTCTCGCCCCCGCGGATCGTCGCCATCGAGGACTCGCGCTGGGGCCTGGAATCGGCGCGCGGAGCGGGTCTGCGGACAATCGGCGTGACGACCAGCTACCCCGCGGAGGAACTGCCGGACGCCGACCTGCTGCTGCCCGACATCAGCCACGTCACGCTCGACCTCCTCCATCGGGTGGCGGCCGGGACCACTCCCGGGGAAGAACGCCGATGATCAGCCGGCACGCGGTCGACGAGTTCGTGCGAGCCGCCGCGTCGCCGGATGACAACCTGCTGCGCTGCGGGCTGCTCATCGCCCGCGTCGCCTATCCCGGGCTGGACCCGGATCCGTGGCTGGCCGAAGTGGACCGGCTGGGGGCCACCGCGCGCGCCCACGTCGAGCTCGGTCTTGGAGGCCGCCCGCCGCGCCGCACGCGGCTCCGCGTCGTCACCGAGTTCATGTACGGCCAGCTCGGGTTCGCCGGCAACCGCGAGCAGTACGACGATCCGCGCAACAGCCTGCTGAACGACGTGCTCGCACGGCGCACCGGGATCCCGATCACGCTGGCCGTCGTGTTCATGGAAGTGGCCACGCGCGCCGGGCTCGCCGTCGAAGGCGTGAACTTCCCGGGCCACTTCCTCGTGCGCTGCCTGGCCGCCGACGACGAGGGCGATCGGGAGCCGCTGCTGCTCGACCCGTTCCACGGCGGCGCGATCCTGAGCGACCGGGCGTGTGCCCGCCTGCTGCGCACCCACGTCGGGCTCGAAGCGATGCTCGAGCCTTCCATGCTCGGCTCCGCGACCAAGCGCGACATCCTGCTCCGGATGCTGCTGAACCTCAAGCGGGCCTACGTGCGCCTGCGGTCGTTTCCGCAGGCGCATGCGGTCGCCGAGCTGCTGGTCGCCTTCGATCCGTCGGCGCTGACCGAGTTGCGCGACCGCGGCCTGCTGGCCTACCAGCAGGGCTCCTACGCCTCGGCGCTCCGCGATCTCGAGGAATGGCTGCGCGTTGCGCCGGCGGCCACGGACGATGACCGGCAGGTGCGCGAGCAGGTGTGGGATCACGTGAAGACGCTGCGCCGGCGGCTCGCCGAGTTGAACTGAGTCAGGGGCCAGGGGTCAGGGGCCAGGGGCCAGGGGCACACGTCGCGCAGGGGGCATACGCGGCAGTGCGGCATGGGCTCCGTGCATCCCGCGTGTGCGTGGTGCAGGAAGTACAGGACCGCGCGCCTGCGGTCCTGCAGCGTGCGGGGCAGCCAGGCATCGAAGGCGCGGCGCGCGTCGCGTACGGTGCGCGTCACCGCGCCGGCGCCGCTCGCCATGCCGAGGCGGACGGCGAGCCGTGCGACCGCGGCATCGACCGGCACGATCGGCTGCTGGCCGGCGAAGAGCAGCAGCCGTGACGCGCCCGCGCGGCCGAGATGCGGGAGGTCGCGCGCCGCCGCCCATGCCGTCCGGAGGGGACCGCGCAGCCGCTCTCCGAACCGGGGTTGGCGCCGGAAGACGTCGATGCCGGCGTCGATGGCGGCCAGCCGATGGTCGGCGAGCGGCCCGCAGCCGCGGACGATCTGCTCCAGCCGCCCGCGCGGCACTTTCCGGAGCGCCCCGGGCGTCAGGGCCGGAATCCTCCGGAGCGCCGTCAGCGCGGCATCTCTCCGGCCCGGCGTCGTGCCGGTGCCGAGCACGTCCCACAGATAGAACGCGAACGGCTCGTCGGGCGGCAGCGGCAGCGGACCATAGAAGACCGCCAGCCGCTGCACCGCCGCACCAGCGTCGAGCCCGCCCGGAGGGCCCGCCAGCGGCTCCCCCATTCCGCTCTCAGCGCAGGCGGCCGATCTCGTCGTACAGATACGCGGACGCGATCACGCCGTTGTGGAAGTTGCCGAGGTCCAGCTTCTCGTTCGGCGCGTGCGCGTTCTCGTCCGGCAGCCCGATGCCGAAGAGCACGGATGGCACGCCGAGCTCCTGCTGGAACGTGGAGACGACCGGGATCGAGCCCCCCTCGCGGTTGTAGACGGGCGCCTTGCCGAACCCGCGCTCGATGGCGCGACCCGCCGCCTGGACGAACTGGTTGTCGAAGTCGGCCATCCACGGGTTGCCGCCGTGCATGCGCGTCACCTTCAGCTCCACCGTCTTCGGTGTGACCTTCCGCAGGTACGCCTCGAAGAGCTCCCCGACCTTCTCCGGCCGCTGGTCCGGAACGAGTCGCATGCTGACCTTGGCCATCGCGGTCGCCGGAATGACGGTCTTCGCGCCCTCACCGGTGAAGCCCGACAGCAGCCCGTTCACCTCGAACGTCGGCCGCGCCCACACGCGTTCCAGCGTGGTGTACCCGGTCTCGCCGAACAGCTTCGGCGCGCCGATGTCCTTGCGGTACTTCGTCTCGTTGAACGGCAGCCGCTTCCACGCCTCCCGCTCCTCGTCGCGCAGCGGCCGCACATCGTCGTAGAAACCGGGAATCCTGATCCGGCCGCTCCGGTCCTTCATCTGCGCGAGGACCTGCGCCAGCACCATCGCGGGGTTGGCGACGGCGCCGCCGAACGAGCCGGAATGCAGATCCGTCTTCGTGCCGCGCAGATCGATCTGGAAGTACGCCAGGCCGCGCAGGCCGTAGCAGATCGACGGGATGCCGCGGTCGAGCATCGGCGAATCGGAGATCACGACCACGTCGGCCTTCAGCAGATCGCGGTGCTCGCGGACGAAGGCGTCGAGGTGCGTCGAGCCGACCTCCTCCTCCCCCTCGATGAAGACCTTGATGTTGACCGGCAGGCGGCCCGCCTGCGAGAGCCAGGCCTCGATGGCCTTGAAGTGCATGAAGATCTGGCCCTTGTCGTCCGCGGCGCCGCGCGCGTAGATCTCGCCGTCCCGCACCGTGGCCTCGAACGGCGGCGACTGCCATTCGTTCAGCGGATCGACCGGCTGCACGTCGTAGTGACCGTAGAAGAGGATGGTCGGCGCCCCCTCGGCGCCGGTCCACTCGGCATACACCACGGGATTGCCGGGCGTTTCGATGAGCCGCGCGTTCTGCATGCCGATGCGCTGCAGCTCGCTGGCGGTCCATTCGGCGCATTGTCTGACGTCGCCGGCGTGGTCGGGCAGCGCGCTGATGCTGGGGATGGCCAGGTAGCTCTTCAGCTCCTCGATGTAACGGTCGCGGTGGACGTTGATGTAGTCGACGACGTTGTTCACGGACAGCCTCGTGGTCTCAATCAGGGGTGTTCGGGGACGACGATCGGCAGGTCGGGCCGGTCGCCCCATTCGCGCCAGGAGCCCAGATAGTTTCGCACCCTCGGATAGCCCAGGAGCCGGAGGGCCAGATACGCATGCGCGCCGCGGTAGCCACCCTGGCAGTACGCGACGACCTCGCGGTCGGGCGTCACGCCCGCGTCCTCGAACAGACGGCGGAGCTCCGCGGCGGGCCTGAACGCGCCGTCGCCGCCGAGGTTGCGCGTCCATTCGACCTGCACGGCTCCCGGGATCGCGCCGCCTCGCGCGGCGCGGACCAGGGTGCCGTAGTACTCGCCGTCGGAACGGGTGTCGAGCACCGCGACGTCCGCGCGTCCGAGGCGGTCGTGCACGTCGCGCCACGTCGCGAGCAGCTCCTGGCGGTGCGCGCCTGACCACTCCGCCGCCTTCGGCGCCGCGGCGTCCCGCGTGATCGGCAGACCGGCGGCGAGCCACGCCTTCACGCCTCCGTCCAGCAGCCGCGCGTCGGGATGCCCGAACAGCTCGAGGAACCAGAAGGCGCGGGCGGCGCGCACGCCGGACACGTCGTCGTAGACGACCACCGCACGATCCGGCGACACGCCCCGCGACGCGAGCAGGTGCTGGATGATCCAGAGGAACGCGCGGAGCGGCGCCGGATCGGTGTCGATCAGGCTCAGCCCGAAGAGGTCGAGGTGCACGGCGCCGGGCAGATGCCCCGTCGCGAAAGCCTCCGCGGGGCGCAAGTCCAGCAGGACCGGCGAAGGCGTTCCCGCAAGCCGCTCGTGCAGCTCCGCGGGGCCGATCAGCAGCTGCGGGTTGGCGTAATCTTTCGGGTTCTCGCTCATCTCGTGTGCGGGCCGTCTGCAGCCGATCCCGGCGCAGTGAGCACTATATCGCTCCCGCCCGCGCGGTGCGCGCCAGCGGAGCGGCGGCCCGGGACGCCGTGTTCAGTAAACGACCGGGGCGCGGCCCGGCGTAGGACGATAGAATGCGGCAGGGTACGGACCCGGCGCCGCAGCCGGGCACGCGGGCCGCACGCCGGCCACGTCTCTCTCAATCGAATCCTATGTCCACGGTCACGCTGCCTTCTGCAATCGATGCGGCGCGCCAGGCGCTCGACGCCTGGGTGCGCGAAGTGGTCGCCTGGCACTTCGATCCGGCGACCGGCTGTCCATTCTGGCTGAACTGGGCCCGTGAGAAGGGCTGGGATCCCCGTGAGCACGTCCATTCGTACGACGATCTCGACAAGTTCGGCTCCTTCGAGGACGAGTGGCTGCGCGGCGGTCCCGTACGGCAGTGGGTGCCGCGCGGCTTCGAGGGTCGGCCCGTCTACGTGTTCGAGACGGGCGGGAGCACGGGAGTCCCGAAGACGCGCATCAACATCGAGGATTTCCGGATCGACTACGAGAACTTCAGCCGCACGCTGCCCGACGACGGGTTCCCGAAGGGGGCCGACTGGATCTCGATCGGCCCGTCCGGTCCGCGGCGGCTGCGGCTGGCGGTGGAGCATCTCTGTCAGCACCGCGGCGGCATCTGCTTCAGCGTCGACCTCGATCCGCGCTGGGTCATCAAGCTGCTCAGGCGCAACGCGTTCGACGAGGTCGAGCTCTACAAGCGCCACGTGATCGACCAGGCGCTCACGCTCATGAAGGCGCACGAGAACATCAAGTGCATCTTCACGACGCCGAAGCTGCTGGAGGCGCTGTGCGAGCGGGTGTCGCTCCGCAAGCTCGGCATCACGGGCGTGTTCTGCGGCGGCACCGAGATGACGCCGCAGTTCCACCGGTTCGCCGTCGAGGAGCTGCTGGAGGGGGCGTACTTCGCGCCGACCTATGGCAACACGCTGATGGGGCTGGCCACGCACAAGCCGCCGCGGCCCGAGGACGACTGGGCGATCATCTACTACCCGCCGACGCCTCGCGCCGTGATCGAGGTCGTCGATCCCGACGAGCCGACGCGCATCGTGGGCTACGGCGACACCGGGCGGGTGCGGCTCACGACGCTGACGAAGGAATTCTTCATGCCGCGCTTCCTGGAGCGCGACGAAGCCGAGCGTGAGCCCCCGTGCACCCAGTACCCCTGGGATGGCGTCCGCAACGTCCGGCCGTTCTCGCGTTTTGCGTCGAAGGTCGTCGAGGGAGTGTACTGACCCATGACGCATCTCCCGATCCTCCGCCATGGCGTTCCGTACCGGAGCGTCGACGTCGCGACGGTCGTGCAGCACCGCACACGCGAGCCGTTCATCCGGGTCAGCCAGGCCAACGCCGGGCTGATCCGCCGCGATCTGCTGCGTCAGGAGGAGGCGCGCGCCGAGCTGGCGCGCGTGCCGGCCCGCGAGCTGCTCGACATGGCCGCCCGCGCGGCGCAGATCTTCATGGAGGGCACCCTGCCCCTGGATCCCGTCGATGGCGTCACGCAGACGCCGCAGCAGTACGTCGAGCAGGTGTCGGCGACGACGGGCCTGCCGCACGTGCTCGTGCGCCGGAACATGGCGAAGGTTCACGGCGTGCTGGCGAAGATGGGCGACGTCATCGCGGGGCTCACGCGCGGGCTCGACCCGTCGATCTTCGATTCCGGTGTCGGCGAGTCGAACGGCCACCTGTTCAGCTTCTACCCGCGCGGGCACTCCCTCGGCGTGGTGCTGCCCAACAACTCGCCCGGCGTGCACTCGCTCTGGGTGCCCGCGATCGGGATGAAGACGCCGCTCGTCCTCAAGCCCGGCAGCTCGGAGCCCTGGACGCCGTATCGCATTGCGTACGCGCTGATGGAAGCCGGAGTTCCGCGCTCCGCGTTCAGTCTGTATCCCGCCGACCATGCCGCCGGGGGCGAGCTGCTCCGGAGCACCGGGCGCGGCATGTTCTTCGGCGACGCCGCGGCGGCCCGGCGCTTCAGGAGCGATCCGCGCATCGAAGTGCACGGGCCGGGCTACAGCAAGGTCGTCGTCGGAGGCGATCGGGTCGACGGGTGGCGCGAGTGGCTCGACGTGGTCGCGACGTCGGTGGCCGACAACGGCGGCCGGTCCTGCGTCAACGCGTCGGGCCTGTGGGTCACGCGGCATGCGCCCGGGATCGCCAGCGCGCTGGCGGAACGGCTGGTCCGCATCGTCCCCCGCGCCGCCGACGACGAGGAGGCGCTGCTGGCGCCGTTCGCTGATCCGTCGGTGCCGTCGCGCATCTCCGAGATGATCGACGCCGACCTCCGGGTCCCCGGCGCGGTCGACGTCACCGCGGAGCTGCGTGCGGGAGGGCGCGTCGTCACGAACGCGGACGGCACGTACCTGCTCCCGACCGTGATCCTGTGCGACGGGCCCGACCACCCGCTCGCCAACCGTGAGTTCATGTTCCCGTTCGTCAGCGTCGTCCCGGTGGACGAGGAGGCGCTGCCCGACGCGCTCGGGCCGAGCCTCGTCGTGACGCTGATCAGCGAGGACGCGGCCCTGCGCGATCGGTTCCTCCGCTCGTCGCATGTCGACCGGTTCAATCTCGGCGCGATCCCGACGAACCAGATCGGCTGGGATCAGCCCCACGAAGGCAACCTCTTCGATCATCTGTACGGGCGCCGGGCGATCCAGCGCGTCGCCTGACCGCCGGACCAGGTGGAAGTGGCGGGGCGGAGCGAAGCCCCGCCGCTGCAGGATCCAGGAAAGGCGCTGCACGAGCGCGGCGGGATACGGCCGGGCCGCAAGCTGGACCGATGAGGATTCTCTCGATCACCGCGGGCGCGGCGAACATGTACTGCGGCTCATGCCTGCGCGACAACGCGCTGGCGGCCGAGTTGATGCGCCGCGGCCACGACGTCACGCTGCTGCCGGTGTACACGCCGACCCGGACCGACGAGTCGAACGTCAGCGCCGACCGCGTGCTCTTCGGCGGCATCAGTGTCTACCTCCAGCAGCACGCCTGGATATTCCGCCACACGCCGCGCGTGCTCGACCGGCTCTGGGATGCCGCGCCCGTCATCCGCGCCTTCGCGGGACGGTCGATGAAGACCGACCCGCGGATGCTCGGCGAGTTGACCGTCTCGATGCTGGAAGGGGAGCACGGGCATCAGCGCAAGGAGTTCGAGAAACTGGTCGACTTCCTGCGCGACGAGCCGGTGCCCGACGTGGTCAACGTGCCGAACTCCCTGCTCATCGCGATGGCTGGCCCGATCCGCCGGGCGCTCGATCGGCCGGTCGTCGTGACGATGCAGGGCGAGGACCTGTTCCTGGACGGGCTGGAGGAGCCGTTCCGCAGCCGTGCGCTCGATCTGATCCGGCGGCAGGTTCCGGACGTGGACATGTTCCTCGCCGTGAGCGAGTACTACGTCGACCGGATGCGGGAGCTGCTCGGCATCCCGCCGGAGCGTATTGCCGTGACGCCGCTTGGCATCAACACCGACGGCTTCGACGGGCCCCGCCCGCCACGGGGTGATGCGCTGCGTGTCGGGTACTTCGCGCGGGTCGCTCCCGAAAAGGGGCTCCACGAGCTGGCCGAGGCGTTCCGCGTGCTCCGGCAGGAGCTGCGCGTGCCGGCCCGGCTCGAAGCCGCCGGGTATCTCGGCGCCGAGCACCAGCCCTACCTCGACGCCGTCGTCCACAGCCTGCGCGACTGGGGGCTGGAGCAGGAGTTCACGTACCACGGCACGCTGGAGCGCGAGGGCAAGATCGCGTTCCTGCGAGGCATCGACGTGCTCTGTGTGCCGGCGCCCTATCCCGACCCGAAAGGCATGTACCTCCTGGAAGCGATGGCCACCGGAACTCCTGTCGTCCAGCCGCGGCGGGGCGCATTCGTCGAGACCGTGGAGCGGACGGGCGGCGGGCTCCTGACCGACGCGACCCCGCACGCCATCGCGGACGGGCTCCGGCGAATCGCCGAGACGCCGGAGCTCGCGGACGAGCTCGGCGCGCGCGGCGCGCGCGGCGTCCGTGAACACTACTCCGTACGGGCCGAAGCCGACTGCGTGCTCGCGGTGTTCGATCAGGTCGTCGCCGCGTGGCGCGGATCCGGGGTGCGCCAGGCATGACCGTCCTCTCCGGCGCTGCCGTGCTCACCGCCACGAACGTCACGAAGGAGTACGCCACTCCGGCAGGCCCCCTGCGCATCCTCGACGGCGTGTCGCTCTCGCTCGGCCCGGGCGAGGCCGCGGCGATCATGGGCCCGTCGGGCAGCGGCAAGAGCACGCTGCTCTACATCCTGGGGGCCCTGGATCCGCCGACCTCCGGCGAGGTCACGCTCGCCGGCGAGAATCCGTTCTCGCTCGATGACGGCGAGCTCGCGGCGTTCCGGAATCGCCGGATCGGCTTCGTGTTCCAGGACCACGCGCTGCTGCCGCAGCTGTCCGTCCTCGAGAACGTCCTCGTGCCGACGCTCGTCGGCGACCGCGATCCGGCGGCGACCGGCCGCGCCCGTACGCTGCTGGACCGCGTGGGGCTCGGCAGCCGGCTCGATCATCGGCCCGCGCAGCTCTCGGGCGGCGAGAAGCAGCGCGTCGCGATCGCCCGCGCGCTCATCCGGCAGCCGCAGCTCCTCCTGTGCGACGAGCCGACGGGCAACCTCGACGCCGAGTCGTCTGCGTCGGTGGCGTCGCTGCTGTTCGAGCTCCATCAGGCACAGCGGACGATCCTGGTGGTCGTGACGCACAGCGAGGAGCTCGCGTCGCGCTTCCCGATACGCTTCCGTCTCCAGCAGCGCCGGCTCGTCCGGCAATAGGCGGTTTCCCGTGTCGCGTGTCACGCTCGTCCTCCGGAGCGCCAGACACTACTGGCGCACGCATCTCGCCGTCATCGCCGGCGTCGCGGTCGCCGTGTCGGTGCTCGCGGGCGCGCTCGCCGTCGGCGATTCGGTCCGGGCGAGCCTGCGGAAGCTCGTGGACGACAGGCTGGGGCGAACGACGTTCGCCGTCTCCGCGCCGGGGTTTTTCCGCGCGGCACTCGCCGAGGACCTGAAGAGGCGGCCAGGGTTCGAGCAAGCCGCTGAAGACGCGGAGGCCCTGATCGCGCTCGAGGGTGCCGTCGCCCACGAGGCAAGCGGACGGCAGGCGTCCGGCATCCAGGTCTACGGGGTCGGCGACCGGTTCTTCGAGTTCCACGGCCTCGAGGAGCCGGCGTCCCCGACGGGACGACAGGCGCTGCTCAGTCCGGCGCTGGCCGCCGAGCTCGGCGCAGGCGAAGGCGATTCGCTGCTGCTGCGCGTGCACAAGCCGACGGCGATTCCCGCCTCGACGCTCGTCGGCAGGCGTGACGAGACGGCCGGATCCGTGCGCGTCACCATGCAGCGTGTGTTGCCGGCCGATCGGCTCGGCGAGTTCTCGCTGCGCCCGCGGCAGGATGCCGTACGCGCGATCGTCGTGCCGCTCTCACGCCTCCAGCGCGACCTCGATCTCGCCGGACGCGCCAACGTGCTGCTGTTCTCCGGTGGGCACCGGGACCTCGCCGTGACCGCGGCGGTCGAGCGCCTGCTCGCGGAGACGGCGACCTTCACGGACCTCGGACTGGAGCTGCGGCCTCTCGATGGCCAGCACGCGCTGTCGCTGGAGAGCGAGTCCGGACTGATCGACGAGAGGCTCGGGGCCGCAGCGTTGAGCCTGGCGCGCGACTCGGGCTTCGAGCCGCTCGGCGTCCTCACGTACCTCGCCAACACGATCCGCATCGGCCCGCGGCAGATTCCGTATTCGGTCGTCTCGGGGCTGGATCTTGCTGCGTATGCCTCGCTCGGCCGCAGGACCGGGCCGGCGGCACCTGCGCAGGACCCTGCGCTTTCTGGCGGGTCGATCACCGCTGGCCCGCCGCTGTGGCTCAACGAATGGGCCGCACGCGACCTGCACGCCAGGCCGGGCGACCCGGTGGCGCTCGAGTACTACCTCTGGTCGGATGAGAGCGGGCTCAGCACGCACACGGCGTCGTTCACGTATGCGGGTTCGGTCCCGATGTCAGGCGCCGGGAGCGATCGCACGCTGACGCCCGAGTACCCCGGTCTGACGGATGCCCCGACGATCGGCGACTGGGATCCGCCGTTCCCGGTGGATCTCCGGCGCATTCGTCCAGCCGACGAGGACTACTGGGAGGCCTACCGCGCCGCACCGAAGGCGTTCGTGCCTCTGGACGTGGCACAGGAACTCTGGGGATCGCCTGTCTACGGCCGCTTGACGTCGATCCGGCTGGGCGTACCCGCCGATCGCGCACTCGACGAGGCGCGCGACGCGTTCGCCGCTGCGCTCCGCCGCGTGCACTCGCCGTCCGACGCGGGCCTCACGGTGCAACCCGTGAGGGCGCAGGCGCTCGCCGCCTCACGCGGCGCAACCGACTTCGGCGAGTACTTCTTCTATTTCTCGTTCTTCCTGTTCGTCGCCGGGCTGCTGCTGACGGGGCTCTTCTTCAGGCTGGCGGTGGAGAGCCGCGCCCGCGAGGTCGGCCTGCTGCTCGCGCTCGGGTACACCCCGCGCGACGTGCGCCGGCTGCTCTTCGCGGAGAGCCTCACGCTGGCCGCCGTCGGCACTGTGGCGGGCGCCCTGGGATCGCTGCTCTTCGCATGGCTGATCGTCTTCGGCCTGCGCACCTGGTGGGTGGACGCCGTCGGGACGACGCGGCTGGCGCTCTCGGTGTCTCCCGCGACGATCGCCATCGGAGCGGCCGCCGGTCTGATCGCCGCCGGCGTTTCGCTCGCGTTGGCGCTTCGGCGGCTCGGGACCTCCGCGCCGCGCGACCTGCTGTCCGGTCTCGCGCTGATGGCCGCGCCACGTGCCACAACGGCCCGCGGCGGACGCGCCTGGCTTCGTGCCGTCTTCGGTCTTCTCGTTGCGGGCGCACTCATCGGCGCCGCCATGGCCGGTGTCATCGGCGAGACGGCCGCCTTCTTCGGAGCGGGAGCCGCCGTGCTCGTGTCCGCGGTGTCGGCGCTCTCCGCGATGCTGCGCACCCGCCCACGGCGGACGCTCGCGGGAAACGGCGCAGCGGCTGTCTCGCGCCTCGGTGCCCGCCAGGCGGCGGCGCATCCGGGCCGGACCGTGCTCTCCGTCACGCTCATCGCATTCGCGACCTTCGTCATCGTCGCGGTCGGGGCGTTCCGGCGCGGTGCGCCGGACGATCCGCACGATCCGCTCAGCGGCACGGGCGGCTACGCGCTGTTCGCCGAGTCGATCGCGCCGGTGATGTTCGATCCCGGCACCCGTGCCGGCCGCGACGAGCTCGGTCTGCCCGAAGCGCTGTTCGAGAACTCTCGGATCGATCGCTTCCGGCTGCGACCGGGCGAAGACGGCAGCTGCCTGAATCTCTACAGGCCCACGAGCCCGCGCATCATCGCGCCTGCCGACGAGTTCGTGCGTCGCGGCGGATTCCGTTTCTCGTCCACGCTCGACGGCGCGACGGACGAGGAACGCCGGAATCCCTGGACGCTGCTCCACCGGACGTTCGATGACGGCGCCGTCCCCGTGATCGGCGACGCGACGTCGCTGCAGTACGTGCTCCACGTGCCCGTCGGCGGCGACATCGTCATTCCCGGCCGCGAGGGACGTCCGGTCGTGCTCCGTGTCGTCGCTGCGCTCTCGGACAGCGTGCTCCAGTCGGAGCTGGTGATCGCCGACGCGCAGTTCACGCGGCTGTTCCCCCGGCAGGAAGGCTACCGGTTCTTCCTGATTCGCACCGCACCGGGCAGCGAGCCGGACGTCGCCGCGGCGCTCGAGTCCACACTCGCGGACTACGGCCTCGACGTGCAGTCGAGCGGCGAGCGGCTCGAGGCGTACCACCGCGTCGAGAACACCTATTTGTCGACGTTCCAGGCACTCGGCGGTTTCGGGCTGCTGCTGGGCACGCTCGGGCTGGGCGCCATCCTGCTGCGGAACGTGATGGAACGGCGGCGCGAGCTGGCGCTGCTGCGAGCCGTGGGCTACGAAGGCAGCGCGCTGGGACTGATGGTGGTTGCCGAGAGCGTGCTGCTGCTCGTGGCCGGCATCGGCATCGGAACGCTGAGCGCCGTCCTGGCCGTATGGCCTGCGCTGCTCTCGCGCGGCGCCACGTTCCCTGTCGTCGGCACCGGGCTCGTTCTTGGCGGAGTCCTGCTCACGGGCCTGCTCGCCTCGATCGCCGCGACGCGCGCGGCAGCCGCGACGCCACTGCTGGCGGAGTTGAAGTCGGATCTCTGATCCATGTAGCTGGCAGCTGGCGGCTGGCAGCCGGCAACCCGCAGCGGCTGCTAGGCAATCGGCAGGAACACGACGGACGTCACGCCATTCGACGGCGAGTCGTCTATCCCGGGACCCGGCACACCCGCACCGAGCAGATGTGCCCGGTAGCCACGCGTCCGCATCTCGGCGAGGAAGCCGGCCGGAGTGGTTCTGGCCACGTGCTCGAGCTGGTACGGATGCAGTTCCGACAGGATGATCGGGCGATCCTCCCGCAGAATCCGCTCGGCGCCCCGGAACGCCAGCGGCTCGGATCCCTCGATGTCGGTCTTGATGAACGCGATCGGCCGCGGCAGCCCGGCCCCATCGAGCGACACGGTCCGGACGGGCTCTGCCACGTGACCTGGCGGAATCGCGTCCGCACGGTCCAGGAGAAATGCACCGCCCGAATCGATCGTATTCGGAGCGAACGCGAGCCGGGTCGTGCCGTTCGCCGCGCCAACCGCTGCGCGCTCGATCCTGACCCGCTGCTCGAAACGGTTCTCGAGCACGGAGCGCTCGAGGCATTCGGCGTTCGGGGAGAACGGCTCGAAGGCGGTCACGGTGCCCGCCGGGCCGACCAGAGCGGCCATGTGCATGGCGAAGAAGCCGATGTGCGCCCCGCAATCGACGACGTGCTGTCCGGGGCGGACGGTCCGTCGGATGTAGTCGAGCTCGTTGAGCTCGTAGCGCCCGCGAAGGATGTTGAGACCGATGGCGTGGTCGGACAGGTCGATCCAGAGCCGCAGGCCGTCGTCGATCTCGCGAATCACCAGCGTGCGCGCGTTCGTGTGGGCGAAGTCCGGGTTCTTCTGCTGGTATTCCCCGGACGTGACGATCTCGGCGCGCAGCTCCCGGGTGCTGGCGTAGGCGCGCCGCTCCGCCGTCAGCACCTCCTCGCTCCCGGGCTCCCGGTCGAGGAGGATCCGGTACGCCCAGGCGACGGTGTCACGCGGGAGTGGCATAGAATCGGCTCATTGTATCTGTCGCGGACCGGACGGCCGGTTCGCGCACGGAGGCGGAGAAACGTGATGCGAGTACAGACTGGGCTCGGGCTGGCACTGGCTCTGGCATCCGGGCTGACGATGACGCTGCATGCCGGGAACTGGCCGCAGTGGCGCGGCCCGAATCTCGACGGCACGAGCGGCGAGACCAACCTGCCCGTCAAATGGAGCGCCGCGGAGAACATCGCGTGGAAGCTGCCGCTCCCGCAGCGCAGCGGCGCCACCCCGATCATCTGGAACGACCACGTCCTGCTGAACGTCGCGGAAGGCGGCGAGCTCTTCCTGTGGAACGTCGACCGCAAGACGGGCGAGGTGCGCTGGAAGGCCAGGCTCGGCGGCGGCGACCACGACATGCGCAAGCAGAACATGTCGTCGCCGTCGCCGGTCACCGACGGCACGCACGTGTGGGCGCTCACAGGCACGGGGATCCTGAAGGGGTTCACGCTGGACGGCAAGGAGCTGTGGGCCCGCGACATCCAGAAGGACTACGGCCAGTTCGGCCTGAACTGGGGGTTCGCCAGCTCGCCGCTGCTGCACGACGGCGGCCTGTTCATCCAGGTGCTGCACGGGATGAAGACGGACGACCCGAGCTACGTGATGCGCATCGACGCGAAGACCGGCAGGACGGTCTGGCGGGTCGAGCGTCCCACGGACGCGATTCAGGAGTCGCCCGACGCCTACACGACCCCGACGCTCCTGCGCACCGGTGACCGCGTCGCCATCGTCGTCTCGGGCGGCGACATCGTGACGGCGCACGATCCCGCCACCGGCAAGGAGATCTGGCGCGCCGATGGCCTGAACCCGACGAACCACGAGTGGCACCGGATCGTCGCCTCGCCGGTCGTGAGCGGCACGACCGTGTTCGCGCCGAGCCGTGTGAAGCCGCTGCTGGCCATCAAGGGCGGAGGCACCGGCGACGTCACCGCGACGCATACGCTGTGGTCGTTCGACCGCGGGCCCGACGTGCCGACGCCCGTGACCGACGGGACGTATCTGTACGTCTTCGACGACCGCGGCGTGGTGCACTGCCTCGACGTGAAGACCGGCAACGTCGTGTACGGACCCGAGCGGATCAAGCCCGGCACGTACAGCGCCTCGCCGATTCTCGGGGACGGAAAGATCTACATCACGAGCGAGGAAGGCCTGACGACCATCGTGAAGGCGGGGCCGAGGTTCGAGATCCTCGCCGAGAACAGCATCGACGAGTACGTGCTGAGCTCGATCGCCATCAGCGACGGCCAGCTGTTCCTGCGCGGCGACAAGCACCTGTACGTGATCGGCGAGCGCAGGACGTCCTCGTAGCGCTCAGGGGCGCTCGAGCGCGGCGACCGCGGCGACGGCGGCAATCAGCCACTCGTCGTCGACGCGCGTGAGCTCGAACCGGAGCTCCTGTCCCGCGGTTTCCTCCGCCAGCCGACCGCTGCCTTCGACGAGCGCCGTCGCGGTCGCCGCCGCGCGGCGCTCGTCCGCCCCGAGCTGCACGTCGAGATCCGCCAGCGTCACGGTGAACGGCTCGACGCCGGCCGCACGGGTGAGGAATCCGATCACCGCGTCGCGCCCCTGGATCGAGCGACCGTCCGGGGCGGTGATCCGGATGTCCGGTTCGAGCAACCGGGCGAAGCCCGCCGCGCTCGCGACGCGTCCCAGGCCGGACTCGCGCGAGAGCGCGCCGACGGCCTCGGCGGCCTCGTGCAGGCGTGCCCGGACGCGGGCCTCCTCGCCGCCGCTCCACCACCACCAGATCAGCGCCGCCGCGATGGCCGCAGCCGCGAGACGAACGGACACGCGCATCAGAACAGCACCTTCCCCACGAGGCGGGCGCGGCGCGCGCGGCCGAAGTCGTGCGAGCCCGCCGGCATCGACCGGTTGTCGCCGATCACGTAGTACTCGTCCGGCTCCAGCAGCGTCTCGCCGACCTCCCAGGAGGCTCTGAGCACGACGTAGGGCTCGTCGAGCGGCTCGCCGTTCACGTGCACGATCCCGCCGGCAATCGCGATCCGCTCGCCGGGCAGCCCGATGATGCGTTTGACCAGATACGCGCGACCGCCGGCGAGGCGGACCGCGACGACGTCGCCTCGTTGCGGGTCATCGAAGCGGTACGCCAGGGCGTTGACGACGAGCAGTTCCCCTTCGTGCCATGCCGGCAGCATGCTGATGCCGTGCGCGCGAACCGGGATCAGCACGGTCCTCGAGACGACGACGAGGAGCGCGCCGACGACCGCCGCCCGGATCAGCGCCGCGCGAAGGGACCGTCCCCAGAGAATCGTGGTCAGCCGCGACACGCCGGTCCCGGGACGGGTTCAGCCCTGCGGCTTGAAGTAGAGCACCATGCCCGCGCCCGCGGCCGCCAGGACGAACCCGACGTACAGGAGGGGGTTCGGGGCGACCTTCGGGGGATGTTGATACATCGTGTAGAGGACGTTCACGAGCGGCGCGAACCCGAACACGATCGGCATCACGTAGGTGGGCACGCCGCCGGCGCGGAACGCCCAGATCACGAAGATCGCGCCGAAGGCGCCGAGCACGCCCGCCAGCGTCGCGAAGAGCGTCCCCTGCCCGTTGAACCCGTGGAGTTCCCCCTGCGAGACGAGCGTCCCGCCGGGGATGAGGATCGCGACGAGCAGATACGCGACACCCACGCAGAGCAGCGCCCGCATCGGGCTGCCGAGCGCCACCTGCCCCTTGTGCAGCATGGGGCCGTACAATCCCCACGACAAGGCGGCCCCGACAGCAAACATCACCCAGTTCATTCGGATCTCCTCGAATTGCGAAGCCTATCAGACCTGCGACCGCCGCTGCACGGGGCACAGAGCCACAGAGAACACAGAGACGGCACGGAGAAGCACGCGTGTTCGGAGCGCAACGCGTCGTATACCATGCCGCAGCCTGGCGACGTTGAAATTCATCAACAATCCGATCCGTGCGCCGGTTGGCGCAAGTAGGTAAGGACCTGGGCGACGAACACCGGCTCAAACCGCGTGTGTGGCGGACGGTCGAATGTGATCCCGCCCCCCGCAATGGCATAATCCCGCAGATGCAGGAGTCACTGAAGCGCCCGGTGACGGCGGCCATCGCGGTGACGGCGGCCTTCTTCCTCCATCAGGACCAGTGGTTCTGGACCGCGTCGCGGCCGCTGCTCTTCGGCGTGCTGCCGCCGGGACTCTGGTATCACGTGCTCTACGCGCTGGGCTGCGCCGGCCTGATGTGGTGGCTCTCCCGCGTCGTCTGGCCCTCGCACCTGGAGGACTGAGCGCCGAATCCGGCGCCACGCTCCCCGTTCCCGACAAGCCGCCGTGCTCCCGATTCTCATCGTCTTCGTCTATCTCGCCGCGGTGCTCTACATCGGCATCTTCGCCTTCCGGCGCCGCGGCGGGCGCGAGGACGCGGAGCAGTACTTCCTCGCCGGACGCGCCGTCGGCCCGTACGTGTTCCTCACGTCGCTGTTCGGCACCCACATGACCGCCTTCGCGGTGCTGGGCTCGGCGGGCCATGCCTTCGGCAACGGCATCGTGACGTTCGGGCTGATGGCATCGGCGACGGCGCTCGTGACGCCGGTCTGCCTGCTGCTGGCCGGGACGCGTATCTGGGCGCTCGGGCGGCGCTACGGATTCCTGACGCCGGTCCAGATGTTCCGCGACCGCTGGGAGTGCGGCCACATCGGCACGGTGATCTTCGCGGTGCAGGCCGCGCTGCTCATCCCGTACATCGTCATCGGCGTGATGGGCGGCGGCACGGCGCTCCGCGCGATCAGCAGCGAGACGATCCCGTACTGGGTCGGCTGCGCGGTGGTCGCGCTCGTCGTGATGGGGTACGTGTTCTTCGGCGGCATGAAGGGCACCGCGCTCGTCAACGCCGTCCAGACGACGATGTTCCTGCTGGTCGGGACGACGGCGTTCTTCGTGATCGGCCACGGCATGGGCGGGTTCGGCGACGTGGTCGCCGGCATGCTCGAGACTCCCGCAGAGGCGGCGTTGCTGACGAGGGAGCGTGTCCCCCCGCGCTACTTCTTCAGCTACATGTTCATCCCGCTGTCGGCCATTGCCTTCCCGCACATGGTCATCTTCTGCCTGACGGCGAAGCGGATGACGCACTTCAGGAAGACGGCCATCGCGTACCCGCTGTGCCTGGCCGTCATCTGGCTGCCGAGCACGATTCTCGGCGTGGCCGCCAACCACGCGACGGACGTGCCGGCCATCGAGCAGAAGCTCGAGGCCCGCGCGGCGCTGGCGGCGCCGGCGCCGGACCTGACGGCCGATGAACGCCACGAGCTGCGGCGGCAGGCCGACGGCGAGGACGTCGTCATCCAGCTCCTGCACCACTACGCGCCGATCTGGCTCGCCGGCCTGCTCGGCGCCGGCATCATGGCCGCGGTGATGTCGAGCGACTCGCAGATTCTCGCGCTGTCGACGATGTTCACCGAAGACGTGTTCACGCACTACGACGGCAGGAGGCGGTTCGGCGAGGCGTCTCAGGTCCGGATGGGCCGGGCCTTCGTCGTGCTGGTCACGGCGGTGGCGTACGTCGTCGCGCTGCGCGCGCCGGCCGACATCTTCTCGCTCGCGACCCAGTACGGTTTCTCGGGTTATGCGGCGCTCTCGCCGCTCGTCTTCGCCGCGCTGTTCTGGCGCCGCAGCACGAAGTGGGGCGCGCTGGCCGTGACCCTGTGGTCGGCGGGCGCGGTGGCGGCCATCGCCTGGTTCCAGGCCGCGGTGCCTCCTCCGGCCGCCGGGAGCCTGAAGGTGATCTGGTCGATCGCGGGCGCCGACGTGCTCACGCGAACTCCGGGGGGAACGGCCGTGCTGGGATTCGCGCCGGTGATGCCGATGGTGCTGGTTTCGGTGGCGTTGATGGCGGTCGTCTCGCTGCTGACCCGCCCGCCGTCAGAGGCGACCATCGCGCGCTATCACGCGCCCGCGCGCTCCGCCTCGGGCCCCGGCCCCTCGCCGGACGGTGCCGCCGCGGGCGTGTGATACCACGTCCGATCCGGCCCGATCAGCTCGTCGGCCTTCGCGGGCCCCCACGAGCCGGCCTGATAGTTGGGAAAGCTGCGTGGCGGCACGGCGCGCCAGACCTCGAGAACCGGGTCGACGACCTCCCAGCCGGTCTCGACCATGTCGGCGCGCTGGAACAGCGTCGCGTCGCCGGCCATGCAGTCGTAGAGCAGCCGCTCGTAGCCGGTGCTCGGCCGCTGGCCGAAGTAGTCCTTGTAGGCGAAACGCATGTTCACCGTGCCGAGGCGCACCTGCGGGCCCGGGATCTTGGCGCCGAAGGCGAGCGAGATGCCTTCGTCGGGCTGAATGTCGATCACGAGGCGGTTCGGATGCAGCTGCTCGACGGACGTGTGGCGGAAGAGCCGCAGCGGCGGCTGCCGGAACTGAATCGTGATGTGCGTCTCGCGGCGGGCCAGGCGCTTGCCGGTCCTGAGGAAGAACGGGACGTCCGCCCAGCGCCAGTTGTCGATGAAGAGCGCCATCGCGGCGAACGTCTCGGTCGCCGAGTCGGGCGGCACGTCCGGTTCGTCGCGATACGCCGGCACCCGCTCGCCGCCGGCGTCGACGCCGGCGCCGTACTGGCCGCGCACGGCGCGGCGCAGCACGTCCTCGGGCGAGAAGGGGGCGACGGCCTTGAGCACCTTCACCTGCTCGCTGCGCACGGCATTGGCGCTGAACGAGGTCGGCGGCTCCATCGCGGTGAGCGTCACGAGCTGGAACAGATGATTCGGCACCATGTCGCGCAGCGCGCCCGATCCGTCGTAGTACCCGCCGCGGGTGCCGACGCCGTCGGCTTCGGCGGCGGTGATCTGCACGTGATCGACGTAGCGGCGGTTCCAGATCGGCTCGAACACGCCGTTGCCGAACCGGAAGGCCAGGAGGTTCTGGACCGTTTCCTTGCCGAGATAATGGTCGATCCGGTACGTCTGCGCCTCGGTGAAGACCGTCGCCAGTTCTGCGTTGAGCGCGCGCGCCGACGCGAGATCGCGGCCGAACGGCTTCTCGACGACGATGCGGCGCCAGCTGCCGGGCTGCTCCTGCTGGAGACCGGCCGCGCCGAGACGTTCGACCGTCGGCGCGAAGAGCTCGGGAGCGGTCGCCAGATAGAAGAGGACGTTCCCGCCGATGCCACGCTCGCGCGCGATCTCGTCGATGCGGCGGCGCAGCTGGTCATACGTGTCGGGGTCGGCGGCGTCGCCGGCGAGGTAGTGGATCCGCTCGAGGAGCCACGACTGGCAGGCCGGATCGTCGGGCTCGTCGCAATCCGCCAGGTCCTGGGCGGCCCGCTCGCGAAGCTGGTCGTCGGTCAACTGCCGCCGGGCGACACCCAGCACGGCGAACTCGTCCGGCAGCAACCCGCTGCGGCGCAGGTTGAAGAGGGCGGGAACGAGTTTGCGGCGCGTCAGATCGCCGGACGCGCCGAAGATGACCATCACACAGGGCGGGGCGGGCGGCGGGGGCGCCGGCGTCTGGGCCGCAGCCTGCACCTGCTCCTCCGCGCGGGACTGGACGTGCATCAGGGACACCTCACGCTGACTGTACCAGATGCGGACCGGGGCGGCTGCGGCGCCCGGACCAGCCCGGGCTTGATTCACCGGCGTGGGCCATTGGCCCGTCGCCTCGTTCCAGGACGCTGAACCGGCGCCGACGCCGAGTCCATTACAATCCGCCCATGGCCAACCGCCTGACCAGGACCCAGTGGCTGATCTGCTTCATCGCGGCAGTCGGCTTCGCGTTCGACATTTACGAGCTGCTGATGCTGCCGCTCGTCATCAAGCCGGCCATCGCCGCGCTGAGCGCGCCGATCATCGACGAGCTGGTGCGGGGCGGAATGCCGCGGGCCGACGCCGCGGCGCTCTGGGTCCCGGGCGGCGCCCGGTACGTCGAGTGGGCGCGCACGCTGTTCTTCGTGCCCGCCATCGCCGGAGGCATCTTCGGCCTGCTCGGCGGCTACCTGACGGATCGGCTGGGCCGCCGGCGCGTGCTGACGTTCAGCATCCTGCTGTATGCCTTCGCCGCTCTGGGCAGCGGATTCGTCACCTCCCTGGGGCAGCTGCTCGTGCTCCGGTGCCTGGTGTTCATCGGCGTGTGCGTCGAGTTCGTCGCGGCGGTCGCCTGGCTGGCCGAGCTGTTCCAGGAGCCGAAGCAGCGCGAACGCGTCCTCGGCTACACCCAGGCCTTCTCGTCGATGGGCGGGCTGCTCGTCGCCGTGGCCAACGTGACCGCGGCGAATCTGGCCACGAGCCTCCCCGCGATTCACGGGGGGCACGAGGCGTGGCGCTACACGCTCATCTCCGGCGTCATCCCGGCCATCCCGCTCATCATCATCCGGCCGTTCCTGCCGGAGTCGCCGGAATGGGAGCGCAAGCGTCTCGCCGGCGAGCTGCGGCGTCCGAGCATTGCGGAGCTCTTCAGTCCGGAGCTGGCGCGCACGACGGTGCTGACGACGATCATCTTCGCGGCCAGCTACGGCATCGCGTTCGGTGCGATCCAGCAGCTGCCGCAGATCCTCGGCGCGCCGAACCGGGGACACGCCGCGGTGCTGGCGGAGGCGCAGGCGGCCCGCGATGCGGTTGCCGAGGAAGCCCGCCTGGCGGGCCAGGAGGCACCGACGGAGCTGGAGCTCCGGCAGGTCGCGCGCAACGCCACCGACGAAGCGGTCGCGCGTGTCTCGTTCTGGCAGGAGATGGGCGGGATGGCCGGCCGCCTGGCCCTCGCGCTGCTCGCCGTGCACATCCTCAGCCGCCGCGCCCTCCTGCGCGTCTTCCAGTTGCCCGCGCTGGTGTTCGTGCCGATGCTCTTCTACTGGATCTCGGGGAACCTCGACGACGCCTCGACGCTCCCGTGGATCAAGGTGGGGATCTTCGTCGCCGGCTTCTTCACCGTCGCGCAGTTCAGCTTCTGGGGCAACTACATCCCGCACGTGTTTCCCCTCCACTTGCGTGGAACGGGCGAGAGTTTCGCCGCGAACATCGGCGGGCGGATTCTCGGCACCGCCGCCGCATGGATCACGATCACGCTGTCCGAGTCGAGACCGCCCGACCCCGCCAGGATGGCGGTCGTCGCCGCCGGCGTCGCCGGCGCGTACGCGCTGGTCGGCGCGCTGCTGACACAGTGGCTCCCCGAGCCCGGACACCTTGAACGCGTCGCCCCCGCCGGGCCGGCCGACGTCGGACGGCCGGAGCCGCAGGCGTGAACCGGGCGGCCACGGCGGCGCTGGGCGGCGCCGTGCTGCTGGGCGGATTGAGCACGGTCTACGACGCGGTCTGGGCCGCGTGGATCCCGCGGCACCGGATGATCTACGGCCTCGTGCACGGGGCCACGCTGCTGTCCGTGGCGGGCGGTGTCCTCGGATGGCACGCGGGACGAATCGGGTGGGGGCTCGCCGGCGGCGCCGCGGCGGGTCTGCTCGCGGCCGGATCGTTCTACGTCGCCGCGTACGCCGGGTTCGGCTACCTCGGCGCCCTGATTGCCGCGTGGGTCGTGCTCTGGCAGCTCTTCGCGGTGCTGAACGCACAGCTCACCGCAGGCATCCGGCACGATGCGCGGAGCGCGGGCGTCCGCGGCCTGTCGGCGGCCGTGCTGTCGGGCGCCGCCTTCTGGCTCATCTCCGGCATCTGGACCGGGCATTCACCGGAGGGCCCGAACTACGCCTGGAACTTCGCGTGCTGGACGTTCGCGTACTTTCCGGGCTTCGCCGCCCTGCTGCTCGGCGCCCCGGTCCGGACACCACGCGCGGGCGACGTCGCGCGCGAGGACGTGGCATGAACGGGAACCGGTCGCGCACCTGCCGCACACTCGCCGCTGCGGCGGTGGCGCTGCTCGCCTCGGGGGCACTTTCGACTCCGTCACCGGCCCAGCATGCCGTGCCGCCGCCTCCCGTCGCGGGCCGGCTGGCGGAGTCGGCGCTGCTCGGCGGCCGCCCGCTCGCACCAGCCGACCTGCCGGCGGACCTGGCCTCGGCCGAGCGGATGCGGCTCCAGTCCTACCTCGATCGGCGCAGCAGCTTCGAACCGCATGCCGGCAGCGACGCACCGTACCGGATCCGTTTCGAACAGGAGCTGGCCTCCATCGTGGAGGCGACGGGGATCGAGGAAGAAGCTGCGGAGCTCGCGCGGCTGCTGCCTCCGGCGAATCAATGGGGAGAACCGGAACACGAGGCCGAGTGGGCGGAGACGATGCTCAGGAGCCGTCCGGGAAGCCCAGCGACCCCGTATCTCTACGCGTTCCTCGCCTCGCGCTATCGTCAGGTCTTCGAGCGCCTTCCCGACGGCGACCGGGCGGCGCTCGAACGGCAGGCGCGGAAGTACCGGACCATGATCGAGCGCACCCGCGCGGCGGCGGATCCGGTGTTCGCGCTGCTGGCCGCCGACCTGGACGGCCTGCCCTCGCTCGGCCGCGCGGAGCGCCATCCGCGCGCCTATCTGCCCGACACCTGATGCGCCCGCTGAGCCGTCCCGGGCGGACGGCCGAGCGCGTTCACCCGAAACAGACGATCCGGCCGTCGTGCGTGCCGACGACGATCCGTCCGGCGGCAATCGCCGGCGACGAGGAGATGCCGGCGCCGAGGTTGTACTCCCAGACCTTGGCGCCGCTGTCGAGATCCAGCACGTAGAAGCGCCCGTCGCCCGAGCCGACGTAGACGCGCGACCCGGCGACCGCGGGCGACGAGTCCACGCGTGCGCGGGTCATGAACGTCCAGGCCGCGGCCCCCGTACCCGCGTCGAGCGCGTGCACCATCTTGTCGCGCCCGCCCGCCACGACGCGCGTTCCCGCGATGGCCGGCGAGGAGTAGAACGGGAAGCTCCGCTCCGGGTGCGAGTAGCGCCACCTGACCGCGCGGGACTCCAGGTCGAGCGCCAGGACCTCGTTGTCGAACGTCCCGAAATACGCGACGCCGTCCTGCAGCGCGACCGACGCCGCGACATACGCGTCGATCGGCACCTCGAACAGCACGCGGCCGTCCGCGACGCGCACCGCGCGGAAGACTTCGTCGCACCCCGCGAAGTACGCGACGCCGTCGAGCACCGACGGCGTGCCGTGCACGTAGTTGTCGGTCTTCACCTCCCAGCGCACCTTCCCGTCGGCGGCGCCGAGTCCGTACAGCGTGCCGTCGTAGGAGCCGACGAGCACGAGGTCGCCCACGACCACCGGCGACGACTTGATCTCGCTGCCGGTCCTGAAGGTCCACGCCGCCTTCCCGTCCGCCGCGTTCACGGCGTGGAACACGCCGCCGAGATCGCCCACGAACACGCGGCCGTCCGCCACGGCCGGCGACGACTCGCCGAAGCCGAGCTCGACGGTGTACTTCCACTTCACCTGTCCGTCGGCCAGGCCGAGCGCCAGCAGCTCGCCGGACGCGGCGGTCACGTAGACCGTGCCGTCGGCAATGGCCGGCGACGAGTCGATCGATTCGGCGGCGTCGTACGTCCAGAGCACCTTCAGCGAGGTGGGCACCTGCGCGGCGCTGACGCCGGTCAGGGCCGGGGCGCCGCGGAACTGCGGCCAGGAATCGGCGGGCGCCTCCCCCCGAAGGGGTTGCAGCAGGCCAACCGCCGCGATGATGCCGAGAGTCGTCAGGGCTCGCGTCTTCACCATCCCGCAACTCCGTCTGCGCGGCCGGCACACGGACATCCGTCCGGCATGCCGCTGGATCTCAGTACGCCGCGGAGTAGATTTCGAGCGCCCCGGCCGCGTCGAAGGGACGCGGATTGAACGTGCCGGTCCACTGGCGGGCAGCCTCCTCCGCCAGGTCCGGCAGGTCGCGTTCGGGAATCCCTGCTGCGCGCAGGCCGTCCGGGAACCCGCCGGCCGCGGCGAAGTCCTCGAGCCGGGCGATCAGCGCTTCAGCGCGCGCCGTCTCGCCCCGCACCGCGGCCAGCTCGGCGTAGCGCGGGCCCGCCACGCCGCTGTTCCAGCGTACGACGTGCGGCAGCAGCAGCGCGATGGCGACCCCGTGCACCGTACCGTAGCGCTTCGTCAGCGGGTTCGCACAGGCGTGCGTCGCGCCGAGCATCGATGCCTCGATGGCGGCGCCGGCGAAGTACGCGCCGAGCTGCATCGCGGCACGCGCGTCGAGGTCGCCGGGATTCGTGAGCACGCGCGGGAAGCTGCCGCTCAGCAGCCGCCACGCCTCGCGCGAGTACATGTCCGACAGCGCGTGGCGCTTCGTCGTGACCCACGTCTCGACCGCGTGCGCGATCGCGTCCATCCCCGCCGCCGCCGTCACGCCCGGCGGTGCGGTCAGCGTCAGCTCCGGGTCGAGAATCGCGATCCGGAAGGCCGCGCCCGGCGCGCCGCACGCCATCTTCTCGTGTGTCCGCGCATCCGACAGCACCGCGTACGACTGCGCCTCGCTCCCGGTCCCGGCCGTCGTCGGGATGCCGATCATGGGCAGCATCGGCTGCGACGCCTTGCCATAGCCCCGGTAGTCGGCAATCGCGCCGCCGTTGGTGACGAGGAAGTTGATGCCCTTGGCGCAGTCGAGCGAGCTCCCGCCGCCGAGCCCGACGATCAGATCGATGCCGTGTCTGCCGGCCTCGTCCCGGCCGGCCGCGATCATGTCGGAGTCCGGGTTCTCGCCGAACGCGTGAAAGGAGGTCACCCCGAGCCCCGCGGCCTCGAGGCTCTGCACGGCTCGCTCGACGTAGCCGGCCTGCACCATGCCGCGGTCAGCGACGAGCAGGGCGCAGGTTCCACCAAGCGCGGCCGCGAGCTCGCCGAGGCGTGCGCTGGCGCCGGGCCCGAACACGACGCGCGTGCGGGCGTGCTGATCGAAGGGCACAAACATGGATTCGGAGTCGGGGCGCCGGGCCGGTGATCAGCCGGCCCGGGCGCACGGGCAACCGGTGTGCCGGATGGCGCTCACTCCGCCGTCGGCGGCGTCGAGGCGCCTTCGGCGAAGGCGAAGAGCTGGTTCCGGTTGTTCACGTAGAGCACGCCGTTGGCGGGGACGACGGTCGAGTACACCGAGCTGCCGAGGTTCATCTCACCGAGCACCTTCAGCGTCCTGCCGGCCTGGAGGATGGTGACGTCGCCGTCCTCGTCGCCGATGTAGATCTTCCCGTCGATGTACATCGGCGACCCCCAGATCGCCGCGAACATGTCGTGCGTCCAGTAGGGCTCACCGGTCTTCGCGTCCAGGCAGTGGACAAAGCCGCTGAAGTCGGCCATGTAGACGAGGCCCTCGTGCACGGCGGCGGTCGAGATCGAGCGGCGGATCTTGTCGTAGTGCCAGATTCGCCCGCTCTCCGTGATGTCCCCCCGCCTGGTGGCGTCGATGGCGTACGCGTGGCCGATGCCCTCCCCGTGCTCCGGATCCTGGCCGTTGGCGATGTAGACGACGCCATCGACGACGACCGGCGTGCTGATGACTTCGTTGCGCGTCTTCGGCCATACCGAGTCCTTCGGGTTCAGGTCGAACTCCCAGAGCTTCTCGCCCGTCGTCGCCTCGAAGGCGCGCACCCAGCCGTCCCCCTGGCCCATGATGACCTGCGTGACCCCGGCGACCTCGGCGACGGTGGGCGTGGACCACTGGCCGTGCAGGATGCGATCGCCCGGCGAGGCGTCTTCCCACACGAGCTCGCCCGTCTGCTTGTTGACCGCGATGAGCGCGGGAGAGCGCGGGGAGGGGATGTTGACGTGGCTCTCGTCCTGGCCGTTCCCGGTGCTGATGTAGATCAGATCGCCGAAGGACACCGGCGAGGAGTTGGCGAGGTTGTGCGGAAAGACGCCCAGCTCCTCGATCATGTCCAGCTTCCAGATGACGTCCGGATCGGTGGGCGAGGTGAGCGTCTCGTCGGTGACCGGCCCGTCGTTCTCGCCGTCACGGAAGCCGTGCAGATCGAGGCAGATCAGCTCCGCGCGGTTGCTCACGTAGTACACGCGGTCCCCTTCGACCAGCGGGGAGCTCGCGATCCCCTGGAACGGCCAGTCGTTGGCGCGCCCCGTCGAGAGCTTCTCGTGCGTCGCCTGCCACAGGAACTCGCCGTCCGACTCGCGGAACGCCATCAGCACCCCGCGATCGCCCGGCTGTTTCGGATCGCGCACGAGCTCGTTGTTCGTCCCGACCAGCACGACCCCGCCGGCCACCACCGGGTTCCCATAGCTCTGCGAGCCGAGGCTCGCCACCCACTTGACGTTCCTGCCGGTCTGCACGTCCCAGCTGGTGGGGATCCCCTTCATGAACGAGACCATGTTCCGGTCCGGCGTGCCGCCCCACATCGGCCAGTCGGTCGTGGGCGGGTGCCCCGCGTACGGCGACGCCGACAGCAACGCCGTGGCCGCTGCGGCGAGCGCCAGCGTTCTGAGTCCTCTGGTCATCGGTTCGCTTCCACTTTCACGTTGTCGAAGTAGATTTCGTTGGCCGGGTCCGCATAGAGACCGGGCGCGCCTTCGCGGTGCCCGATCGCGTCGCGCTTGACCACCATCCACTCGGCCGGCTCCTCCGCGTCGCGCGGCCAGACCTTGCCGCGCGCCATCGTCACGCCGTCCGCTTCGTTCTGCACCTGCAGCTTGACGCGGTACCACGTGTCCGGCTTCCACTGGAACGGGATCGTCACCGTGCGTCCGGGTGCGGCCTGCCACGGCTGCAGCTCGATTTTCTGGTTGTTGCCGAACACGACGAGCCCGTAGCGCTGCGCGAACACGCCGGCATCGCTCATCTGCCGGCGCCGCTCGGTGACCCGCACGTCGGCCTGGACGGTGTAGTCCGACCAGGTCGACGGCCCCATGAACACCCGGGTCCGGCGCTGCGGCGTGTTGTCCGGCACGCGGACGAGCACGCGGTTGCCGTCGACTTCACGGACGAACAGCTTGTTCTGCGTGTTGATCCAGTGCGCGGGTGGCGCCTCGCCCTCCCAGTTCTCGAAGTCGTAGGTCCACGGCAGCGGTGCGATGACCCGCACGCGCGCCTGGCCGGTCAGTCCCGCCGCAGCCGCCTTGACGAAGCCGGCGGCGTGGGACCCGGGCGCCGTGTAGGTACCCCCTGCTATCGTGCCCCCAATCTGCTCCAGCGTCCACTCGGCAGGAGTCTCCCGGAGCAGGCGGCCCTTCGCGTCGAACAGCCGGGCCTTGAAGGTCGCCGTCTCGCCGGGCGTCAGCAGCACCTCGTACGGGGTCACCTGCAGCCAGGCCGCCTCCCCGCTCCCCGGTTCGACCTCGAGCGTCGTGAGCGTGGCCGGCCGGGCCGGCGGAGCGCCGGCGCCGATCGCGTAGGTCGCCTCGACGGACGTCACGAAGACGCGGCCTCCCGAGACGGCCGGAGAGCCGTAGACCGCTTCCGGAGTGTCGCGCGAGCCCAGCCAGTCCTCATCCAGCACGTCGACGCCCGTCGCCGAGGGCTTCAGGATGAAGAACCGCCCGTTCTCCGTGCCGATGTAGAGCTTGCCGTCCGCGTACACCGGCGATGCCTTCTGGATCGTGCCGAGCGTGTGCTCCCAGAGATGCCGGCCGTCCTTCAGGTCGAAGGCGTGCAGGATGGCGTTGTTCTCGATGACGTACAGCCGTTCGCCGTCGGTCACGGGCGACGGGAAGCCGCTCTCATAGCCGTAGGTGAACCAGGCGGCGTCCTGCTTGTAGTCGAGCGCGCCGGTCTTCGTGATGTCGATCGCGGCGACCATGCCCATCTGGTTCGTGCCGAGGTTCTCCTCGCTGTGCGTGAAGTAGGCGGTCGGGCCGCTGAGCACGACGCTGTTGAGGATCGCGCGCTTGCTGACCTCGAGCGACCAGACCGGCTCGCCGGTCCGCAGCTTCATCGCATGGAACGCGCCGTCGGTCCCCCCGACCACCAGCAGCTTCATCCCGTCGACGGTCGTGACGACCGGCGTCGACATGTTGGTGTCGTAGTGCCGGCGCTGCGGCGCGCTGACCCATCGCGTCTCGCCGGTCCGCTTGTCGAACGCGAACCAGCGGTTGCCGCCGCGGCCCAGGTCGCCCCACCCGACACACAGCGCACTGACGACGACGAGATCCTCTTCGATGACGGGCGAGACGGTGCGGCCGCCGTGCGTGGTGATGAACCCGTAGTCCTCGACGAGCGAGCGCTGCCACAGCGGCTTCCCGTCCGGCGTCGTCGCGTTCATGAGGCCGCCGACGCCGAGCGTGTAGATCGTGCCGGTCTCGGGATCCACGGCGGGTGACGCCCAGCCGGCGCGGTGCGCGGGCACGTCGCTCAGGAAGACGTTGAAGCGCCGCTCCCAGACGAGCTTGCCCGTGTTGGCGTCCAGCGCCACGAGCCGCTCCTGCGCCTCGTCGTCACGACCGACGGGGGCGTAGAGATACACCCGATCGCCGAAGACCACGGGGCCGGAGCGCCCGCCGTACGGCGCCTTCCAGGCGAGGTTCTCCCCGTCCGGCGACCACGACGCCGGCAGATTCGTCTCCGCCGCCGTCCCGTCGCGATTCGGCCCGCGCCACTCCGGCCAGTCGGCGCGCAGCGCCGCCCCGGCGGCCAGAACGGCCATCACACAACTCGTCACCGCCAATCGCATCTGTGTCATGAGCCTCGGTGGGGAGATGCCGCTAGAATCGGCAACCCGACATTATGACCCGCTCGCGGTCGAGTCAAGGGTTCCAGGGGGCTGTTCGTATGACGCACAAGCGCCGGTTTCCGCTTACCGTCGTGCTCGTGATGGCGGCCACCGCGGTGCTGTCCGCGGCCAACTGGCCCCAGTGGCGCGGGACTGGAGGCCAGGGCGTCTCCGGGGAATCCGGGCTTCCGGACGAGTGGTCGCCCGACGCCGGCATCCTCTGGAAGACACCGCTCCCCGGGGTCGGCCAGTCTCAGCCGATCGTGTGGGGCGACCGCATCTTTCTGACGACGGGCCTCGAGGGCGGGCCGGCTCCCGAGGGACACGAGGCGCCGGTCCACCTCGTCGGCGGCGAGCCGTGGATGCACCCCGACAGCGTCGGCACCGACCGGATCCACACGCTGAAGGTGCTGGCGTTCGATCTGCACACGGGCCGCCTTCTGTGGGAGCGCACGGCCTACGAAGGGCCGATGTACGACAACCGCCACCGGCGCGCGAGCTATGCGGCGCCGACGATGGCGACCGATGGCCGGACGGTCGTCGCGTACTTCGGACCCGAGGGGCTGTACGCCTACGACCTCGAGGGCCGCCCGAAATGGAAGGCCGACGTCGGCCGGTTCGGACTGCTGGGCATGGGCACGGGCACCTCGCCCGTCCTCTACGGGCACCTCGTGATCATCCAGCGCGATGAGAACGAGGGGAAGGACTCGAGACTGCTCGCGTTCGATCTCGAAACGGGACGCGAGGTGTGGCGCACCCCGCGCGCCGTCGAAGCGAGCTGGTCGACGCCGGTGCTGGTTCACAGCGGCGGCCGCACGGAGCTCGTGGCCAACGGGAACCAGTGGATCGTGGCCTACGATCCGGCGACGGGCCGCGAGCTCTGGCGGACGAAAGGCGTGGAGAGCAACGCGATACACACGCCGCTCGTCGGGCACGGACTCGTGATCGTTACGGCGGGCTATCCGGAGCGTCGCGTAATCGCCATCCGCCCGGGCGGCTCGGGAGACATCACCGGCACCGACCGGATCGCGTGGCGGTACGATCGCGGCACCGGCTACGTCGTCTCACCGATTCTCTACGGCGACCACGTCTATCTCGTCAGCGACAAGGGCATCCTGACGTGCCTGGATGCCAGGACCGGCGCCGTGAAGTACGAGGGCGGGCGCGTTCCCGTGCCTGCCACCTTCATGGCCTCACCGGTCGCCTACGACGGCCGGATCCTCCTGACCAGCGTCGACGGCGACACGTTCGTCGTCAAGGCCGGCCCGGAGCACCGGATTCTGCGCACGAACTCGGTCGGCGAGCCCGCCGCGTCGACCCCCGCCGTGTCGCAGGGACGCGTGCTCATCCGCGGCGCGACGCATCTGTTCTGCATCGGACGCCGCGAATCCGCGCGTCAGAACAGGACCTTGGCGCCCAACTGAATCCGCCGCGGGCTCTGCGCCGACACGATGCGTCCGAAGGTCGGCGAGCCGAAGAAGCCGTCCGGGTTGTCGTAGTTGGCGCGGTTGAACACGTTGAAGGCCTCGGCGCGCAGCTGGAGCCGGGCCCGCGCGCCGAGCGGCAGCATCCTGATCAGCGCCAGGTTGACGTTCCGGTATCCCGGGCCCTCGAGCGTGTTCCGCCCGCTGTCGCCGAAGGTGCCGAACGGCGGCATCACGAACGCGGACGTGTCGAACCAGCGATCGGCCGTCGCATCGTCCAGGCGCGGGTCGCCGACGACGTTCGGGCGATCGTTGGCGCCGAATCCGAGATTGCTCCGGCCGGTGTTGCTGTTGTCGATTTCCGGCAGCAGCGCGACGGTGAACGGGCGGCCGCTCTGCAGCGTGACGATGCCGCTGAGCTGCCAGTCCGAGAGCAGCGCGCCGGCGATCCCTCCGGCCGATTCGTACGGCAGTTCCCAGACGAACGCGAGCGAGAACCGGTGCCGGACGTCGAAGCCCGACCGCCCGTACTCGGCCGCGCGGTCGAAGCTGTCCTGCGGGAAGTTCGGGTCGCCCGCGCTCGGGAAGAACCCGGACGCATCGTCTTCCGATCGCCCGAGCGTGTAGGAGGCGAGCAGCGACAGGCCCGGAAGCGAACGCTCCTCGTACCGGAGCTGGAGCGCGTGATACCGGGAGCGCCCGGACGACTCGACCATCGTGATGTCGCCGAACAGCGGGTTCGGCCGGAGGTTCAGCGAGGCCGGGCTCGGGCGCGGCTGGTTGATGTCGCGCGCGACGAGGAGATCGCTGCCGCGCGAACCCACGTACGCCGCTTCGACGGTGCTCGCGCGGCCGACCTGCCGCTGCACGCCGGCGCTCCAGTGCTGCAGGTACGGCGTGCGGAGATCGCGCTGGATCGCGAAGCCCGACTGCGGCGATGGCACCGGGAACTCCGCGGGAAACGGATCGAACAGCGTCAGCGGCGGCAGCCCGGCTCCCGGCACGAAGAAGCTCAGGTGGAAGTACGGGTCGCTGAAGTAGAGCCCTTCCGAAGGCGCGAGCGCCGACTGGTTGTAGTAGATGCCGTACGCGCCTCGAATCACGGTGGCCGGCGTCGCCGACCAGGCGACCGCCACGCGTGGCGCGATGTTGTTGCGGTCCGCTGCGTAGCCGGCGCGCGGCAGCACGCCCGTGCCGACCTGCTGCAGCGTGCCGAGCTCCGGCACGTACAGCGTCGCGCGGTCGTCCCGGTCGACCGGCGGCGAGGTCAGCTCGTACCGAAGTCCGGCCGTGAGCGTCAGGTCCGGCGTGACCCGCCAGCTGTCCTGCACGAACAGTCCGGCATTCTCCGTCCGCAGCTGCTGCGGGTTGTCCAGCGTCGTCGCGCCGACGGTGAGCGACGGCAGCCCGAGCAGCAGGTCCGCGAGCGCGTTGCCGGTGTACGCGAAGGGCGTGAAGGCGATGTTGCCGCGGGCCTGCACGTCGCGGAACGCATCCTGCCGGATTGCACGCACGTCGACGCCCGCCTTCACGAGGTGCCGTCCGGCGCTCCAGGTGAGCGTGTCGGTGAACTGGAACGCGTCGGTGATGCCGTGCTGCGGGTTGTTGTACTCCTGGCCGAGCGGCGAGAAACCCGTGACCGTGATGAAGCTGAGGCCCCAGTCACGCGGGTTCGAGGACAGCTCCGGCAACCCGAGCTGCCGGTTCAGACTGGCCCCCTGGCCCTCCTGGTTCACGGCCGCGGCCACGCGGGTGTATCCGAAGCGCGCCTCGTTGAGCAGCCGGGGCGAGAGCACGCTCAACGCGGCGACTGCCACGTTCTGCCCCCGCCGCTCGAGGGTGTTCCCGAAGCCCGGCAGCTGCGAGAACGCCGGGCCCGCGAACGGCTCGTCGAACGTCCGGTCCACGAAGCTGTACCGGGCCATCACGTCCAGGCGGTCGCCGAACGGGCGGTCGACACGGACGTCGAAGTGGTCGTTGCGGTCCTCCAGGCTCGGGGACGAGACGAAGTTCGCGCCCGGCACGTCGCGGTTCGGCAGCGGATAGAGGTTCGCGATCGCGGCGCCGATCGGGTTGAGCATGAACCCGGGCAGGCGGCCTCCCGGGAAAGGCTCACCGGTGAGGAAGTTGATCGGCGCCGGCAGCAGACTCCCCGAGAAGTCGCCGCGCCGTTCCGCTTCCGTCGGCACGTTCGTCACCCGCGTGATCCCCTCGGTGATGCGGGTGCCCTCGTAGTCGGCGAAGAAGAACAGGCGATCCCGCATGAGCGGTCCGCCGATCGAGCCGCCGAACTGCTGGCGCGAGTACTCGGGCTCCGGTCCCTCGCGAAGCGCGAACACGTGGGTCGCATCGAGCGCCTCGGTCCGGAAGAACCCGTAGGCGGTCCCCCGCAGCGCGTTCGTCCCCGAGTGGCTGACCACGCTCACCTGCCCTGCGCCGTAGCGTCCCGTCGCCGCCTCGTATCCGCTGGTCTGGACCTCGAACTCCCGGATCGCGTCCACGGGCGGACGCACCGCCGGCGTGTTGAGCTTGGGATCGACGTTGTCGACCCCATCGAGCAGGAAGCCGTTGGCGTCCTCACGCCCGCCGGAGACCGTGAACGCAAAGTCGCCGCGCACCGAGCTGGCCGAGCCTTCGGCCGCCGGCGCGGTGCCCGGCACGAGGAGCGTGAGCTCGAGCACGTTCCGGCCGTCGAGCGGCAGCAACTCGACCAGCGGGTTGTCGACAATGGTGCTCGTCCCTGCCCCCTCCCGGTCGAGCGCGGCGCGCGTGCCGGGCACGACAACGCGCTCGGTCGGTCCGCCGATCTCGAGCGCGATGTCGAAGCGCAGATTCTGGTTCACGTGCAGCTCGAACGACGCCACGTGCGTCCGGAATCCCGCCTTCACGAGCTCCAGCTCGTACCGTCCCGGCGCCAGTGCGGCGATGACGTATTCGCCGGCCTCGGTCGTCTGCGCCGTGCGCCGGGTGTTCGTGTCGCGGTTTCGCAGGCGCGCTTCGGCCGCGGGCACCGCGGCGCCCGACCCGTCGGTCACGAAGCCGCGGATGGCGCCGAGCGGCTGCTGCGCCAGAGCCGGCGAGGTGAGGACCCACAGGAAGAGCGCGACACAGGGAAAAAGAACTCGGGTCATGGTGCAGGTTCAATAGGACGAAGGAGCCCGGTTGACAGTTCAGTATCGGGGTACTACGCCGGCTCCGGCCCGGCCGCTTATTCCGGGCCCACGCGCGTCAGTGGTTGGACCAGGTCAGAAGTACCGGATTGATCGCACGGAGACGAAGTCCCGATTGGTCAGAAGCCCCAGCGTATCCGGGCCGCTGCCGGCGGACAACCCTCCGGACCGCTCGCACGAGATGCCATCACGAGACGGATGCAGGACATCGTGCGCATCGGCACGACTCCTGAGCCCGCGGGCATGTGAAGGGTTTCACGATATCGTCGCCGGGAGAGGCCGCGGGCTGTACGGCGCTGCTAAGCTGGGGACATGTGGAAGTACGAGCACGAGCTCGAGGTCCGGTTCCGCGATTGCGACCCGATGGGGCATGTGAACAACGCGGTCTATCTCACCTACCTGGAATCGGCGCGCGTCGCCTGGTGGCGCGAGGCGTTCGGACCGGACGGGCTGCGTGAGCATGGAGTGATCCTTGCCCGGATCGAAATCGACTACCGCCGCCCCGCCCTCCCGGGCGATCGCCTGGTCGTACGCATGCGCGTCGTGCGCATTGGACGGTCCAGCTTCACCGTCGCCTACGAGATCGTGAACGTGCGGACGCGTGAGGTCGTGGCGGACGCGGTCAGCGTGCAGGTGGCGTACGATTACCAGCAGGCGCAGTCGGTGCCGCTGTCCGAACAGCTTCGCGCGAAGTTGGAGGCTGCCGGGTAGAGATCAGGGGCCAGGGGTCAGGGGCCAGGGGCCAGGGGGCAGGGCAGGGGGTCACGGTTGACGGGTCTGACGGGAGCCCCAACGGTCATGGGCAA
>CAYUPN010000020.1:0-49815 GCA_964446605.1 uncultured Bifidobacteriaceae bacterium | reverse complement strand
TCTGCATCATCGCCGGCCAGATGTAGTCGAAGAACTGGATCTCGACCACCGGCTTCAGCCCGCGCGCCGCCATGCCGAGCGCCCGCCCGACGATGTTCGCCTCGGCCAGCGGCGAGTTGAACACGCGCGTGCCGCCGAAGCGCCGCTGCAGGCCGTGCGTGACCTTGAAGACGCCGCCCTTGCCGGGGACTTCCGCGAGCGCCTCTTCGCGGCTCGCGTCCGCGACGTCCTGTCCGAAGACGACGATCCGCGGATTGTGGGCCATCTCGTCGCGCAGCGTCTGGTTGATGGCCGCGACCATCGTGTCGGGCTTGCCCTGTGGCGTTGCCGGCGTGTCGAACTCCGGCCCCGCCGGGTCGACGTCCGGGGAGAAGACCCAGTCCGCCGCCGTGTGCCGCGGCGGCTTCTCGGCCGCGAGCGCCTTCTCCGTCGCGTCCGCGATTTCGCGGTCGATCTCGACACGCAGCGCCTCGAGCTCGTCGTCGCTCGCGAGGCCTTCCTCGACCAGGAACGCGCGCATCAGCTTGAGGGGGTCGCGTGCCGCTTCGCGTTCCCGCTCCGCCGGCGTCTTGTACAGCCGCTCATCGTCCGAGAGCGAGTGCGAGTAGGGCCGGATCACCGTCGCGTGCACGAGCGCGGGGCCCTGCCGGGAGCGGGCCCACTCCACGGCTTCCTGCATCGCGGCATGGCTGGCGAGGAAGTCGCAGCCGTCGGTGCGGATCACCTTCAGGTGCGGGAACGACTCGACCAGCGCGGCGATGTCCCCTCCGGGTGTCTGCACCTCGACCGGTACGGAGATGGCGTAGCCGTTGTCCTCGACGAGGTACACGATGGGCAGCCGCCGGGTGGACGCCGTGTTCAGCGACTCCCAGAACTCACCCTCGCTCGTCGCGCCGTCGCCGATCGAGCAGTAGGTCACCTCGTCCGGCTTGCAGTAGCGGTCGCGGTCCTCGATCCCGGGGATCTGCGAGTAGAGCAGGCTGGCCTCGGCCATGCCGACCGCCTGCAGGCACTGCGTGCCGGTCGGGCTGCCCTGCGAGACGATGTGGAGCGATCGGTTCGACCAGTGCGACGGCATCTGCCGGCCGTGCGACGCCGGATCGTCCTTCGCGCCGACCGCCTGGAGCAGCATGTCGAGCGGCGTGACGCCGAGCGTGAGGCAGAGCGCGCGGTCGCGGTAGTACGCGCAGAACCAGTCGTAGCCCGGGCGGAGCGTCATGCCGGCCGCGACGAGAATCGCCTCGTGCCCGGCGCCGCTGATCTGGAAGAAGATCTGGCTCTGGTTCTTGAGCTGGATTTCCTTGTCGTCGAGCCGCCTGGAGAGCAGCATCAGACGATAGGCGTCCCGCAGCTCCTGCGCCGACAGCGTCGTGGCGGTGCGGCCGCCGGAGGCCGAGGGGCGGGCGGCGGGTGCTGCGTGACGGGTGGCCGAAACCTTCATCCGGTAAGCTCCGACATGGGGGTGATCGGCCCGTGCGGGAGCCTCGCGTTGCGTCGGCTCGCGCCCCGGCACACAACGCCGAATTATATCATTCGGCCGATGCTATACTCGCGGCTCGCTCCCGCCGCTCGCGACCCGGAGTTCTGATGTATCAACGACTTGCCGCGATCGCACCCGGCCGGCCGAGGCTCGGCGCCGGCCGCTCCGGCGCCGGAGCCCGGGCATGAACGAGCCGGCGCTGCGGCCGCACCGCTGGGACGAGATCGCGCTCGAGAAGGTTACCGAGACCATCTCGCGGAAGATCGTCGCGGGTGACCGGAGCATGCTGACGCAAATCTACCTGAAGCGCGGCGCGCAGGTGCCCCTGCATCGCCACGAGAGCGAGCAGATGACGTACGTGCTGCAGGGCGGGCTGAAGTTCCTGGTGGGTGGCGAGGAGGTCATCGTGCGCGAAGGGGAGGTGCTCGTGATCCCCTCGCGGATGGATCATCAGGCCGAAGCGCTGGACGATACCCTGACGCTGGACGTCTACAGTCCGGTCCGGCACGACTGGCTCGCCGGAGCCGACGACTTCACCGACGCATAGCCCGTCAGAACTGGAAGTAGATGAACTGCGCTCCCGAGAACTGCCCGAACAGGAGCGTGAGGTACGCGAGCGCGACGTACAGCGCATAGCGCGGCACGACCGGCAGCCTCGGCACCGCCAGCAGGTCCCCCCGCCATGCTTCCAGGCCGTGGAGGAGCACGAGCGGACCCGCGTAGAACAGCAGCTGCAGCGCGTACGGCCCGGTGTAGGGACCGGGCGCCCACCCCGCGAACAGCGCCCCGGTCATCCGGCCGATGGCCGCCAGGTCGGCCGAGCGGAAGATCAGCCAGCCATAGCAGGTCAGATGGAACATCAGCGCCCATCCGGCGATCGCCGCGGCCGGATGTCCGAGCGCGTTCATCCATCGCGTGCCCGCCATCCGCTCACCTGCCCACCGGTACGCGACCAGCAGCCCGCCCTGATAGAACCCCCACAGCACGAACGGCCAGGCGGCGCCGTGCCACAGACCGCCCAGCACCATCGTGATCATCAGGTTGCGATACGTCCGGGCCCGCGTGCCGCGGTTCCCGCCCAGCGGGATGTAGAGATAATCGCGGAGCCAGGTGGAGAGGCTGATGTGCCAGTGCCGCCAGAATGCCTGCGGCGATCGCACGAAGTACGGGAACAGGAAGTTCAGGTTCAGCTCGATCCCCATCCACTTCGAGATGCCGCGTGCGATGTCCGTGTAGCCCGAGAAGTCGCCGTAGATCTGGAACGCGAACGCATAGCTGCCGATCAGCACGTCGAGCCCCGACGGCGAGGGATCGGCGAATATCGCGTCGACCACCGGCCCGAGATTGTCCGCGACCAGCACCTTCTTCACGAGACCCCAGCCGACCAGCCATCCGCCTTCGGCAATCTGCGCCGGCAGGATGTGCCGGGGCGCCGCGATCTGGGGAATGAGCGACGACGCGCGGAGGATCGGGCCCGCCACCAGGTGCGGGAAGTACGCGACGAAGACGGCGAAGTCGAGCAGGCTGCGCGTCGCGGGGATCTCGCGCCTGTACACGTCGATGACGTAGCTCATGGTCATGAACGTGTAGAACGAGATGCCGATGGGCAGCACCACGCGCATCATCGGGAGCGAGAAGTCGAATCCCCCGGCGTGCAGCAGCCCCTGCAGGCTGTCGGCGAAGAACGCGTAGTACTTGAAGAATCCCAGGACGCCCAGGTTGAAGACGACGCTGACCGCGAGCAGCTGTTTGCGCTGCGCCTGCGGCGCCGGACGCTCGAGGGCGAGCGCCACGACGTAGTCGACCAGCGTCGAGCCGACGAGGAGACCCAGGAACCGCCAGTCCCACGCGGCGTAGAACCAGTAGCTGGCGGCCAGCAGCAGCCAGTTCTGCTGCCGGTGCGGCAGCAGCCGGTACGCCGCATAGACGACGACGAAGAAGATCGCGAACTCGATCGAGTTGAAGACCATCGCGCGATCAGGGGAGCCCCTGGCGGTCGAGGAACTCCGCCAGCGCGTCGGCGGCGACGCGGTGCCCGTACGGCGTCAGGTGCACGGTCTGCCGGAAGAAGATCCGCTCCGGCGCGTCGGATTGCCGGAAGGCGTCGAGCAGATCGACCATGGGCAGGCCGAGACGTCCGTACGCCTCGTCGAAGCGCCGGGAGGCCCCGTCGATCTCCAGACGATAACCGGCGGGCGCGACGACGTCGCGCATCCGGTCGTACTCGGCAGGATCGAGCTGGAAACGCGCGGGGACGAGCGCGACAGCCACCGCCGCGCCGCGTGCGGCGGCGATGTCCGTCATGCCGCGCACCGCGCCGGCGGCGAGCCGGAACCCCTCCATGACCTCGTCGGACGCCGGTGACGAGTAGGAGAGCAGCCGGCGGTCCGGCACGCGCGGTCCTGCCGGGCGGAACCGCTCGAGCACGAGCCGCGCGCGCTGGGCGAGGATCTGCAGCACCATGCTGCGCCGGACCAGTCGCCGGACACTGCGTTCGGCCTCGTCCTGCACCTGGCGGGTCAGCGACGCGCTGCGTTCGAGCTGCTGCGTGCGATCGAACGCTTCGACGGCATCGTTGGCGACGAACGAGACGAAGAGGACGAGGTCGGGCTCGAACGCCGCCGCGACGCGCTCCAGGAACCGGAGCGCTTCAATCGGGCCGTACCCCTGGACGCCGGCATTCAGCACGCGATAGCGCAGGCCGTCGCCGCGTGCGTTCAGCCGCGCCTCGAGCCGTTCGCAGAACGTCTCCTGATGCTCGACCTGGACCGCGAACACGATCGAATCGCCGAGCACGACGATGCGGCGCTCGTCCGGACGCTTCGGCCCGACGGGCTCGTCATCGCGGATGCCCTGCGGATTGATCGTGATCGTCGTCGAGAACTCGGCCGTCGAGAACCGTGTGGTGACCCCGGGCTCCAGCACGTGGCCGACGTACGGGTCGGGCCTGAAGAGCCGCTGGAATGCCGGCGAGGCCTCGGAGCCGCCGTGCCACCGGAGGGCCGCCTCGAAGAAGACGAACTGTGCGGCTACCAGCCCTGCCAGCAATGGAAGCCGACGCAGGGTCATCGAATTCCGGCGGGTGAGTACATACCTTCGCGACGCGCGGCGCCCGCCCGGCTCAGTGGACCCGACGGTCCCAGTCGTCCTTGCGGCCGCCCGAATGGACGTCGAAGCGGCGGCGCATGCGGTTGATGCGCCACCGGAGGTAACGATACTTCACCTCGGCCAGCGGGTTCACCCTGAGGAGGCGCCTGCCCTTCAGATAGAAGTAGCCGACGCCGAGGCCGCCGAGGTGAGCGGCATGGGAGATGCCGCCCGGCTGGTTGCTGATCGACGACAGGAAGGCCACCGCGCCGATGATCATCACGAAGTACTTCGCCGGGATCTGGAACAGGAAGTACAGGTAGATCGGCCGGTTCGGGAATGTCAGCCCGTAGGCGAGCAGCAGGCCGTAGATCGCGCCGGAGGCGCCGATCGTCGGCACGATGTACATCACCGGCGAGAACGCCAGCGGCAGCAGCGAGACGACGATCGTCACCAGGCCGGCACCGATGCCGGTAATCGCGTAGTACTTGACGAAGAACCGCGTCCCCCAGATGCGCTCGAGCTCCACGCCGAACATCCAGAGCGCGAGCATGTTGAACAGGATGTGGAAGACGTCGGCGTGCAGGAAGGCGTAGGTGGCGAGCTGCCAGATGGCGCCGCGCTCCAGGACGGCCTGCGGCCGCAGGCCCAGATACTGCCTGAGCTCGGGGACCAGGATCGTGGCGATGAACATCGCGACGTTGACGATGAGCAGCAGCTTGACCGCGGGGCTGATGCCGCCGGGGCCAATCGCGTACGTCACGCCTGGAGAGGGATACCGCGCCATGCCCGGTCGATCGTACCACAGGGATCCCGTGCAACCTGACGGTGATCTGCGGCGATCGGCGTCAGCGCCCCGGCCGCGTGCGGCGGAGCCTGGCGACGGCGAGCCGGACGATGTCGTTGAGCTCGGCCAGCCTGAGCGCGTATGACGCCGCGGCGAGCACTGCAAGCGCGAGGCCGATCGACACGCCCACGCGGCCGAGCAATCGGACGAATCCGCCCCCCGGCCACGCGGCCGCCATCGCCCGGTCCGCGCCCCAGGCCGCGACGCCCATGACGGCCGCGGCTGCCAGGACCCGCGCGAACACGCCCAGGAGGCGCCAGCCGTCGAGCCCCCCGAGACGCCGGCGGAGCAGCAGCAGCAGGACCGTGCCGTTGAGCAGCGCGGTCAGCGACGTCCCGAGGCCGAGGCCGACGTAGCCCATCTCGCGCACGAGCAGGATGTTGAGGACGACGTTCGTGGCCACGCTGCCCGCCGTCACCATGACGGGCGTACGGGGGTCGCCCAGGGCGTAGAACGTGGGCGTCGCGATGCGCACGACGGAGTAGCCCGCCAGGCCGATCACGTAGTAGGTCAGCGCCGCGGCCGTGGCCGCCGTGTCGGAGGCGGTGAACTCGCCCCGCTCGAAGAGCAGCGCGACGATCGGACCGGCGAGCACCATCAACCCGACCGTGGCCGGCACCGTGAGCGCCAGGGTGAGCGCGAGCCCGGAGGAGACCGTCGCGCGCATGCCGGCGAGATCGCCGTCGGCGGCGCGGCGTGCGATGGCCGGCAGCGAGGCCGTCGCGATCGCGACGCCGAAGATGCCGAGCGGCAGATACATCAGGCGGAAGGCGTACGACAGCCACGACACGGCGCCCGGGCCTTCCCCCGTCGCGAGCCAGGTGTTGATGAAGATGTTGACCTGTGTGGCCGCGAGGCCGATGGTGCCCGGCCCCATCAGCAGCAGGACCTGCCGCAGCCCCGGCTCGGCCGGATCGAGCACGGCGGCGTGGCGGAATCCCTCACGCCGCAGCGAGGGCCACTGGATCAGCACCTGGCCCAGCCCGCCGGCAATCACGCCCACCGCCATCGCATAGATCAGCGGCAGACCGAGCCAGGCCAGCACCGGGATGGCGGTCAGCGTCGTCGCGATGCTCGCGATGTTGAAAACGGCCGGAGCGAGCGCCGGAACGAGGTACCGGTCCAGCGCGTTCAGCATGCCCATGCACGCCGCCGCGAGAGACGCGAACATGAGGAAGGGCAGCATGATTCGCGTGAGCCGGACGGTGAGCTCGAACTTGCCGGGCACGTCGGCGAAGCTGCCCGCGAGGACGGCGACGAGCGGTTCGGCGGCCAGCATGCCCGCCAGCACCAGCACGCCGGTGACGATCGCCAGCGCGTTCAGGACGTTGCTGCCCAGGCGCCACGCCGCCGGGCGGCCCTCCTTCCGCAGGTACCGGGTGAACGTCGGCACGAAGGCCGCGCTCAGCGCCCCTTCGGCGAAGAGATCCCGGACCAGATTGGGGATGCGGAACGCGACGTAGAAGGCGTCGACGGCGTTGCCCGCGCCGAACAGGTACGCCATCACCTGCTCGCGCACGAGCCCCAGCACGCGGCTGGTCATCGTCGCGGCGCCGATCGTGCCGGCGGAGCGGGCGAGCGTGCGGGACGGACCGGCGGGCGGAGGCGCCGCCGGCGGCGCGTCAGCCAAGCCGCGCCTTCACCGCCTCGCTGACGGCCCTGCCGTCGACGGTCGCGCCGGACAGCCGGGCCATGGCGGCTTTCATGACCCGTCCGAAATCCTTCGGACCCGACGCGCCGGTCTCGGCCACGGCGGCGTCGACCGCCGCGGCGATGACCTCCGGGCCTGCCGGCGGCGGCAGCATCCGCTCGAGGACCACGATTTCGCGCGCTTCGCGATCGGCGAGCTCCTGCCGTCCGCCGCGGGTGAACTGCTCAATCGACTCGCGCCGCTGCTTGACCAGCGTCGAGACCACCTGGCGCGCCTCGGCGTCGTCCAGGGCGCCCCCTTTCTCGATCTCGCGGTTCGTCAGCGCCGTCTTGAGCATGCGAAGCGTCGAGAGGGTGTCCTGGTCGCGGGCCTTCATGGCGTCGGTGATGCCGCGCGAAACCTCGTCGATGAGCGCCATCGGATCCTCCTGCCGCGGCGCCGGTGCGCCGCACTGTCTTCACGATACCGCTTCGTGGCGGGCGTCGATGATCGACTCGTAGATGCTGCTGAACTGGCGGTACACGGCGGCCGGGCGGAAGTCCTGCTCGATGATGCGGCGCGTGGCATCGCGTGCCCGGCGCTTCTGATCGAGCGCCGCGACGATCGCCCGCGCCAGCGCGAGCGGGTTCTCCTTCGGCACGACCTGCACGTCGTAGCCGAAGATCTCCTGCAGTTCGAGGCCGCCCGGGTTGTCGCTGGAGACGACCGGCGTGCCCGTCGCGAGCGCCTCGAGGGCGACGGTCGGACACGCTTCGAGCAGCGACGGCAGCACGAACACGTCGGCGGCGGCGTTGATCCGGGCAATCGTCGCGTTGTCGAGCAGGCCCGCGAAGGTCACGTGCTGTTCGACGCCGTTCGAGCGGGCGATCGCCCTGAGCTCGTCGAGCAGCGGGCCCGTCCCGCAGATGACGAGGCGCGTGTCCGGATGCGTGCGGACCACCTCGCCGAGCGCTTCGAGCAGGTAGCGCTGCCCGGCCAGCGGATGCAGGCGCTTGACGTTCACGATCACATGGCGCTGCCGGTAGCCGAGCGCCGCCCGGGCATCCAGCTGCGCGCGCTCGTCGTGATGGACGAACTCGGGAGCCACGGGAGGATAGACCACGCCGGCTCGGTGGCGCGCGAGGCCGAGCTCCACCGCGCGCGTGTGCAGCCCGTGGCTGTAGAAGGTCACGTGGGCGGCGCCGTGATAGGCGCGCGTGAACAGATCGGGGCCCGGACGTCTGGGCCGGTAGTGCCAGATCTCGGTGCCGTACAGCGTCAGGACGTACGGCCGGCCGAGCCGCGTGGCCAGCAGCGCGCCCATCTCCGCGAGCAGCCCGTTGCTGTGGATGTGCACGACGTCGCAGGTGGCGATCGACTCGCGGGTCCGGCGCCACATGTCCGCCGCCGTGCGCAGGCTGTCGAGTCTGAGCAGACGTGAAGGACCGGAGGTCCGCCGGCGCGGAATCCAGATGACCGGCCCCGGCAGGTGCGCGGCGGCCGCGTCGATGTCGCGCGCGGCGCGCGGCGGATGCGCGATGAACCCGACTTCGTGGCCTGCATCCCGGGCCCAGCCGCCCAGGTGATACGGCAGCAGGGCGTTGGCGGCCTGGTCGGGCGGCAGGTGCGGCGTGACGTGGCAGATCCGCACGGTCAGGCGCTCGGCAACGGTGCGGCGGCGGGCGCGGGACCGGCCGTGAACGCCGCGTGGAACTCGCGGAAAGTGGCGGGGCGCGCGCCGAGCTCGCCGACGGCGAAGGCGAGGAAGCGATCGAGCCGTTCGAGGAAGGCGTCGAGCTCCGCCTGCGTCCGGTTGTAGGGGCTGCCGCCCACGATCGCCTCGCTCGAGTGGAAGAGCATGTTCAGCACCGGCACCCCACGCTCAGCGAGGCGCCGCGCGAGCCGGCACATCACGTCGAGGCTGGAGTAGGACGGGCGCAGCCACTCCATCCGCAGCAGGCCCGCCCGGCGGAGCACGCGCCTGGTCGTGTAGTTCCACGGCGCGCGTGCGTAGCGGCGCGCGAGGAAGGAGGGCACGTCGCGATTGAGCGCCGCCGAACAGGGGATTTCCAGCACACGACTCGAGCCGGGCGTCACGGCCGAATCATACGCGAGGAAGTACGGCGTCAGCGGCGCGTCGACGAAGTCCGGTCCTCCCTTGTGCGCCTCGTAGAACAGCGGTGCCACGCTGGATTCGACGAGATAGCCTTCCCGCTCGAGCGAGGCGACGTGGCGCGCGTCGAACCCGAAGCGCCCGGATCGATACGACACGGGCCGCTCGCCGACCGCGGCGGTGATCGCCTTCGTCAGCTCCGCCAGCTGCGCGTCGAACTGTCCGTCCGGCAGCCAGGCCGCGTAGGGATGACGCCGGATGTCCTCCGGCGTGCAGGGGGGCGTCTCCCAGGCGTGATGGTGCGCGCCGATCTCGCAGTTCCCGCGGAGCAGCAGATAGCGAAGCACCTCCCGGGACCGTTCGTCGGTGGCGACCGGCCAGGTCACGACGTACGTCGGCCGGATGCCGTGCCGTTCGAACAGGGCGTGCAGCTGCGGCAGCGCGTAGATGTTCTCGAACGTCTGCCGCTCGCGTGCGGCGACGTCCCACTGGTTGTCCCCTTCCGTATCGATGCCGACGAGCAGCGCGGGGCGATCCGTCATCGGTCCTGATCCGAGTCGCCGAGCGTGACGTGCCAGCGGGACGTGTCGTCGTAGAACGCCTGCGGAACGCTGATGCCGTTCACCTTCACGGTGAACTCCATGGTCGAACGGACCTGGAAGTAGCCGGAGCGCTTCAGGAGGCGCCGATACGTCCGGTGCAGGCAGTAGGTCCGGATCTTGTCGGAGTCCGCGTCCCGCGCTTCACGATCGACCCAGCGGAGCAGGCTCTTGAACCCGGCGGCATCGTCCGGGTCCACGAGGAAATCGACGAGCAGCGTCACGCGCCCCCGCGGCTCCTGCACGTGGCGGTACACGGCATAGCCGTGCAGCGTGCCGGAGCGGCGCAGCACCGCGACCGAGTAGCGGACGTGCGGCGCCTCGATGTACTTCCAGTTCAGATACGGCGCGTCGCGGCGGACGGCGAACTCGAAGCGCGGCGCCAGGCGCTCCCAGAGCGCGGTGAACTCGGGCTCGAAGCGCCGCGTGAGCGCCACCTGCGCGCGCAGCGGGCGCGACCGTGCAATCACCCGCACGAACGGCAGCGTCACCGCCGAGACCAGACGGTTCACCGGTTCCGGCCAGTGCGGCCGGCGGAGCGCACGGCGCGTGAGCGGCTTGACCAGGCAGGGGATCGGCCCCGGCTCGGGCCAGCGCAGCTTCCGGAACAGGTGGTGCGAGGACTGCGAGAGACCCAGTCCGAGCGACGCTCCCGCGTGGCGGTCCCACGTCCGGAACAGCACCTCGCCGATGCCCTGGCGCTGCCGTTCGGGCGCGACCATCACGTCCATGCCCCACGAGCCATCGAGCTCGCGGCCGTGCACCTGGAGCCGCACCGGCATCGTCGCGTACTGCCCGACGATGGTGGGCCCCTCGCGCGCGATCCAGATGACCGGGGTCCCCGTGGGGTTGTTCGGGTTCCGGGTGTACTGCCACTCCCAGCGGAGCCGGCTCGCATCGGCGGCGTCGGCGCCGAAGACGCGGCGGTACAGCGCTTCGACGGCGCGGCGATCGTCGGGAGTGTAGCGGACGATTTCAGCCATGAGTCCGGCACCCGGCGCGGGCTGTCGCTGGAAGGCCGGGAAGCGGCGGGCGGACCGCCTCATTCTACACGAGGCGGTGCGGGGTTCCGGGGCGGACCTGCAGGAAACGGTGATGTCAACGCACCCCGGATGTTCCGGGCGGTGAATCGGCCGGGGGGGCGGCGCCGTCGGGTGCTGTCGTCCGTGCCGGCGGCCCCGGAGGGTTCAGGCGGCCCGGGCGTGTCCAGGGCGTCCGGTAGATGACCAGCGACTCACCCCCGGCGATGACCTTCTCGGCCGTGATCCTCGCGACCTCCTCGAACAGATCGGTGCGGGCCGCGAGCTTCGGATACCAGTTGGGGAAGATCACGAGGACGTCGGGGCGGGAGGCCTCGAGGAACTCGAGATGGCGGTGCATGCGCTTCGGCCAGATCGCCTCCGGGCTGACGAGTCCCTCCGTGTCCAGGATGTGGCGCCGGCCGAAGAACGCGATCGCGCCGATGTCGTTGGTCGCCACGCGCGCGTCCTGCGACGTGTGCGCGGCAATCCACCGCGCCGTCCGGATCTGCAGGTCGTTGATGTTCCGGACTTCCGCCGCGTACGTCGCGGCGCCGCGCGCGGCGCCGCCGGCCAGCTGGCTGAGTGCGGCCATCGCGAGCAGGAGGACCATCCAGCCGGGACGCACGATGCGCCGGAGCGCCTCGAAGCCAATCGCGCAGATCACGATGCCGAGTACGAGCAGGTGCCCGACATACCGCCCGTCGTGCACGAGCAGCACCGGCTCGGGCGCGACGAGTCCCTTGGCCACGGGCGCGACGAGCAGGATGGCCAGAATGACTCCCGCGCCTCGCGGCGCCGGCCGTCCGAGCCGGCCGAGCGCGGCGAGCACGCCGGGCACGGCCGCGCCGAAGAGCCACATGCCCTGCTCCGCCTGCCAGCGCACGCTGTCGTCCAGGAAACGGATCGGAAACCGGACCGCGTCGTACAGCGCGTCGCTCCACCGGCCGGCGGCGAGTCCCAGCACGGTGCCCATGCCGTACGCTTTCGCGTAGTACGTGTTCGGCATGGGGCGGCCACCGAGCGCGTAGTTGAACGCCACGAATCCCGCCACGAGCAGCGCCCACGCCGCGAGCGGCTGCCACCAGCCTCTGGTCAGGCGCCGGGTTCCTGCCACACGGCCGGACCAGAGCACCCAGCCGGCCGCGAGCACGGGTCCGATGACGAAGGTCTCCGGGCGCGCCCAGCCGGCGAGGCCGGCCAGAATCCCCCAGGACACGCCCGGGCGACCCGTGCCGGCGGCCCGCGCGTAGGCGAGCACGGCGAGTGTGGACAGCGCCGTGTAGAGCGTGACCTCCATTCCGGAGAGCCCGGCCCAGACCATGCGAGGGGTCAGTGCGACGGCGATGCCCGCGACGACGCCGGCCGCGCGTGATTCCGTCAAGTGCCGCGCAAGAGCCGCGGCCGCAAGCGCGGCCACCAGCGCACCGGCGAGACCGAGGATCTTCGCCGCCGCCATCGGCTGCACGCCGGCCGCGAGCGGCACGGCCAGCAGGAGCGTCCAGAGCGGCGCCGTGGAGCCCGAGCTGGGCACGCCGGGATTGAACGAGAATCCGTGTCCCTCCGCGACGTTGCGCGCGAACTGCAGGTGAATCCACGCATCGTCCAGCGGGAAGCCGATCGCGGTCTGGCCGGCCTCGACCCAGGCGGTGTAGAGGGCGGCGCCGGCGACCGCTGCGGCGATGAGCCCGCGATCGAGCCACCGCGCCCACGCCGGTGCGGCGGCGGGCCGGACGGCGGCAGCCGGCGCAGGGGCTAGGTCCGGATGCATGGCGCGGACGCTCCTGCCCGGGCGTGGCGCTGCAGGGCGGCGAGCACGGCCGCGAGCGCGAGGTACGTCGCGGCGGCAATCCAGAGATTCAGGTGGATGCCGAACCACATGGAGATCGAGATCACCGCGACCGACGCGAGCACGCCGGTCGCGCCGTTGACGCCCCACATCCAGGCCGTGGCGAGATCCGACATCGAGCCCACCAGACGGATGCCGAGGGGGAATCCGAACCCGAGCAGGAGCGCGAGCGGCGCGATGATCGTCAGCACGACCGCCGTTCGTCCGGCGAGTCCCCAGGTCGTGGTGGCATCGATGACGCGCTGCAGGGTGGCGACGTCGACGACGAGCAGCGCGGCGATCGCCAGCGGCAGGGCGGGCAGCCACCGTGCGTCGATGCGCACGCGATCGGAGACGGCGCTGCCCGCGCCCGTGAAGAGGATCATACCGAACAGCACGACCGCGAGCGTCCACGTCGGGTGACCGAGATAGACGGAGAAGCGCTGCAGGAACGGAATCTGGATGAGCATGAAGCCCATCCCGATCATCGCGAAGTAGGCGAGCGCGATCGTGAACGCCCGCGGCTTCATGCCGGGCAGCCCCGACCGGAGCAGGGGGAACAGGATGATGCCGGCGACCAGCAGAAGCGTGAGCGCGAGCAGCAGGAACAGCGTCGCCGTCGCGCGCAGGTTGCCGCCGGCGACCCCTCCGCGCGGCACCTGGTCCAGCGACCCGAGACTCGACGGCCGGAGCATGTTGAAGAAGAACGGGCGCTCGTCGGTTGGCGGGGAGTAGTCGTAGAGCGGATCGGCCCCGGCGCGTGCGAGCTCGATCGGTCCGGTCGCGTCCAGAATCGCCGCGAGCTGCGGATCGCCTGCCGCCTGCCACGGCGCCGCGAGCAGGCGGAAGCCGGCCTCCGACAGCGCGGCCTCGATGCGCTGCCGGTCGCGGGCATCGAACGGCCGCGCGGCCACGAGCAGCGTCGCGACGTTGCCGCTGGCGGCAAGCACGAGATGGTCGCGCGGACGCGCCGCGCGCCGATCGAGGAGTGCGGCGACCGCGAGCGACGCCAGGCGGCTGGTCTCCGACGCCCGCGACGGGCTGAACCATCGCGAGACGCTGAAGATGCCATCCGGCGTGAGGCGGTCGAGGAAGATGCGCCAGCCTTCCAGCGTGTAGAGCCCGTTCTCCGAGAGCGTGAACGCGCCGGCGCCGGTCGCGGCCCAGGTGTCGATGAGCGACATCTGGATCACGTCGAAGCGCTCCTCGTGCCGTGCGAGCCACGAGCGCGCCTCGTCGTTCACCAGGCGTACGCGCGGGTGGTCCGCCAGTCCGGCGAACTCGCGGTACGGACCCTCCAGCAGATCGACCAGCTCGCGGTTGAGCTCGATGCCCGTCACCGACGTGCTCCCGCCCCAGAGCGCCGCCAGCAGGTCCCGGCCCCCGCCGACGCCGATGATGGCGGCGCTCCCCGCGCGCAGCTGGTACGGAAGGCTCGTGACGTCGTACGGCACCCACTCGAGCGATTCGAGCCGGCCGTCCCACTGCGTCATGGGCGTCGCGGCCTCGCCGTCGAGCGTGAGCCACTGCTGCACGGCCGTGAACCGCTCGGCTCCCTTCCCCGGTCCCCACAGATAGATCGGGCCTTCGTTCGGCTGCCCGAGCACGACGTACGAATGCGTCGTCCAGGCCCGATAGCTGGCGCCGTCAGCGGTGAGCCAGAGCCGCTGGTTCTTCGGATAGAGGATCGTCAGCGCATCGGCCGCGCCGTTCCAGGCGGCGAAGCCCGCGAGCACGAGCGCGAGCGCCGCCCCCCATCGCGAGGGTCGTGCCGCGGACCGCGCGAAACACCACGCGCCTGCCGCCGTCGCCGCCGCCGCGGTGAGCATCGCGGTGCTCAGGTTCGTCAGCACGAGCAGCGGAATGACCAGGAGGCATCCGGCCGCCGCGCCGGCCAGATCCCAGGCGTACAACCAGCCCACCGGTCCGCCGCTCCTCGTGAGCGCCAGCGTCACCGTCACACCGGAAAAGAAGAACGGGACACCGAGCGCCGTCACGAGGATTGCGAGCGGCAGTATCAGCGAGAGCCGCGCCTCGGTCAGCGGCGGGATCGGAATCGTCAGCGTGACGAGATGCGACAGCGCAATCGCGGCGGCCATCGCGAGCGTCGCCCGCGTCAGCGCCGCCTGCGCGCCCGCGCCACGGTACGCCTCCCCTTTCAGGAACACGAAGACGGCACCCGACGCCATGCCGAGCATCGCCAGCGTCACCGCCAGGAAGGAGAGGTGATACCAGGTCAGGACCGACAGGAGCCTGGTGGAGAGAATTTCGACGAGCAGCGTGGCGCACGTGACGAGCGCGAGCCCCGCCGCGAGCCACGCGGGACGGCGCATCATGACGTATACCGGCGGCGCGCGATCAGACGCGGCGCGCCGGGCCGGTCGTCGGTCTGCTGGAAGCCATGGTTCGGCCCGCCGGGTGACCTGGCTGGCTCCGGATCCCGGACCGCGGCTGTGACGGCGTCGTGTGCGTGTCGTGCCCGCAGAGCTCCGGCGGCTCCGTGGGGCGCGTATGGGGTGGGGCTGAACAAGGCGTCATTGTAGCGTCAGGGTCGCCTCTTCCCCGGGCTGAGGCTCCGGCTGAGGTGCTTTCTCGATGAGCACGGCCCGGTCCCTCCCTCCGGGCGTCTCCGACACGTCGAATTCGTGCAGCACCCGCCACCCCGGACTGGCTTCCAGCACGTCGCGGATCACGGGGCCCTCGTACCCGAGCCACGGTCGCACGAACGTCAGCACGTACCGCACGTCGGGTCGTTCCGTGCGGTCCTCGTAGTTGCCGAATCCGCGCCCGATGAAGACCGGACGGATGCGATTCTCCAGCGCGAGCCCGTTCGCCAGCTTGCCGTGGACGAGGGTGCCCGGCGGAAGCCACTCGCCGACAAGACGCGACGCGTTGACGTTCTCGTACGTGCGGTTGCGCTCCCATTGGCCGAATTGGACGAGATCGCCTGCGACCACGAGCGCCACGACGGTCACGGCGGCCGCGGGCGGAATCGTCGTCTTCGACACCCAGGCGACGATCCGCGGCCAGTACCAGATCGCGGCGACGCCAAGCCCTGCGGCGATTGCCGCCGACAGCCGGACGGCCGGACCGATCTCGTAGAGAAACGGCAATCGCCCGATGCCGCCGACCACGATATACAGGCCGTAGAACACGAGCGGCGCGAGGAGCAGGCGTGACCGCCACCGGTCGCCGGCCGCCGTTGCAGCGAGGCTGCCTCGTCCGAGCGTGATCGCGGCCAGCGCGACCATCGCGGGGATCAGGAATACGAACCGGCGCTCGTTGCCGGTGTCGTGCACGACGAGCTCCGCCAGGCCCACGAGCACCCAGAGCGCGAGGAGCCGCTCGGCGCCGTCCAGACGTCGCCATCGGCCCGCGAACGCCACGATGGTGGACACGGCGACCACCGTGACGACCCATTGCCGCGTGAAGAAGTCGTGGACGACGGGAATCCAGGACAAGCGGTCCACGAAGGCCCGGACGGTATACGACGGCTTGCGCACCACGGACATCTGCCAGTTGTAGAACCGGAACTCCTCCCACCAGGGCACGACGAACAGCGCCAGCGCGGCCAGGCCGAAGACGGCCAGCCCTCCCGCGCTCCAGATCCCGGCACGTCTCCACTCCGATCGGTCGGGCTCCGGCAATCGACTCCACCAGCGTCCCCCGATTGCCAGCAGCGCCTCGACGCCGAGCGCCGCGACGAAGAACGCGGCGGCCGCCTTGCTGAAGAAGGCCAGCAGCGTGGCAAGGGCGGCGGCCGCGCCGAGCGCGGGATATCGCCGCGCATTCGCATAGCAGGCCCAGCCGATGACGATGAACGCGGTCATCGCCGTCTCGAGCAGGGCCACGCGGTTCCACATGACGAACGTGTAGTTCGTCCCCAGCAACGCCGCGGCATACAGCGCCGCTCTCGGTCCGGCGACGGCGCGGACGCCCGTCGCGAGCGCCAGAACCGAGACCCAGCCCAGACCCTGTGACACGAGGCGCGCCTGCCAGGTGCCCACCCCGAACGCGGAGAACGACACGTATTCGAGGAGCGTGAAGACGGGTGCCAGGAAAATCGGATTCCAGGCATCGAGGATCCACGCGCCGAACAGCACCTTGTTCCTGGCGTTGTGCACCCAGGGCCCTTCGTCGTGCCACGTGATGCCCACTGGCGCGTGCCACGGCGGGTCGGCAGTGGGGAAGATGAGGCGCAGCAGGGCCGCGAGCAGGAGCAGCCCGACGAAGCCGATCACCGCCACGCGTGCCCGGTGGGCCGTGCCGGAGCGCATCAGTCCGTCTCGCGCGTCCAGATCTGGAAGTTGTGCAACCGGGTGGTCAGGGCGTACTGGCGGTTCAGCCAGCCGGACAGGCGAGGCTCACCCAGGAAGAAGTCGGCCGAGTTCGCGACGTCGGGATCCCAGTCCCGCTCCTGCAGCACGACCAGCCGGGGCCGGGCACGCTCGAGCTCGTCGAGCAGGCCGTCCACTCCGTACCCGGGCTGCTCCTCTTCGAACCCGATGATCACCGGCCGGCTCCAGAAGAACCGCGACGCGCTCGCGCGGCCCGATCCGACATAGCCCCATGGCGAGAACCCGAAGATCAGCACGCGATCCTCTTCCGCGGTCGTCCGGCGCACGACGTCGGCCAGTCTGGCGACCGCGAGCGCCGAGTACTTCGCGTCCGAATCGGCCCCGCCGAAGCGGGAGAGGTACTCGGTCCGCGACAACGTGCCGCGCATGTGCGCGACGTCGTAGAGCGTATAGTCCACGAGCTTCGGGAAATTGGCCACCCGTACGACGCCGAGCACCGCGGCGGCGACGATCAGCACGCGGACGACGGGCGACGTGCGCGTCCAGATCCAGGTGCCTGCCATCGCGGCCGCCAGCGCGAGGGGCGGCCCGGCCTGCACGAAGTACTGTGGCAGGCCCCGGCTGCCGTTGATCGCGATGGCCAGGCAGGCGGCCGCGGTCCACGCCAGCGGGACGAGCATCGCAGGACGGCGCGTCCTCGCGACGACGGCGGTCAGGATGGCGCATCCGGCACCGCCGACGAACCAGAGCCCGTCGACCCGTGCGTGTCGCACGGGGAACGTCAGCAGATAGACGACGGTGCTGGCGGGCCCTCCGTATGTCTCGCCCGAGTAGTGCAGGTTGTACAGAATGGTCGCGCGGTACGCCGCGTCGAGTGCGCCCGACGCCCAGAGCCAGCCGGCCACGATCACGACGGGCGCCGCGGCTCCGGCGGCGAGCCGAGCGGCATCGCCTGCCAGTGCCGCCCGTGTCACACCGCCCGTCCGCTCGAGCCGCATCGCCGCCGCCGCGACGAGCAGCGGCAGCGCGTAGGCGGCGGCGTTGTACTTGAAGAGGATCGCGATGCCGAGGAGCACGCCGGCGCCCACAAGGCGTCCCGTGTGCGCAGGCGTCCGGTGCTCCCTCCCGCGGACCAGCAGGAGCAGCGCGCCCGCGACCGCGAGCGCGATGAAGACCTCGCACTGTCCGCGGACACGCACGCCGCCCAGTCGCCCCAGCGCCGGGTTCCCGAGCAGCAGGAAGATGGCGGCCGCCAGCACGCCCGTGGCCGGTGAGGCGAGCCGCGTTCCGAGCGCGAGCAGCGCCAGCGCGGTTGCCGCCGCCACGACGAGATCGGCGCCGGCGACGAAGGACTCGTGCGGCCACAGCGCGATGAGCGCGGCGTAAGCCAGATGCACGCCCGGAGGCTTCTGATCCCACGCGTGGACGTATGGCACGTCGCCGACAAGGATCCGCTGGCCGATGTACGCGTACAATCCCTGGTCGGCTCCGGCGGGCTGCACGAGTGACGGCACACGGGCCAGGAGCAGCAGGAGCAGCAGGAACCAGCCGCCCGCGTGTATCCTTCTGAGTGTGCCGCTCACGATGACATCGGATGGTACTACAGCCGCTGCGGGCCGACGGGCGTGCCGTGCGTGAGCAGCATCCCGTTCACCGCGACACTCCCGCTCTCTCGCTCATCGTTCCCACCTACAACGAGCGATCCCGGATTGCCGAGCTGATTGAGGCGGTGTTCCTGACGTTCGATCGGAGCGGCATCGGCGGCGAACTGGTGATCGTCGACGACAACTCGCCGGATGGAACCGGCGCGATCGCACAGGAACAGGTGCCACGCTACGCCCCGCGGCTGGCCGTCGTTCATCGCCCGGGAAAACAGGGGCTCGGTTCCGCGGTGATGGCGGGCTTTCTCGTCGGCCGCGCGCCCGTGCTCGGCGTCATGGACGCCGACTTCAGCCACCCGCCGGAGCTGGTCCCGCGACTGCTGCGCGTGCTCGATGAAACGACGGTGGATCTCGTCGTCGGGAGCCGGTACGTGCGGGGAGGCGAGGCGCGAAACTGGCCGTTCGGGCGGCTCCTGATGTCGAAGATGGCGTGCCTTGCCGCCAGACCGCTCACGCCGGTGCGCGATGCCACATCCGGCGTGTTTCTCGTACGCCGCTCGGCGATCGACGGCGTCGCCATCGCGGCAGGCGGATTCAAGATCTGTCTGGAGCTGCTGATTCGCGGGCGCATCGCCTCCGTGGCCGAGGTCCCGTACGTCTTCACCGACCGGGCCGCCGGCCAGAGCAAGATGAACCTGCGCGAAGCAATGGGATACCTCACACAGCTCCGGCAGCTGTATGCGTTCCAGCGGTTCGCGGGAGGGCGGCGCGAGATCCGATACGTGCGCTGCGACCCGCCACCGGACTCGCGCGCCGTATGATGTCAGGTCGTGCTCGCGGGCTCCGACGGCAGCGCGGCGGGCATCTCCGCCTTCCGGCCGAACAGCAGGCGTGACGCCAGGTGGCCCGCCAGCGCGGGCTTGGACCAGGCGAGTCGTCCGAGATCCGCGAAGTGCCGGAACAGGTACGCCGGACGCAGGAAGAACCGCCGCCGCGCACGGTTGATCGCGCTCATGACCGTCGCCTCATCCAGTCCGTTCCCCTGCAGCAGGTAGAACGAGTACTCCATCCGGCTCCAGTCCTCGCTCCGGAGAAGCCCTTCGCGGCGCGCCTTCTCGTAGAGCGCCGTTCCGGGATAGGGGACGGCCGGATAGAAGTTGGCGAAGTCCGGCGACAGCTCGAGGGCGTACTCGGTCGTGGCCTCGATGGTCTCGATCGTATCGCCGGGATAGCCGAAGATGAAGAACGCGAACGACTTGATCTGCGCGTCGCGCAGGTTGGCGAAGGCCGTGCGGATTTTCTGCTCCTCGAGGCGCTTCACCATGTCCTTGCGGATGTCCGGCGAGGAGGACTCGATCCCCATCGCGAGCATCCAGCAGCCCGAGCGCTTGAGGCGATGCACGAACGCGGGGTCGACGAGATTGTCGGCTCTCGCGTTTCCGAACCACTGGATCCGGAGGTCGCGCTCGATCAGCTCGTCGCAGAACGCGCTGAAGCTCTTCTGATTCAGCGTGACCGTGTCGCCCCAGAGATAGAAGTACCGGACGCCGAACTCGTGCCTGGCGCGCTCGATCTCGTCGACCAGCGTCCGGGCGTCGCGCTCGCGGAACTTGTGCCCCTGGTGAATCGGCGCGACGCAGAAGTCGCACGAGTACGGACAGCCACGGCTGGTCTCGACGATGACGTAGGGAGCGCCGACCATCGGCAGCCGGTAGTTCGCGAGCGGCACGAGATCCCAGGCCGGGAAGGGCATGCTCCGGAACCCGGTGAACTGGCCATGCGCCGTGTGCGGGATGATGCGGCCCGACGCGTCGCGCCGGATCAGGCTCGGGACGGCGCCCGCGTCATCGAACGACGCCAGCGCGCACAGGGCAACCGCGCCGTCCTCCGGCTCGCCGACGAGCATGCCATCCACCGCCGGGGCCCGCTGCATCGATTCCATCGGCACGGTCGAGGCGTGGGGTCCGAAGCAGACCAGCGGCGCGCCGAACGCCGTCTTGAGCTTCTCCATCTCCGAGACGTCGGATTCGAATGTCGGGACCGTGCTGGAGAAGATCACCAGCGTCGGGTGGAAGCCCGTGCGCTGGAGCTCGAGGATCAGATCCTCGGTCGTCCGCGCTTCCGCGGTGAGATCGGCGACGCGCAGGGACACGCCCCGCTCCCGGAGCAGCGCGGCGATCACCAGCAGGGAATACGGCGGCTTCGTCGTCCCGAGCACTTCTTCGCGCTCCTGGCACCGGCCCTGCCTGGTGAAGGCGATGCCGCGCACCAGCGGCGGGTTGACGAGGAGCACGTGCGATCCGAGCATCACTGAATCCGGGTGGCATCGAGCTGCCACACTTCGATGACCGGCCCGGGACGTTCCAGGGCAGGATGGAGCCGCGCGTTGACGTTGTGCAGGTACGGCTCCACGCGGGCCTGCACGGCCTCGGACGTACCGGGCACGAACGGCGAGAACCGCGTCAGCAGCCGGGCCTCCCGCTCGAGCGCGGCGCCGATGCGGAGGGCCGGACCGGCCTCATCATTGTATCGCTTGAAGATGACGATGTTCACGCCGGCCTCGCGCAGCGGACGCAGGGGTGACTCCGCCGGCAGGGCCCCGTAGCTGATGTAGATCTTGTCGACATCCAGCCCGCCGTCTCCGAGCCACAGCAACCGGTACGCCGGAGCGGGATAGGGATCGAGCGCGAGCTGACGGCTGAAGCGCGGCGGAACCGGGCGTCCGTTCAGGCGATGGGCCAGCGCTTCCTCCAACCCCTCGCGCGAGACCCGCAGCGGCACGGAATAGGGCTGGAGGAGCACCGTGGACCCGGGGGGGACCCGCGCCTCGATGTAGCGCGCGGCCAGCGTCCGCGTGTCGTCCTGACGGAAGAAGGCGCCGATCGCAAGGCTGTCCCGGATGCCCGGAACCGCGATGAGCCCTGACACCGCCAGGGCCGCGACGGGCACGAGGCGATGTCGAGCGGCCGCCATGGCCTGAGACAGCTCGGCGATCCCGATGCCGGCCAGGACCGTCGACGCCGGCAGCAGCGGATTCAGGTAGCGGCTCGCCGGCACCGTGTTCACGATGAAGAAGAAGAAGACGGCCGGAAAGGCCACGAGCAGCAGCAGCTGCCGGGGCGCCGACCGCGCGAGCACGAAGACCCCGCCGGTTGCGGCGGCGAGCACCGGCCAGCCGGGCGCGTCGCGCCAGAGCAGATCGAGGTAGACGCCGAGTCCGGCCATCGCGCCCCCGTGGGCCCCGGCGCGGTCGACTACGATTGCCCGATTCGCGGCCATGTCCCGGAGCGCGGTGTCCAGGTCCAGCAGCAGATAGGGCGAGCCCGCCAGGAACGTCGCCGTCATCAGCAGGGCGCACAGGCAGACGTTCCGGAGCCGTTGCCGGGGATCGCCGGAGCCCCAGAGCGCCGCCAGACCCACGGGGACCGCAAGGAACACGGCGTAGTAGTGCATCGAGGCGGCGAGGCCGGAGATCGCGGCCGCCGCCCCAAGCGGCAGCCGGCTGCGGCTGTCGGCCGTGGCGGCGACCAGCAGGTGCACAACCGCCACCAGCAGCGTCACCGGAATGTCGTGCTTGACGTAGTGCGCGTCGCGCACCGCCAGGGGAGCCACGGCGAGCAGCAGGGCCGCCGCAAGCCCTGCGGTGGTGCCGGCGAGGCGCCGGCCGAGGGCGTAGACCACGCTCACCGTGGCGACGCCGCAGACGACCGACAGCGCGCGTCCGGCCAGGAAGATCCCGCTCGGATCGACGAAGTAGGACCGCTCGAACTCCCGCAACGAGTCGAACGCCCCGACCACGAATCCGCCGCCGAAAAAGGCCCCGATCCAGGCGAACAGCAGATAGAAGTACAGCGACGGATAGACGAAGTTGTGCGGATTGAGCGTGCCGGTCGCGAAGCTGAGGCTCCGGTTCATGATGGCCTGCTCGTCCATGTTGTAGACGGCAGGGAGTCCGAACGCGAGGCCGCGGCAGCGCAGCCACACCGCGACGGCGAGCACCAGGACGAGCGCTGCCACCAGGGCCACCCGCGGCACGGGCACGTTACCTCCCGACGGGCGCTTCACGTTCGACCTCCTCGGCCGCGTCGCTCGTCGGCGCCGACACGAATTCGCCGGCCAGCTCCGCCCCGTCGGCCTCCACGGCGATGACCCCGGGACGGCGGAGCCGCCCGACGAGCGCGCGGATGCGTGACAGCTCGTCGGCGCCGAAGAAGCGGAGCGCACCGAGCAGCAGGAAGAACACGCTTCCGACAACGACGGCGCGCGCGGCGAGCCCGGCTGCCGGCGGCAGGCCGGCCGGGAGCAGACGTCCTGCGACATAGGCCGTCCCGGCGGCCGCCACGATGCGGGCAATCCGTCCGGTCTCGTACGTCATCGGGTAGAAGCGTCTGGCGAAGATGAAGGACACCGTCGCCAGCACGGCATACGCGAGCGCGTTGGCCCAGGCGGACCCCAGAATGCCGTAGCGCGGCACCAGCAGGAGATTGGCGGACACGCTCACCGCGGCAGCGAGCCCGGTGGCGAGCGGATAGTACTCGGTGCGCTTGGTGATGTTCAGGCCGATCGACGTCAGAAGATAGAAGCCCTGGAAGGACACGCCCAGCGCGATCCAGGGCACGATGACCGCCGCGCCGGCGAACCGGGGCGTGGTCATGAGCGCGACCAGGTCGGTGGCGCACGCCGCGAGCCCCGCGGTGAGCAGCGCCAGGACCAGCACACCGTACGTGGTCACGCGACTGAAGGTGGCCTTGGCGTCAGGCTCCCGCATCGCCGCGAAATAGAAGGGGGCCCATGCCTGCTCGAACGCGCTCAGGAAGAGCTTCAGGCCGAGACCGAACGTCGCGCCGGTCGAGTACAAGCCGAGCTCGTGCAGGCTGACGTGACGGCCCAGGATGTACCGGTCGGCCGTCGCGATCACCTGATGCGCCACGCCGTGGGGAAGCCGCGGCAGCCCGAAGCGCAGCGACTCGCGGAGCATCGGGCGCGAGAAGACCGGCCGGATGAGCCGCGCGAACCACGGAAGCAGCACGAACGAGAACGACATCGTCACCAGTACGTCGGCGAGCACGATCCCGTGCACGCCCCGTCCGAAGCCGATGACGAGCAGGAGCCTCACCAGCAGCGTCGCGAGCGACCGGATGAAACCGAGCGTGATGAAGGTCGACGCCCGGCGCTCGATGCGCATGGTATGGAACGGCAGATAGTAGAAGCCGCTCACGAAGGTGTTGAGCAGGACGAGACGCAGCGCGCCGTCGTACTGGTGCGTGCCGAACAGGAATGGGCCGGCGGTGCCCGCGAGCAGCAGGGCGGCCGATAGCAGCGCTCCGTTGGCCCCCAGCAGGAAGAGGAACTGCGTGCTCGCGAGCCGCCGCCGGTCCGGCTCCGCCTCGCAATCGAAGTACAGCCGCATGAACGCGCCGTCGATGCCCCAGCGGAACACGACCTTGGCGGCCACTTCCACCGTCAGCAGCAGCGCGAGCACGCCGTAGTCGGACGGCGAGAGAAAGCGGACGTAGACGGGGAGCAGCAGGAAGCTGAGCACCTGCGTCGCGGCATCGCCGATGCCGTAGACGACGAGGTTGCCGAAGAGCTCCTTCAGCCGGCGGAACACGTCAGCGGGCTGCGTGCGGCCGGCACCGCAGGATGACGAGGAAGCAGAAGCCCGGGATTGGCAGCAGCCGGGTGAGGAGGCGATGCAGCCAGGCCCTCGCCTGCGGACGCCGCCGTATCCACGGAGTCACGACGGGCAGCGTGGGGAAGATCCCGACCTGTTCGACGACGTCAAAGGAGGCGCGTCGCAGGAGCTGGACGTACTCGGCGAGCGGCCGATCCCCGGGATGCTTGACCTCGCTCGCCGTCCGGATCAACCGGCCCCGGAGCAGCAGGTTCAGTCGCGACTGCAGGTGCGCCAGATTCGGCACGGAGACGACCAGCTCGCCATCGGGTCGCAGCACCCGCCGCAGCTCCGCGATGGCGGCTGGCTGGTCCGCGTACGACAGGTGCTCCAGCACGTCGAGACAGAGGACCCGTGTGAAGCGCCCGGTGTCGTAGGGAAGCGAGAGCAGCGAGCCACGGCGGACGCTCGCCGACGCATAGTGCTCGTCGATGCCCTCGATCGCCAGTCTGCCGGCGAACTGCTCGACGAGCACACCTTCGCCGCATCCGGCGTCGAGGACAGGCGTTCCCGGCGGAAGCGCGTCCAGGTATCCGGTCATCCAGCGAAGCTTGGCCAGGTAGGTCGGGTAGTAGTCCCAGCCCGGGTCCGGCGTGCGGTGATAGTCGCCGCGGGCAGCGTACTCTCCCTGGCGAATCTGAGAGCCCGAGGACATGCCCGCCGTATTGTGGCACATGCCACCGCGTGCCCGCGGTGCCGGATGGACGCCGGCGTCGGCTCACCCGCCGGCCCGCTGGCGTTCCCCGGCAAACCAGGCGAGCACCGCCGGCATGATCAGCGGATAGAGCGGCGTGAAGATGCGCGTCTCTATGACGCTGGACACAAGGAACGCGACGGTCAGGAAGGGTGGCACGACCATCAACGCGCGCCGGTGCCACTCCGGCAGCGTCCGCCACTGGGCCAGCGCCAGGATCAGCATCGGCACGAACAGCACGACCACGAAGTACGCGTAGGCCCGCTTGTACGGATCGAACGCCGGCGGAAGCAGTCCGAAGAACCGCAGATTGCGCCAGAACTGCCAGTACTCGTAGTGCTCCACTCCCAGCCAGATCCGCAGCCCGAGCAGCACGCTTCCGGCGAGCAGGCCGAACAGGAGCCCCCGGGTCAGCCGCCGTGCAGACCAGGGCGGAGCCAGATAGAGGAGCACCAGGAAGGCCGCTGTCTCCCGATTGAGACAGGCGAGCACCAGGAGCACGCCGAACAGCCGCTCCCGCCCCCGCGCCAGCGCCAGCGCGGCCGCGGTGAAGAGCGCAAGTTCAGGCGCGTGGTCCGGGTGCGCCCAGGAATTCGTGAACGTCAGCGGGAGCGTGGCCGCGACGATGGCCGTTCCGGCAAATGCCAGGAGCCTGTCGTACCACGTCCTGAAATAGGCATAGGTCACGAAGTACGCGCAGATGAACCACGCGAGCCGCGTCGCGTGCCAGGCGCCTTCGAGATCGAGCGGCGTGGCCGCTTCGACCAGCTTGACGACCCACGGGGCGAGCACCCGATACCGGCCCGGTGCCTCCGCCGATCCGTCGAGCACGGCGGGGATGTAGGACTCATGGACGAGCGGTCGAAACTCCCGAATGCGGAAGTCGACGAATGCCGTCGCGAACGCCATCGTCAACAGCAGGGCGGCGATGGCGACCTTCGCCCTTGCGGCGCTGCCGTCCTGTGTCGAGGGGCAGGCGGCCGAAGACGGCTCGCCAGCGCTGCTGGAGCCTGCGGGGATCGTCTCGCGCGTCGCGCTGCTGCGCATCCAGCGTGACATCCGCCGGGCTCAGCGTCGTGGCTGCTGCCCCTGCGGCTGCTGCGGAAGGGGCAGCACGCCCGGGCGCGGAGACGTGAGCGGTCCGGTCGGGGCCGCCGGTGCCGCTTCTGCGGGCATCGCATTCGGATCCAGCGGCATGTCCGGCGGCTGAAGCAGCCCACCGGGCGCGGGCCGCGATCGGGGATCGCCGAACATCGCCGGGTTCGGCGGGATCGCCGGGTCTGGCGGGATCGCCGGGTTTGGCGGGACCTGCTGGCCGTCGGGATCGAGGACCGGCGTTTCCTCCACCACCGCGGGTTCCCGCACCGCGTCCTGGTTGGCCAGATCGATGGGATCCGGGAACGGCTGTGGCGGCGGCCGGAACATCGGCGGGCGGGTCACCTGCGGCGGCGCCGCGGATGCGACGCTGGTCGGGAGCAGGAAGACCCTGTCGTAGACGGACGCGCCGGTGCGCGGATCGTGCCGTGGCGCCGCCAGGTATCCGGCGAGCGGCCGGAGCAGGACCTCCAGCGCCCGCGATTCGGGCTGATCGGTCAGGGTCAGCGTCACCGGCGGGCCGGCGACCTTCTCGAGGCCGACAATCCGGGTTCCGCCCAGCCGGGACCACTCGGCGAGAATCTCGCGCAGCGGGACGTTCGACGCCTCGATCGTGATGTGCCCCCCATGAAACGACAGCCGCAGGTCCGCCGCGGCTGGCGCCGCCGCGAGACCGAGGAGCAGGCCGATGGCCGCTCCAACCAGCGTCGATCCGGGAGAACGTCGATTCATGCGTCCGGAATATCGGCAGGCCACGGGAGCCCGACCAGTATACGTCCGGGGCGCGCGACCGGAATCAGCGCAGTTTCAGGATCCAGAGCGGCGAGTCCTTCTTCGGCAGGTCGCACGACCGGCAGATCTCGGGGCCGCCGCTCTCCAGGTGCTCCCGCCGGACGGCGCGGTACGCCTCCGAGTTCCAGACCTCGCGGATCGTGGACGTGCGCAGGTCGCCGAGGATGGTCGTGCCGTCGAAGTCGGCGCAGCAGAGCGCGACGCGGCCGTCCCAGAGCGCCGTGAAGGTCAGCCACGGACGGTAGCAGGGATAGTTGACGTCGGACTGCCGGTGCAGGGTGCCGGCCCAGTTGTGCAGGTCGGTGATGTGGATCTTGTCGGCGCGGTTCCGCCAGTGCTCGATGAACGCGCGCTCGTCCTCGGAGTTGTCCTGCCGCACGAACGAGAGGATCAGCTTCGGCCGCGACGTCCCGGCCTCCTGTCGCAGCGCGAGCAGCCGCTCGACATTGCCGATGACCTTGTCGTACTTGAGGCCGACCCGCGTGCGCTCGAACGTCTCCTTCCCCGACGCGTCGACGCTGATGTTGATCGCGTCGAGCCCGGCCTCGATCATCCCGCGCGCCGCCTTCTCGGTGAGCAGCGAGCCGTTGCTGATCATCCCGACCTGCGGGATGCCGCGCTCCTTCGCGTAGCGCACCTTCTCGACCAGCCCGCGGTCGACGAACGGCTCGCCGTAGTTGTGCATCCGGAGGTGGGCGATCCCGAGCTCGGCGCACTCGTCGACGATCCGCCGGTAGAGCGCCATGTCCATGATGCCCTGCCGCCGTTCCATCTCGTCGCGGGGGCAGAAGACGCACTTCGCGTTGCAGATGTTCGTGCTCTCGATCTGGACGATCTCGGGCAGCGGCGCCTCGTCGCGGCCGGTCGCCAGCAGCACGCGCTTGACCAGCCGGGCGTTGCGGCGCAACGCCGATTCGACGAACCTGCGCGCGCGGCGGCGCAGAGGGTGCAGCACGGCCTACCGCTTCTGGAAATGGTCGATGACCCTGGCGAGGATCTCGTCGAGCGACACGGTCGGCTCGTAGCCGACGAGCTGCCTGATTTTCGTGAGATCGGGCACACGCCGGGGCATGTCCTCGAACCCGGCCTCGTAGGCCTGATCGTACGGGATCAACTGGATCTCCGAACGGCCTCCGGTGAGCGCGCGCACCTTTTCGGCCAGCTCGAGGATGGAGATCTCCTCGTTGTTGCCGATGTTGAACACCTCGCCGACCGCTCGCGGCTCGACCACGAGGCGCTCCAGCGCGCTGACGACGTCTCCCACGTAGCAGAAGCTCCGGCTCTGCCGCCCGTCCCCGTGCACGGTGATCGGCTGACCGGCCAGCCCCTGCCGGACGAAGTTGGGGACGACCATGCCGTAGCGCCCGGTCTGCCGCGGCCCGACGGTATTGAAGAACCGGACGATGATGACCGGGAGCTTCTTCTCCTTCCAGTAGGCCAGCGCCAGGAACTCGTCGATCGCCTTGCTGCAGGCATAGGCCCAGCGGTGCTTGGGCGTCGGCCCCATGACGAGGTCCGCGTCCTCCCGGAACGGCACGGCGGTGCTCTTCCCGTACACCTCGGACGTCGACGCCACCACGACGAGCTTCTTCTTCTTGTTCGCGTGGCGGAGGACGACCTCCGTGCCGTGCACGTTGGTCTCGATCGTGTGCACCGGCGCCTCGACGATCAGCTTGACGCCGACCGCGGCCGCGAAGTGGAAGACGACATCGGAGCCATCGATGAGCTCGGCCAGCACCGGCTCGTTGGTGACGCTCTCGATGACGTACCGGAAGCCCGGGCGCCCCTTCAGGTGCGCGATGTTCTCGATGGCGCCCGTGGAGAGATTGTCGAGGATGGTGACCTGATGACCGGCGCTCAGCAGCGATTCGGCCAGATGCGATCCGATGAACCCGGCCCCGCCGGTGATGAAGGCATGCACGGATGTTCAGTGCCCCGCGAAAGAGAGAACGGCTTCGGCCGCCCGTCGCGCGGCGGCACCGTCGGCCCGGATGCCATACCGGTGCAGGAACGCCCGGCGCGCGGCCCCGAGCGTCCGCCGCGCCTCCTGATCATACATGAGCGATCTCAGCCGTTCGGCGATCTCGTGCCGGGCCGCCCCGGCCATCGCGCCGGCCTCGACGAAAGGGCTCAGATTGTTGGGAAGATCCAGCACCAGCGCGGGAACGTCCAGCGCCATGGCCTCGATCGCGGCGGTCGAGTTGACGGTCACGAGCACCGAGGCGACGGCCGTCAGCCGCCCCAGGTCGGCTTCCCGTGGAGCGACGACGACACGATCGGCGCCGGCGGCGTCCGCCAGATACGGGTCGGCTCCTTCCGCGGGATGGGGCTTCACGACGAGCCAGGCTCCCGGCATGTCCCGCATGGCGGCGACGAGCGCCGCGAAGCCGCCACCCATCTGGGCGTGCTTGGCCGCGACGAGCGCCACGGGCGCGCCGGCCGGCACTCCCAGCGACGCGCGCAGCGCGAGGCGGCCCGCCTCGTCGAGCCGGGCGGCCGAGGCCGCCAGGGCGTCGAGCCGCGGGCTGCCCGTGACGCGCAGCGCGTCCGGAGGAAACCGGCCCTGCGTCTCCAGGTGCTCGCGCGTGAAGTCGTCGAAGACGAGCGTGCAGTCGGGGAGCGGGAACCCGCGGTCGTGCGGGTTGCCCGGTGACGGTGCCATCTCGTCCGGTTCGTGCAGGTAGTTCAGCCAGTGCCGGTAGATGAACCCGTGCTGCAGCGCGACGCAGGGGATGCCCCGGCGTCGCGCCTCGAGCACGAGCGCGCGTCCGTAGCCCCCGGCCTCGGCATACGTCAGGACGACGTCGGGGCACAGCCGATCCAGCGCCGCGGCCGCTTCGTCCATCGCCCGCGCCGACCACGGGAACTGCAGATCCGCGATGCCGCGGAGCTGTTCCTCGAGAATCGGCCAGATGTCGCAGCCGCGGATGACGGCGGCCGCGCGCAGCGCGGCGCTGCGGCGCAGCGCCTCGAACGCGGCATGCCTGCCGCGCCATACCGCTCGCGACGGCGCGAGATCACGCCACCCGGCCAGCAGTTCGATGGGCGTCACCGGCAGGTGGCGGGCCGCCGGATCCGTGAACTCCCGCAGGCGGTCCCTCCACCGGCGCACCCGGAAGTTCGTGCGCGGACCCAGGCCGATCAGCTGCAGGGCACCTGCCGGCAGCTGCCGCCGCAGCTCGGACAGCACGGGACCGGTGTACGCCTCTTCGCCGGTGCCCGCCCGAAGGAACGCGGAGTGCACGAACGCGGCGACTGTCGGTGACCCCCGGCGGCGCGAGCGGATCGGCCGCAGGCGATCGGCGAGCGCGGATGCCGTGTGGAACAGCGCCTTCGTTCGCAGCCGCATCGAGCGCGCCGGGTGTCCGCGATCGGCAGGCCCCTCGATGTGAATCGGCATGCGCGACGCGAGCCCGCGCGCGACGTGCGCGAGCACCGGATCCGCGCCCGACAGGGTCCAGCGGCTGCCCGGCTCGCGGTCGGCGAGGGGCTCGAGCGCCGCCAGCGCGCGGAAGACGCGGGTGACGACCTGCTGCTTGTGCAGGTAGATCTCCGCGAACCACCAGAGCGAGTCTCCCCGGTGGGTGAAACGATCGCGCCAGGGTTGTCCGTCGATGACGGCATGCCGCAGCGCCTTGATCCAGCGGTTGGCGTCGGCATCCGCACGGTCCGCCGCGTCCGGGTCGAGCAGCGCGCTGACCGGCATCGCCGCCGATCCGTCGGCCGACACGAACCCGGTGAGCTCGCGGCTCATGGCCGGCCCGCCGGCTGCAGACGGATCGCCTGCCCGCCGAGAAGCTCGCGCGCGGCGGCGACCACGGCCTCGACACCGATACCCGCGAGGCAGTCGGGCACGCCTGCGCACCGCTCGGGCGGCCTGCGGATCCGGTTGCAGGGGCTGCAGGGGAGGTCGATGCGAACCACGCGCGCGGGGCCGATCGGGCCGTAGCGCCACGGCATCGACGGCCCGAAGATCGCGACGAGCGGGGTGCCGACGGCGGACGCCAGGTGCATCGGGCCGGTGTCGCCGGTCACGAGCATCCGGCACTGTTCGAGCACGGCCGCGAGCAGCACCAGGTCGGTCCCACCCGACGTCGAAGCCGCCGTCGCTCCGAGCTCCCGCGCGCGCGCCATCGCGGCGTTCGCGAGTGCCGTCTCCTCTGGTGCGCCGGTGAACAGGATCCGGGCGCCCGGATCGCGCGCCAGCATCGCGGCTGCGTCGCCGAATCGCTCCGGAGGCCACTGCTTGACGGCGCGTCCCGCGCCGACGTGCACCGCCACGATGGGGCCGCCGCCCGGGAGCGTGGACTCCAGCATGTGGCGGGCCGCGGCGCGCGCGGGCGCCGGTACGGAGAGTCTCCAGGCGTCCGTGCCGCTCGCAAACGACGACAGCGTCCCGGCCGGCATGTCGAACGCGCGCTCCACCAGGCGCAGTCCGCCATCCGCGACGTGACGCCTGGAGTCGTGCGGGACGACGTCGGTCAGCAGCGGCCCGCCGCCGGCATGCACGAAGCCGACGCGCCGCGCCGACCCGGCAATCCAGGGCAGCAGGTTCGAGCGGATGTCTCCTTCGAAGTTGATCGCGAGATCGTAGGCCCGCGCGCGCCAGTGGGACGCGCGCGCGAGGAGCTCCCGCATCGAGCCGCCGCCGCTGCGCGCGAGCCAGGGCGCATCCAGGGTCTCGACCTCGTCCACCTCGGGAAGCAACCGGGCAACCGGCGCGTTCCAGCTGCCGACGACCAGGTCGATCCGCGCGTCCGGCGCCGCGCGCCGCACCGCGCGGATTGCGCCGAGCGACATGAGGAGGTCGCCAATCCGCTCCAGCCGGAGCAGCAGGATGCGCCGAGGCGCCCCCGTCGGCGCCCGGCGCTGCGGCCAGGCGGCGGCCACGGCCCGCAGGCCCAGATCGGCGAGCCCGACGGCGACGCGCTCGCGCGGAGAGTAGATGTCGAGGTGCTCGAACATGACGCGGGTCGATCAGCCGGATGCCCCGTCGCGAGCCCGTGTCGCGCCGGCCGGGCGCACGCCGTTCATCGCCGGACGACCTCGACCCGGTCCACCATAACACCGAGCTCGCGATCGTCGGACACCCCGAGCAGCTCGCGCGGATTCCACGTCGTCGTCCGCAGGCGCACCGTCAGCGGGTCCGCCGCGCGGGCCGCCCTCTCCGCGAGATCCGGCGGGATAGGCAGGGTGTAGGTTCCGCCGCCGCCCTCCACGCGCACGCGGCCGATGACGGTCTCGCCGATGCTGATCTCGACGTCGGCCGGAGGCGCGGCCTTCGGACGGCCGCCGCTGTCCATCCACAGCACCAGGGCCGTCGCGTCCCCGTCGATGCCGGAGAGCATCAGGTACGACACGTCACGGGACCAGCGGTACGTGCCCCGTCGATCCTGCTCCTTCGCATGGAAGCGCAGCACGTGCAGATCGTCGGCCGCGCCGACGTCGACCGACGTCGGCGGCAGCACCCCTGCCCGGGCCGGTGCGAAGCGGTACAGGTCCAGATGGAACTTCTTCAGGCGCGCGCCGGACGGATACGCGTTCCACGCCGACTCGTACTCCGGAACCTGTATCGGCTCGCTGGCGATGGCCTCGACCGCGAACCACCGCGAGAGAAGATCGGTGCCGCCGCCGGCCAGGAAGTACACGTTCTCGTAGTGGTCCAGCGCCCAGCGGATGAACCCCGCGAACATCAGCCGATCGGGCCGGGGGCTCGTGAGCACGAGGACCTCGCGGTCGTAGATGTAGGCGAGCGGCAGCGCGAGCACGTGGACGTCGGTCGCGTTGCGCGATTCGACCAGCAGCAGATCGCGATCGGTCAGGCGGCCGGCGAGGGCCTCGAGCCGCGGAATGAGACCGGCGTACTCCACGTGCGCCCGTACCGGCGCCGCGGCCTGCCAGAACGACAGCGCGATGGCCGTCAGTACGGCGACCCCTGCCGCGTACCGGATCCAGCCAGCCAACCGTGCGCGGGCGCCGCTGAAGTCGAGCGGCATGAAGGCCGCCGCCGCGAGACACAGCATGACGGCCGGCAGCAGGATCGGCACGAACCGTCGCGTGGTCCAGAAGTGCTCGGGGACGATCCGGATCTTGTAGAAGAAGAAGACGGCGCTGCCTGCGGCCGCGGACAGGAAGACGGGATCCTTCCAGAACCGGCGCATCGCCAGCAGGACGAACCCGGCCACGGCGATCGCGATGGCTGCCGGGTGGACGTACCAGCCAAACATGCGCAGCGAGCTGGCGTCGTGCTCGGCGAGCCGTCCTCCCTGGATCCTGAAGAACCAGGCGTAGATGCCGAGCCCGACGATCCCCATGGCGATGACGGCAGGCGCCCACCGGCGGACGGAGCGCTGGACGGCCTCACGCTGGCGGAGCCGCAGTCCGGCCGCCCACGCCGCCACTACCGCCAGCATCACGACGGCGAGCGGGATCCAGTTCGCTTCGAGCCATCGGCGGGGCGTGTTCAGGTACGGCGCCAGGAACACCACGGCGTACGCGCCGGCGGCCACCCCGAGTCCCGCGAGCGGCATCACGAAGCCGGCCCGCACGCGCCCGCCCGTCAGCCACCACAGTCCGAGCCCCGCACCGGCGAAAGCGAGCACCAGGGCACCATCGATCCGGGAGAACAGCAGCAGACCGAGCAACAGCCCGGCCACCGGCGCGAAGAAGCGATCGCCGTCGACATGCGCGCGCGTGCACGCGAGCATCCCGGCGAGCAGCAGCGGCTGGGTGAGAATCTCCGAGTTCGGGATGCGCGCGTGCCACAGCTGCACGAGATGGATCGCGAGCAGCCCCGACGCGGCAAGGGCGGCCGGCCGTCCCGCCAGCCGCGCGGCGAGGAAGTAGAGCCCGAGCACGCCGAGCGCGGCGAGGCCGATCGACACGTAGCGCGCCCCCGTCAGCCCGTGCAGCTCGTATCCGATCGCGACAGCCACGGGATACAGGTGCGGAAACTGATCGACGACCGCGCCTGTTGCCGGATCGAGCAGGAAGAAGCCCATGAACCGGAGGCTGTAGTACTCGTCGAATCCGTGCGGCGGGAAGAAGAGCGGCAGGTACTCACGAGGCAGCGTCGCGACCACCTCGTCGTGCGTGATGAGATTCCCGCCATGTGCGATCTGGACTCCAGCGTTCAGATACGTGCCGGGGTCCTTGCCGCCCATGACGTATTCCGATGGCGGCGGATACAGCCAGAGACAGAGCGCCGCGACGAGCACCGGCGCGGCGGTCCAGGCGGTGGGTCGCGCCGCGCCGCGTGCCAGCAGACGCCGGTTTCCGGCTGCGATTGCGAGGATCGCGATCACGACGTCGGCGGCGATGACACGCGGCAGGCTGAACCGGCCGGCCGCGGCGAGCACGAACCCGGCGGTCAACGAGATCGCCAGGCTGAGCGCGATCGCCCAGTACACGCGCTCGGCGGGGTCCAGCGACATCCGCCGATCACGGTCCGCCACCGGAAGTCTGAAGATCAGCGCGCCAGGGAGATAGACGATCAGCGCCAGCGCCGCAGCCAGGCCGATCATCGGGCTCGCGCTCCTTCAGGCGTGGAGCCTCGCGCCACGCCGTTCACGCTACGCCTGCTCCTTCCCGTCGGCAGGCGTCTTCGTATGCCTGCTCGAATGCCTCGGCCGTCGTCGCCCAGGAGGCGTTCGCTTCGGCCCAGCGTCTCGCCTCGCCACCCAGTCTCCCGGCCAGCACCGCATCGTCCAGCAGCCGCGCGATCGCCGTGGCCAGCCCGTCGACATCGCGCTCGGGCGCGAGCAGGCCTGTGACGCCGTCGCGCACGACCGTGCCGATGCCTCCCGCGGGAGACGCGACAACCGGCGTGCCGGATGCGAGCCCCTCGAGCACGACGTTCGGCAGTCCGTCCACGTTGCCGGCGTCGTCGCGCACCGACGGCACGGCCACGACGTCGGCGGCGGCGAGTGCCGGTCCGATGTCGTCCTGCAGCAGCAGCCCGGGGAAGATCACGCGCTCGGCGATGCCGCGCGCCGCCGCGCGCCGCCGCAGCTCGGTGTCGAGATCGCCGGCGCCCGCGAGCACGAGCGTCAGATGGGGCCGTTCCGGCGCAAGCCGGGCGATGGCGTCGATGAGATATTCGAACCCCTTCTTCCGGACGAACCGGCCCGCGGCGACCACCAGCTCGGCGTCCTCCGGGATGCGCCACGCGGCGCGCATGCGCGCCCGTGCCGCGGGATCCGGCCGGAACCTGCCGGTGTCGACGCCGTACGGGATGGTGATCGAGGCCTCGCGCGCGGCGCCGAGCGTGATCGCCCGTGTGCGCAGGTCGTCACTGCACGCGGTCACGACACGGGCGCGCCCGAACACCCATCGCGCAACCCGCTTCACCGGCGCATGGCGCTCGGCGACGAAGACGTCGGAGCCGTGAAGGCTCACGACCAGCGGCCGATCTCCGGCGGCGGCCGCCGCGATGGCGCCTCCCGGCACGACCCAGTGTCCGTGCATCGCCGTCGCGCCCACGTCGCGAGCGACGCGCCGTGCGAGCCGCCATCCGGAGGCGAGGGCCAGCGGGGTCGCCGCGACCGCTCGCAGGCGCAGCCGGACGTCGGCGTCGAGCGCACCGGCGTAGCCGAACAGATTGAGCGACGAATGCGGGGCGTACCGGAACAGGTGGAAGTGCACACCGCCTTCGCGCTCTCCGCGCGTCCAGCGGGGGTGCCACGGCAGGACCATGTGCACGTCATGGCCGCGCGCGGCCAGTCCGTGGGCGATCGGCTCCATGAAGGTGCCGACCGTATCGCCCGGGTAGCGCGGGTAGGAGCTCGCCACCATGACGACGCGATGCCGGCTCACGGCGGCCCCAGGAGCGAGCGGAGCCGAAGCCGCCACGGCGTGAGCGCCGATTCCAGGACCACGCTGCCCGAGAGCTTCGACGAGCCCACGCGCCGCTCGATGAAGATGATTGGCACTTCGCCGATGCGTGCGCCGCGGCGATGCGCCTCGAAGAGCAGCTCCACGAGGAACGCATAGCCGTCCGACACCATGCGGTCGAGTGGCAGGCGCGCCAGCATCTCGCGGCGCCAGCACCGGAAGCCGCTCGTGCAGTCGCTCGCGCGCAGGCCGGTGACCGAACGGATGTAACGGTTGGCGAACGCGCTCAGGAAGATGCGCCGCAGCGGCCAGTTGACGACGCTGACGCCGTTCAGATAGCGCGAGCCGATGACGAGATCGTGCTCGATCGCGGCCTGCGTGAGCGCGGGCAGGTACTGCGGATCGTGCGACCAGTCCGCGTCCATCTGGCAGATCAGATCCGCGCCGCCGTTCGACAGCGCGTGGCGGAGTCCGTCGACGTAGGACCGGCCGAGCCCGCGCGGGCCGGTCCGGTGCATGACATCCACGCGGCCCGGGAACTCGCGGGCGAGCGCGTCGGCCGCCTCTCCCGTCCCGTCCGGCGAGGCGTCGTCGACGACGAGCACGCGGAAGTGCTCGTGCGCCATGATGGCGCGCACCAGATCCGGCAGGTTGCCCCGCTCGTTGTAGGTCGGGATGACGACGAGCACGCTCATGCGGCGGTCAGGGGGGCCGGCGATCGACGCGGCGCGGTGGCCAGCGCAAGCGCGCCGGCGCCCAGCACGAGAGCCGCCGGATCCAGCCCGGAGAGTCGGAAGCGTTCCTGCGGAAAGAACACGAGCGCTGCCGCGACGGCGGAGGCGGCGAGCAGCAGGACGCCGCGCGGCCGCCGGCCACCCCGCCCGAGGACGACCAGCCCTGCGATCGCCGCCGGCAGCAGGAGTCCCCACGACGCCACCGAGGCGGCGAGGTAGCGGGCCGAGTGCAGAGTATACGACGGGCCTGCCGGCACGAAGAGGTAGATGGCCTTGCGCGGCAGCAGGGTCAGCCAGCGGAGCGGATCCGCCCCGATCGACGCCAGCGCCTCCCGGTAGTAGACCGCTTCGAGCTCCTCGGGCGTCCAGCCGGGATGTGCGGCGCGCAGCCGGAGGTTGTCCCGCTTGATGTCGGGATTCGCGGCCAGGTCCCCCTCTCCGATCGCCAGCGGATGGTTGCCCGTCCAGAACGTGATGCCGCCTTCGGAGGCAATGAGGACCACGCGCCCGTACTCGGCGTAGTTGCGGGCCGTCCATGGCGCGATGACGAGGGCGGCGCCGGCCGCCAGCGCGGCGACCGCTCCGCGATGCCGGCGCGCCGCGAGATACACCACGAGCGCGGCGGCGAAGAAGACGTGACCCGGCCGCGTGAGCGCGCAGAGGCCGGCCAGCGCGCCGCAGCCGAAGGCCAGCCGCGCCGTCCGCTGCCCGCGGTCCGCCGCGAGCGCCAGCCGATCGACGAGCAGCACGTTCGCGAGCGCGAGCGGCAGATACAACGCCTCGGAGAACACGTACGCCGGAATCCAGACGAGCGGCGGGTAGAGTGCGGATCCCCAGGCGGCGATCGCGGCGGCCCGATCCCCCACCGCACGCCGTGCCACCATCGCCAGCAGCAGAACCGTCGCGCCTCCGAGCAGCGCCTGCACGACCCGGACGGCCGTCAGCTCCGGCACCCGGACGGCGCCGGCCGCGCTCGTCACGGCGGCCAGGAAGAGCGGGTAGACCGGCGCGCGTCCGAACCGCTCCACCGGAGCGTCGTCGGCCGGTGTCCCGTAGGTGAACCCCCGGCCGGCCGACAGGCTGGCCGCAAGCTCCAGGTACTCCCGTTCGTCGTGCGTGAGCGGCTTGCCGACCCAGTAGCCGATGCCGAAGACCAGGCGCAGGACGATGGCCGCCGCGGCGGCCCAGAACAGTGGCCGGAGCCGCGGCCGCCCGCCTTCGACGTGCATCACTGACGGCTCTCGAAGCGCAGCGCCGAGATCTGTTCCGAGATGAGACCGACGAGGAAGATCACGACCGCGAGCACGATCAGCAGGACCGAGGAGTTGGTGACGTGCGACTGGGTGAGGATGGTCCAGATCGCATAGAGGAATCCCACCCCGAAGGTCACCAGGCTCACCGGGACGAACACGCGCAGCGGGCTGAAGATCGTGACGATCTTCAGCAGGATCAGGAAGAACTTGGCCCCGTCCTGCGCCAGGCGGATCTTCGACTTGCCAACGCGCTGCTCCGCTTCGATCGGCTCGAACGCGACGTTGTATCCCGCCTTCACGAACGCGAGTGTGGTCGTGGTCGGCGTCGAGAAGCCGTTCGGCAGCAGGTGCAGGAACTCGAGCAGGCACTCGCGCCGGGCCGCGCGGAAGCCCGACGTCAGATCCGGGATGTCGCGGCCGGTCAGATAGCTCGCCAGCCAGTTCAGCAGCGCGTTGCCGGCCCTCCGGGACAGCGTCGCCTGCGTCCGGCCGGATCGGGCGCCGACGACGAGATCGAACTCGCCGAGCCGCTCGACGAGCCGCGCGGCATCGCCGGGGCGATGCTGTCCGTCCCCGTCGACGACGAGCACGTTGGCCCCGGTCGCGCGCCGCACGCCTGATTTCACCGCCGCGCCGTTCCCCTTGTTGTACGGATGGCGCACGACGAGCGCGCCGGCGGCAGCCGCGCGCTCCCCGGTCCCATCCACCGATCCGTCGTCGACGACGATGATCTCGTGCCAGGGAGCGGCGTTGCCGAGCGCGGAGACGACCGCCGCAATGCTCCCGGCTTCGTTGTACGCCGGGATGATGATCGATGTCGTGGACGGTTCCGCCACCGCCTACTCCCGGATCCCGACGCGGACGTCCTCGTCGACCGGATCCTGCGCCGGCGGACTGGCCGTACGGAGCTCGATCGAGCGCACGCGGTAGACCAGATCCTCGAGCAGCTTCCGGTTGCCGGAGATGACGTCCGACACCAGCCCGATGAGCACGACCTGGAAGCCCACGATCATCAGCACGGCGGAGATGATGAGCGACTGGACGTGGCCGAGGCCGGTCCCGGTGAAATAGAAGTACAGGAACCGCAGGACGAGCGCGAACCCCGCGATGAAGAGCGTGGCGCCGATGTACGAGAACACCTTCAACGGTTCGTACATCGCATAGATGCGGACGATCGTGGCCGCCGAGGCCTTGATGTATCCCCAGATGCTGTCGAAGAGGCGCGACGGGCGGGCCCGCGGGTTCGTGCGGATCGGGACGTGCGCGATCGCCATGCGGCGCTTGCCGGCCTGGATGATCGACTCGAGCGTGTACGAGAACTCCGAGACGATGGTCATGCGCAGCGCCGCCTCGCGCGTGTAGGCGCGGAAGCCGCTCGTCGTGTCGGGCACCTGCGTGCCGGACACCTGGCGGACCACCCAGCTGCCGAGGCGCTGGAGCCGTTTCTTGTGCGGGCTCATCTCGGAGAGCGCCCTGATGTTGCGGTCGCCGATGACGATGTCGGCGTCGCCGCGGACGAGCGGCTCGATCAGCCGGGCGATGTCGTCGCCGACGTACTGGTTGTCGGCGTCGGTGTTGACGATGAAGTCCGCCCCCAGCTTGAGCGCGGCGTCGATGCCCGCCATGAAGGCGGCCGCCAGCCCCTTGCGCCGTCGGAACCGGACGACGTGATGGACGCCGTGCGCGCGGGCGACCTCCGCGGTGCCGTCGCGGGACCCGTCGTCGACAACGAGGACCTCGATGCGGTCGATGCCGGGCAGCGTGCGCGGCAGATCCCGCAGCGTGGCCGGCAGCGTCTCGGCCTCGTTGAGGCACGGAATCTGGATGATCAGCTTGGCCACCGCGTCCCTTCCGTTCTCACGAGCCTGCGCCGACCAGCGCCTCGACCACGCCGTCCCACGTGATGGCGCGCGCCCGGGCCTCGCCGGCCTCGCCGTGCGCTGCCGCGAGGACCGGTGACGCCGCGTAGCCGGCGATCGCCGCCGCGAGCGCATCGGCGGTGGGCTCGCAGACGGCGCCGTTCACGCCGTCGACGACGAATTCGAGCGTCCCGCCCGAATCGCGGCAGGTCACGACCGGCTTGCGGGCGAGGAACGCCTCCAGCGTCACGTAGCCGAAGTCCTCGTCGTACGGCACGTAGACGACCGCCCGCGCGTCCGCATACAGCGACAGCAGCTCCTCGTCGCCAACCGCCCCGGGGAAGTCGACCCGATCGGCGACGCCGAGGCGGGAGGCGAGCGCCTCCAGGTTCGCGCGCTGCGTGCCGTCGCCGGCCACCACGAGGCGCATCGCGGAATCGACCTGCGCCATCGCCTCGACCGCGAGCTGCGGCCGCTTCACGGTCTCGAGCCGGCCGACGCAGAGCACGTACGACCCGTACTGCCCGGGGCGAATCCGATCGGCCAGATGAGGCGGATGATACAGCGGCCGGGCGTCGAGGCCGTTGAACTTCTTCAGCCGTCCGGCCGTGTTGCCGGCGTTCGTGAACAGGCGGCGGCACTCCGCGAGCATGCGGGTGTCGAGTTCGAGCAGCGTATCGCGCAGCCCCACGTCGGCCTCGACGTGGTCGAAGTCGCTGTACTCGGTCCCGCACAGCTCGTAGGCGGCCCGGTACTGGTGAATCAGCCAGGCGACCTTGTTGTCGTGGCGCGCGAAGTAGCTGGGGAACTTCGTGCCGATCACCAGATCCACGGGCCGGCCGTTGCTCTCGCCCAGATCCAGCAGGCGCCAGGCGGCGGCGTGCGCCAGGATCTCCTCCTTCGGATACCACTTGAACGGCAGCGAGACGCGCTCGGCGAGATAGCCGCGGGCACGGAGCTGGCGGACGAGCGCGCGGACGTGCAGCTCGGCGCCTCCCTGCACGAACGGCACCTGCGCCTCGCAGACCAGAATGGTGCGGATGCTCATGGCGTCGGGAATCCGGCAGCGGAATGCCCCGCAGGCCCTCCTCAGGTCGCGTGCCGGAAGTTGATCACGTCGCCGTCCGCGACGACGTACTCCTTCCCTTCGAGGCGTACCTCGCCGTGGTCGCGGCACGCGGCGAGCGACCCGCGCTCGACGAGCCGATCGTAGCTGACGACCTCGGCGCGAATGAAGCCGCGTGCGATGTCGGAGTGGATCTCGCCGGCGGCCTCCTGCGCCACCGTGCCGCGCGGGATCGACCAGGCGCGGCACTCGTCCTCGCCGACCGTGAAGAAGGAGATGTACCCGAGCAGGTCGTAGGTTGCGCGGATCACGCGATCGAGACCGGACTCCTCGAGCCCCAGGTCGGCGAGGAACGCCGCCGCATCCGCCGCCTCCAGCTCCGCGATCTCCAGCTCGATCTTCGCGCAGACCGGGACGGCGCGCGTGGCGGCCCGGGAGAGGAACCCGCCCAGGCCGGTGGCCTCCGCGGCGCGCTCGACCGAGGCGCCGCTCGCCGCGACGTCCGCTTCATCGAGGTTGATGACCAGCAGCAGCGGCTTGGCCGAGAGCAGCTGGAACCCGCGCAGCCGGCGCGTGTCGTCCCCGGTGAGATCCAGTGCGCGCAGCGGCGTCCCGTTCTCGAGCGCCTCGCGGCAGCGCGTCAGCAGGTCCCGTTCGAGCTCGAGCTCCGCGGCGCGCGTCTTCTTCAGATCCTTGTCGAGCCGCTCCAGCCGCCGCTCGACGACGCCGAGGTCGGCCAGGATCAGCTCGTCCTCCATCGCCTGAGCGTCGCGCGCCGGGTCGACGGACCCCGCGGCGTGCGGCACGGCCGGATCGCGGAACGCCCGGACGACGTGGACGAGCGCGTCGGCGTTGCGGTAGGCGGCGACGTCGACGAGCGCCTTGGCACCGCCGGCGGCGGCCTGCGCCTGGTCGGCGAACTCCACGGTGGCCGGCACGCGCTTGCGCGGATTGAACATCGCCGTGAGCCGGTCGAGCCGCGGGTCGGGCACCTTCGAGACGCCGACCTGGACGTCGCCGCGGCCGCCTCGCGCGGTCTCACGGCTGGCGGTCATGAGCTGGAACAGGGTGGTCTTGCCCGTCGACGGAAATCCGATGAGTGCGGCGCGGAGCATGAAGGCGTCAGGCTCGAATCCGGCCGGTGCCGGAAGGCGAAACGCTCAATCGTAGCACGCGGCTGGGGTGTCGCCGGATGGACGCCCAAGCTGTGGGGTGCGCCACCGATAAAACGGCGAAGCAAAAGCGTAACTTACTGAGCCGCAATTGTTTTGCGTTGACAACGCAGGCTGGCATCCCTACCATGCCGGTGGACCAGAGTGGACCAAAGTGGAGCAGAAAGCCGTCCTCCGGGGGAATGCCCCGGCGAAAATCGATGACAAAGGACGACTCAAGGTCCCGAACCTGTTTCGGGCGCCGGTCCACCAGACGTACGGCCGCGAGGTGTTCGTCACCAGCCTGACCGGCGAGAGCGTGCGCATCTACCCGATGCCGGTCTGGCAGGCGATCGAGGAGAAGCTCGCGCAGATGCCCTCGACGCATCCCTCACGGCTGCGGTTCCTCGACCGCGTCAACTACTTCGGCCAGGTCGCCGAGCTCGACGACCAGGGGCGGGTGCTCATCCACGCGCGCCTGCGCGAGTCGGCGTCCATGACCGGCGAAGTCGACGTGATCGGCAAGTACGACTATCTGGAAGTGTGGAACCACGACCGGTTCCTCGGCAAGCTCCAGCGCGAGCCGTTCGGCGACGACGACGCGCGCGCGCTGGCCGAGTACGGCATCTGAGCCGCTGGCTCGAACTGCGCGGAGCGGGAATGTGGCCGATGCGCCCACGCACGAGCCGGTGCTCGTGGCCGAAGTCGTCGATGCCCTGCAGCCGGCGCGCGGCGGCATCTTCGCGGACTGCACGCTCGGGCTCGGCGGCCACACGCGCGCGCTGCTCGACGCGGGCGCGGATCGGGTCATCGGCATCGATCGTGATCGCGACGCGATTGCCGAAGCGCTCCGGCGCCTCGGCCCGCTTGCGGCGCGCGTGGACGGCGTGCACGCCGACTACCGGGAGCTGCCGGCCGTGCTGGCGTCGAGGGGACTGACGGCGGTGGCGGGTCTCGTCGCGGATCTCGGCGTGTCGTCGGCGCAGCTCGAGGCGCAGGGGCGCGGCTTCAGCTTCCGGCGCGACGAGCCGCTCGACATGCGCATGGATCGGAGCACCGGGCCGACGGCGGCGCAGCTGGTGAACGCCGCGTCCGAGCGGGAGCTGGCCGACGTGATCTTCCGCTATGGCGAGGAGCGGTATGCGAGGCGGATCGCGCGGGCCATCACCGCGGCGCGGCCGGTGGAGACGACCGGCGCGCTCGCCGCGATCGTGCGGCGCGCGGTGCCCTCGCGCGGATGGCAGCGGATCGATCCGGCGACCCGGACGTTCCAGGCGATCCGGATCTGGGTGAACCGCGAGCTCGACGGGCTCGACGGGTTCGTGCGGGATGCGGCGGCGGCGCTCGAGGCCGGCGCGCGGATGGCGGTGATCACGTTCCACTCGCTGGAGGACCGGATCGTGAAGCACACGATGCGTGGGCTCGGGGCCGAGGCGCCCGACCGCTTCCGCGTGCTCACGAAGAAGCCGATCGTGCCGTCGGATGCGGAAGTGGCGCGCAACAGCCGCGCCCGCAGCGCGAAGCTGCGCGTGGGCGAGCGGCCCGCGCTCGTGTAGGGGGATGCCAATGGACGCCTTCGAGTACCAGATCAAGAAGGACATTCGCAACAACCCCATCGTCCGCGAGGTCGACCAGGAGCGGATGCGGGAGATGTGGCGCTCCGCGCGGGTGATCTGCCTGTTCGCGGCGCTGGTCATCTACGCGGCCTGGCAGCACTTCGAGCTGATCCACTACGGCTACCGGCTGGACCAGCTTCATCAGGCGCGCGCCGCGGAGGAGCAGGTCAACCGTCACCTGCGGCTGCAGCTGGAGGCGCTCCGCCGGCCGCAGCGCATCGAGGCGATTGCGCGCCGGCAGCTCGGCATGGTGCCGCCAGGTCCGGGGGACGCGGTGGTACTGGAGCGCGTGACGGCGACGGAGCCCCCGGCCCACTCCGTGGTGGCGAGCCGCTAGGAGCCGCGCATGGGCGACGCTTCTCCGCACATCTGGCGCCGCACGGTGCGCCGGCGGCTGCTCGCGGTGGCCGTTCTCCTCGGCCTCTGGGCCGTGGCGGTCCAGGTGCGCCTCGTGTGGCTCCAGGTCGTCCGGCACGACTACTACGTGCAGCGCGCCGAGCGCCAGCAGCAGCGCACGATCACGCTGCCCGCCGAGCGCGGCGACATCCTCGACCGTGACGGCCGCGTGCTGGCGACCTCGGCCGAGGCGACGACGATCTACGCCGTGCCCACGGAGATCGACGACCCGGCCGCGACGACCGACGCGCTCTGCCGGGTGCTCGACGGGTGCCTCCAGTCGAGGGAGTGGCGCGACGCGCTGCTCGAGCGCCTGTCGCGGCGCCGCCCGTTCGCGTACGTCAAGCGGCAGGTGTCGCCCGAGGAAGCGCGCGCGGTGCGGGCGCTCGACCTCGAAGGCATCGGCTTCAGCGCGGAGAGCCGCCGCTTCTACCCGAACCGCGAGCTGCTCGCTCCGGTCCTCGGCTACGTCGGGGTCGACAACAAGGGGCTCGGCGGTCTCGAGCAGACGTACAACCGCGTGATCCGCGGCGAGGACGGCATGTCGCTCGTCTTCACCGACGCGCGCCGCCACGCGTACGACCGCGTGGACCGTCCTCCGACCCGGGGCGCCTCGCTCGAGCTGACGATCGACGCCGTGCTGCAGCACGCCGTCGAGCGTGAGCTGCGCGCCGGCGTCGAGGCGGCGCACGCGCAGGGGGGCGTCGCGATCGTCATGGACCCGTGGAACGGCGAGGTGCTGGCCATGGCCAGCCTGCCGTCGTTTAACCCGAACGTCTACGGCGAGTTCGCTCCCGAGCACCGGCGCAACCGCGCGGTGATGGACAGCTACGAGCCGGGATCCACGTTCAAGACCTTCACCGCGTCGGCCGCGTTCGAGGAGGGCGTGCTGACGCCGGAGACGCCGATCGACTGCTCGCCCGGCTACATCCTGATCGGGTCGCGCCGCGTGAGCGACATGCACCGCTACGGGGTGCTCAGCTTCGCCGACGTCCTGGCCAAGTCGAGCAACGTCGGCGCGATCAAGGCGGGCCTCCGGGTCGGCGGCGAGCGGATGCTGCGGTACGTACGGCGCTTCGGATTCGGCACGCGCCTGTCGCCGGATCTGCCCGGCGAGCAGGCCGGGATCGTCTGGCCGGAGCTGAACGACAGCGCGCTGGCGTCGGTGTCGATGGGCTACCAGATCAGCGTGACGCCGCTGCAGATGGCCGCGGCCGTCAGCTCCATCGCCAACGGCGGCCAGCTCTACACGCCGCGAGTCGTCCGCGCCGTCGTGCGCGACGGCGTGCGGACGGCGATCGAGCCCGAGGTGATCCGCCGGACGGTCAGCCCGCGCACCGCCGCCGTCATGACGTCGGTGATGGAAGGCGTGGTCGATCACGGCACCGCGCGCGCCGCGCGGATCGACGGCTTCACGATCGCCGGCAAGACGGGCACGTCCGAGAAGATCGAGAACGGGGTCTACGTGAAGTGGAAGCACATGGCCTCGTTCGTCGGGTTCATTCCCTCGCGCCAGCCCGCGGTGACGGTGCTCGTCGTGATCGACACGCCGCGCGCGCTGGGCCGTACCGGCGGCGTCGTGGCGGCGCCGGTCTTCCGCCGGATCAGCGAGGTCGTAATGCGGCAGCTCGCCGTGCCGCGCAACCTGGATCCCGAGCCGCCCGTCCTGATCGCCCGCCGCGCGGACACGCCGGTGACGCCGGTGCGCTACGGGTCCGCGCAGGTCGTGCCCACGGCGCCCGCGGTGCCGGCCCGCGACGGTGTGATGCCCGATCTGTCGGGGCTCGATGCGCGCGCCGCCATCCGTCAGCTCGCGCGCGTCGGCCTGTCCGCACGCGTGACGGGCGTGGGCGTCGTGGCCGGGCAGCATCCCGCGCCGGGCACGCCGGTGGAGCCGGGCACGAGCGTCCGGCTGGAACTGGACCGGCGTCCGCTGCAGATGGCGCAGGGAGAGGTGGCCCTGCCATGACGCTCGGGCAGCTGGTCGACGTGCTCGGTCCGCCGGCCGCCACGGCCGGCCCGCCGCTCGACCGCGGCGCGAACGCCGCGGCGACGGGCGTGGTCTACGACTCGCGCCGGGCCGCGCCCGGTGTGGTCTTCGTCGCACTCCGCGGCCAGAAGGCCGACGGCGCGGCGTTCGCGGAGCAGGCCGTCGCGCGCGGCGCGGCCGTCGTCGTCGCCGAGACGCTGCCGGCTTCGGATCCCGGTGTGCCGTGGATCGTCGTCGAGGACGCGCGGCTCGCGCTGGCGAAGCTGGCGGTGGTCTTCACCGGCGATCCCTCGGCGTCGCTGGCGGTGGTCGGAATCACCGGGACGAATGGCAAGACCACGACGGCGTATCTCCTCCGCGCGATCTTCGAGGCGGCGGGGATGAAATGCGGCCTGCTCGGCACCGTGGTCTACGACGTCGGCGCCGGCGATCGCGACGCGGTCCGGACGACGCCCGAAGCGCCCGACCTGCAGGCGATGCTGCGCGCGATGGTCGACAACGGCTGCCGGGCCGCCGCCATGGAAGTGTCGTCGCACGCGCTGGCGCTGCGGCGCGCCGACGGCATCCGGTTCGCCGCAGGCGTGTTCACGAACCTGACGCGGGACCATCTCGATTTCCACCGCGACATGGAGTCGTATTTCGCCGCCAAGCGACGCCTGTTCGAGATGCTGCCCGCAGACGCGCCCGCGATCGTCAACGTCGACGACCCGGCGGGCGGCCGGCTGGTCCCGACGGTGCAGCGTCCGGTGACGTTCGGCATCCGGCAGCGCGCCGATGTCATGCCGCAGCCGTTCCAGCTGTCGCTCACCGGGCTGCGATTCACCGCCGACACGCCGCGCGGACCCGTGGCGGTGCAGTCGCCGCTCGTGGGCCAGCCGAACGTCTACAACCTGCTCGGCGCCGTGGCAACGGGTGTGGCGCTCGATCTGCCGATCGACGCGATTGAATCCGGTCTCGCGGAGCTCGGCGGCGTGCCCGGCCGCTTCGAGGTCGTGTCCGGTCCGGGCGACGACGTCAGCGTCGTCGTCGACTACGCGCACACCGACGATGCGCTGAAGAACCTGCTGGAAACCGCGCGTGCGCTGTCGGGCGGGCGGCTGATCACGGTGTTCGGGTGCGGCGGCGACCGCGACCGGACGAAGCGGCCGCTGATGGGCGCGGTGGCGGGGCGCATGAGCGACATCGTCATCGTGACCTCCGACAACCCGCGCAGCGAGGATCCCGCGCGGATCGTGGAGGACGTGCTCCGCGGCATTCCCGGCGCGGATCGCGCTGCCGGCCGGCAGGGCAAACCCCAGCCGGCGGCGGAGGGGCCACAGGTGCACGCGATCGTCGATCGCGCGTCCGCGATCGGGCGGGCCGTCGACGAGGCGCGCCCGGGGGATCTGGTGATCGTGGCGGGCAAGGGGCACGAGAAGACGCAGGTGATCGGCGACCGCGCCCTGCCGTTCGACGACGTCGCGGTGGCTCGCGAGGCGCTGAGACGCCGTCGCGCGAGGCTGAGCGTGCAATGACGGGCGTCGAGACCGCGCGGATGCCGCTGACCCTGACGGCCGCCGAGATCGCGTCGGCCGTGTCGGGCGGCGTGCGCGCCGGAGACGGCGGGCGGCCGATCGAGCGCTTCTCGATCGACTCGCGGTCGATCGCGCCCGGCGACTTCTTCATCGCATTGAAGGGAGAGCGGTTCGACGGCAGCGGGTTCGCGGCCGAGAGCCTGGCGCGGGGCGCGTCCGGCGTGCTCGTCGATCGCGGCACACGGGTCGACGTGCCCGGTGCACTGGTGATCGAGGTCGACGACACCCTGGCCGCGCTGCAGGAGCTGGGGCGCTACGTGCGGCGGCTCTCATCGGCCGCGGTCGTCGCGGTCACGGGCAGCGCCGGCAAGACGTCGACGAAGGAAGCGGCCGCCGACTTCCTGTCAACGCGCTACACGGTGTATCGCAACCGCGGCAACCTGAACAACCACGTCGGGCTGCCGCTCTCGCTGCTGGATCTCCGCGCGCGGCCGGACGTCGCCGTCGTCGAGCTCGGGATGAACCATGCGGGGGAGATCCGGCGGCTCGTCGAGCTGGCGGAGCCGGACGTCCGCGTCTGGACGAACGTCGGCGACGCGCACGTCGGGCACTTCGCCTCGACGGAGGCGATTGCGGATGCGAAGGCCGAGGTGCTGGAAGGCGCAACGCGCGCGACGCGTGTCGTGGCCAACGCGGACGATCCGCTCGTCATGGCGCGTGTCGCGCGCACCGACGCCGAGGTCGTGACGTTCGGACTGGGCGCTGCCGACGTCCGGGCCGTCGACGTGCGCGATCGCGGCGTCGCGGGGACGACGGCGGTGATGGCCACCCCGGCCGGACGCGTGGACGTGCACGTGCCGCTGCCGGGGCGCGGCCCGCTGCTGAACGTGCTGGCCGCCGCGGCTGTGGCGCTCCTTCACGGCGTGTCGCTCGACGAGATCGCCGAACGCGCGGCGGGTCTGGCCGCCGCGCCGCGGCGCGGCGAGGTCGTGCGGCTCGGCCGCGGCGTCGTGCTGATCGACGACTCCTACAACTCGAGCCCGGCGGCGCTGGCCAGCGCCCTCGCCGCGCTCGCGTCGGACACCGGTGCGCGGCGGCGCGTGGCGGTGCTCGGCGAGATGCTGGAGCTCGGTGATTTCTCGGTCGCCCTGCACGAGGTGTCCGGGCGGCGTGCCGCGGCGGCGGGAGTGGACCTGTTCGTCGGCGTCGGTGGCGATGCGGCGCAGGCCATGGTGAAGGCGGCGCGCGAGGCGGGTCTCCCGGCGGAGCGAACTCACTACTGGGCGAGCAGTCAGGAAGCCGCAGCGCCCGTCTCGGCGCTGCTCGAGCCTGGTGACGTCGTGCTGGTGAAGGGATCGCGCGGGACGCGGACGGACATCGTCGCGGACCGGATCCGGGCGGAGTGGAGCTGATGCTCTATCACCTGCTCTACCCGCTGCATACCGAGTTCTCGGTGCTGAACGTGACCCGCTACATCACGTTCCGCACCGCGGCGGCGAGCCTCACCGCGCTGGCCATCAGCCTCCTGCTCGGACCGTGGCTGATCCGCCGGCTCCGCGAGTTCCAGATCGGCCAGATCATCCGTCAGGAGGGTCCGTCGAGCCATCGCGCGAAGGCCGGGACGCCGACCATGGGCGGGCTGCTGATCCTCGCCGCGGCGCTGATCCCGACGCTGCTGTGGGCCGATCTGACGAACGTCTACGTGTGGATTGCGGTGCTGGCGACGGCCGGCTTCGGCGCCGTCGGCTTCGTCGACGACTACCTGAAGATCACGCGGCGCGACCATCACGGTTTGAAGCCGCGCTACAAGCTGGGCGGCCAGATCGCGATCGCGCTGCTCGTCGGCGTGGCGCTGCTGGTGCTCGCCGACCGCGATCTCTACAGCACGCGTCTGATCTTCCCGTTCTTCAAGTGGATGATTCCCGATCTGGGACCGTTCTACGTCGTGTTCGCGGTGCTCGTCCTCGTGGGCGCGAGCAACGCCGTGAACCTGACGGACGGGCTCGACGGGCTCGCGATCAGCACGTTCGCGATCGCGGTCGCGGCGTTCACGGCGCTCGCGTACGTGACCGGACACCGGATCCTGGCGGAGTACCTGCTGCTCGTGCGCTTCGCGCCGGCCGGCGAGCTGACGATCTTCTGCGGCGCGCTCGTCGGGGCCAGCCTCGGCTTCCTCTGGTACAACTCGTACCCCGCCGAGATCTTCATGGGCGACGTCGGGTCGCTCGCGCTCGGCGGCGCGCTGGGCACGGTCGCGATCCTGATCAAGCAGGAGCTGCTGCTGCCGATCGTCGGCGGCATCTTCGTGCTGGAGGCGCTGTCGGTCATCATCCAGGTCCTCTCGTTCCGCCTCACCGGCCAGCGGGTCTTCCGCATGGCTCCGCTGCACCACCATTTCGAGCTCGTCGGCTGGAGCGAGCCGAAGGTCATCTCCCGCTTCGTGATCATGGGCGTGATCTTCGCGCTGCTCAGCCTGACGACGTTGAAGCTGCGATGACGGACAGGGGCTTCGACGTCACCGGACGGCGTGTGGTGGTGGTCGGCGGCGCGCGCAGCGGCGCCGCGGCGGCATCGCTGCTGGCGCGACGGGGCGCCCGCGTGACGCTGACGGATGTGCGGCCGGCGATCGACGACTCCCGGGCGCTCT
>CAYUPN010000019.1:0-53040 GCA_964446605.1 uncultured Bifidobacteriaceae bacterium | reverse complement strand
GGATGGCCGGCTTCATCAGGGGCGGGTCAGGGCTGTGATCGGGTCGGATCAGGTCTGATCAGGTCTGATCAGGTCTGACCGGCCTTCGCCCGCGGAATCTTCGCAGCGCGGGCTTCGGCGAGTCCGGGCCGTCATTTCGCCGCCGCGGCTGCATCCATCGCGAGATTCGCCAGCCGGTCCGCCTCCCGGTTCTGCTCCCGGCGCACGTGCTCGAACGTCACGCGGCCGATTCGAGCGACGAGGGCCCGGGCCTCCTGGAACAGCGGCTGCAGCCCCGCGTTCTTCACCCGGTACTCGCCCCGCATCTGGCGCACGAGCAGCTCCGAATCCGAGCGGACGTGCAGGCTCGTGAGGCCGCGTTCCGCCGCCCAGGACAGGGCCGCCAGCAGCCCGCGATACTCCGCGACGTTGTTCGTTGCCGTGCCGAGCGACTCGTGGAGCTCCGCGATCACCGTCCCGTCCGCGTCGACGATCTGCGCGCCGTAGCCGGCGGGCCCCGGGTTGCCGCGCGAGCCGCCGTCGATGTACGCCGTGATCATGCGGAGGTCCCGCTGTCGGCGGTCCCGCTGTCGGCCGGGGCCGGGGCCGGGGCCGGCGCCGGCGGCGGCGGCACGTAGTACAGAATCCGCTGGCAGCTGTCGCACTGGATGATCGCGTTGTTCTGCCGGATCTCCGTATAGATCTGCGGGCGCAGCCGTACGTGGCACTCCGAGCAGAGGCCGTCGCGCGCCTGCACGACCGCCAGCCCGCGGCGCGCCCGCGCGACCTGTTCGTAGAGCGCCAGCAGCGGCTTCGGGATGCCGGCAATCAGCGCCTCGCGTTCCTGCTGCGTGCGCGCGATCGTCCCGGCCGCCGCTTCCAGCTCGCGGTCGAGCTCCGCGTGCTCCTGCCGGATCTGCGCTTCGGCGGATTTCAGGTCGGCTTCGGCCTGCTTCAGCGCCGCCGTGATGTCGTCGGCCTCGAGCATCCGCTCGAGCATCAGGTCCTCGAGCCGCTTCACCTCGCCCTGCGCCGTTTCGATCTCCTGCTGCATGGCGTGGTACTCGCGGTTCGTCTTCACTTCCATCAACTGATCCTTGTAGCGGGAGAGGCGGGTCTGCACGGCGGTGAGGTCTTTCTCGATGGCGCGGCGGGCGGCCTGGTTGGCGTCGAGCCGTTCCTTCTCGGAGGCGACCCGCCCTCTGGCCCCTTCGAGCTTTGCGTCCAACGCCCGTTGGGTCTCCGGTATCGCGCTCTGCGCCCTCCGGGCCTCGGCTGTCTGCGTGTCGAGGGCCTGCAGCTGGATCAGTCGTTCGAGGTCAGCGTCCACGACTTGGAGCCTACCATTTTTCGTTGCGGAGTGCGGATGGCCGAGGGGGATTGCCGATGGATTCCGGCTACGCCACGTCGCCGCCGGTGAGACCGGCCGACCGCGCGACCCCGCCGCCTCGCTCGAGCTCCGCGAGCGCGTAGACGCCGGGCGCCTTCATCACGGCGTAGCCGTCCCGGACGAGCGCGCGGTTGCCGAGACCGGCTTCGGCGCGCGTCAGGCCCGTGACCCGGGCGAGCTCGCCGCGCAGCGTCAGACCGGCGCCCGTCAGGAAGCTGCGCGCGATCTCGCGGAACGCGGCGTGCCGGTTCACGCGCCGGGTCAACGCGTCGGGGAATCGGCCGATCGCGAGCGTCCAGATGTACGTGAACGGCTGGTAGACGACCTCCGCCGGCACGACCAGCATGGCAGCCTGGAGCTCGTCGAGCGCGCGGGTGAAGGCGCGGCGGTCGGTCACCTTCGACTCGACACGCAGGTCGGAGGTCGCCATCTCCCACTCGTGGCGGAGCACGCGCAGGATCGCGCGTGCGTCGCGGCTCAGGCGCGTGCGCTCGCCGGATCGCGGCATGCCCCAGATCGCGTGGAAGTACGGCACCATGCGCGGCGCGAGGAACATCGTCTTGCCGCGCGCGAGCTTGCCGTAGTACACGCGTCCGCGCCGCATCAGCTCGTCCTTCAGCTGCCAGGCGAGGGAGGTCTCGGCGTCCTTCTGGACGTTGCGCGGGAGCACCGCGTCGCGCCGCCCGCAGACCGCGATGTACAGCGACGGCCCGGACCGGCGCGAGTCGGTCAGACAGGCGGCGAAGCCGACCTGCTCGATGAAGCGTTCGGCCTCGTACACCGTGGCGACCTGCCGCGCCGGCTCGCGCCGCCAGCGGGTGTCACGGAACTCCTCGATGTCGGGTGGAAGGGGAGGACGAGGCCGCATCGTGGGTGTGGACGGAGCGGGGGGCCGCCTTCGCGGCTTCGCCGCGTCGGCGGGAGAACTTTCGCCATGGCAAGCCATGGCGAAAGGTAAATGGGCCCTCCAGGATTCGAACCTGGGACGAGCCGGTTATGAGCCGGCAGCTCTGACCGCTGAGCTAAGGGCCCGTCCGATTGCGGATGTCGGATTGCGGGTTTCGGATCGTTTGCGGATTCCCCGACTCGAGGATTATCGCGGATTTTCGCTGCTGCGCTGCGTCAATCCCCAATCATCCGCCAGCGGCACTCCGAATCCGCAATCAATCCGCAACCCGCAATCCGTCAGTCCTAGGTGCGTCCTTCGAGGAACGCGCGGAGCTTGCGGCTGCGCGACGGGTGGCGCAGCTTGCGGAGCGCCTTGGCCTCGATCTGCCGGATGCGCTCGCGCGTGACGGCGAAGCTCTGGCCGACCTCCTCGAGCGTGTGCTCGCTGCCGTCGCCGACGCCGAACCGCATCTTGATCACCTTCTCCTCGCGCGGCGTCAGCGTCTTCAGCACCGATTCGGTCTGCTCCTTCAGGTTGATGTTGATCACCGCGTCGGCCGGCGAGACCACGCCGCGGTCCTCGATGAAGTCGCCGAGATGCGAATCTTCCTCTTCGCCAATCGGCGTTTCGAGCGAGATCGGCTCCTGGGCGATCTTGAGGACCTTGCGCACCTTGCTGACGGGGATGTCCATCCGCTGCGCGATCTCCTCGGAGGTCGGCTCGCGGCCGAGCTCCTGCACGAGCGCCCGGCTGGTCCGGATCAGCTTGTTGATCGTCTCGATCATGTGGACCGGGATGCGGATGGTCCGGGCCTGGTCGGCAATCGCCCGCGTGATCGCCTGGCGGATCCACCAGGTCGCGTACGTCGAGAACTTGTAGCCGCGCCGGTACTCGAACTTGTCGACCGCCTTCATCAGGCCGATGTTCCCCTCCTGAATCAGGTCGAGGAACTGGAGGCCGCGGTTCGTGTACTTCTTCGCGATCGACACGACCAGCCGGAGATTCGCCTCCACCAGCTCCTTCTTGGCGACCTCCGCGTCGTGTTCCCCCTTCTGGATCCGCTCGAGCGTGCTCAGCAGGTGCTCGGGCGTCTCCTGCAGCTCGTCGGCCTGCGCCTTCAGCTGGACGCGCAGGTCCTTGATGCGCTTCAGATAGAGTTTGCGCTCCTCGTCCTTCAGCTTCGGCGCCCGACGACCCTTCGGGGGATTCAGGAGCCGCTCGTAGTGCCGGATCTCGCGCTCCGTGCGCTGGACGGCCTCGACCTGCTCCTTGATCTCGTCGATCATCCGCCGCTTGACGAGCTCGGTGAACTCGATCGCACGGATGCGCTGCGACAGGTCGACCCGCGCGCGCAGCATCTTCCACCGCGCACGGGTGTACTTGCGCTTCTCCTTCTTCGGGATGCCGGCGAACTTCTCCTCGGCCTTCTGGACGGCGACCCGCGCCTTCCGGACGGCCTCGATCTGCTTCAGGACCTCGCGCTTGCGGTCCTCGATCTTCTCCTCGGTGATCTCCTCGTCCGAGAAAATCACCAGCTCGCGGATGGTCCGCTGGTCGTTGCGCAGGTCCTCGCCGAGCTGGATGACCTTGTGCGTGACCATCGGCGTCCGCGAGATGGACTTGATCACGGAGAGCTTCCCGCGCTCGATCCGCTTGGCAATGGCGACCTCGCCCTCGCGCGTGAGCAGCGGCACCGTGCCCATCTCACGCAGGTACATCCGGACGGGATCGTTGGTCTTGTCGAGCGCGCCCGGCGTCAGGTCGAGCTCGACCTCCTCGGTGCCCTCGGGCGCCCGCTCGAAGCCCTTGTCGTCGCGGAACGCCTTGTCCGAGTCCAGGACCTCGATGCCGGCGCTGCCGAACGTGTTGAACAGGTCGTCCAGTTCCTCCGACGAGGTGATCTCGGACGGCAGGAGCTCGTTGACTTCGTCGTAGAGCAGGTACCCCTTCTCTTTGCCGATGTTGATGAGCTGCCGTACCTCGTCGTACTTGTCTTCAATCGACAAGGGTGTCCTCCTTCGACTGGCTGACCGTTCGCATCATTTCAGCCATTTCCCGATTCCGTTCAGTCCCGTCCCACGCGACGTCAGGCATTTGGGCATCGGCCCGGGCCGCTAGTCGGCCGCCAGCGCCTCGATCCGCCGCATCAGTTCCAGCTTCTGCGCGCTCAGCCGCGCAAAGCGCTCCTGCGCCTCCGGCGACCGCTCGTCCGTCAGCCGGATGAGCTCCGCCTGCAGTTCCACCCGCTCCCGGTCGAAGCGCATCCGCCGGAGCGTCCTCATACAATCGTCCGCCGACAGCACCGGCCCCGCCTCGAGGCTCCCGATGGCCGTGAGCCGGGCAGCGTCCCTCTCATTTAGACGCTCGAGCCACCTCGTGGGGAACGACGGCGCCGGTACGTCCCCCAGCTCACGGGCCGTGGCCAGCATCTCCCCGGACGCCAACCCCTCCAGATCGGCCGCTTCGAGCTCCTCCAGCGCCAGCCGGGCGTTGTCCGGATCGGTGAGCAACGCCCAGATCAGGCCGGTTTCCGCCGGTTTCAACTCACCCGGCGCCTTCGCCGTCACCCACCCGGGCAGCTCGGTCCGGCGCGCCCCGGCCGCCTTCCGGATCTCGGTCCGCACCACTTCCTCCCGAATCCGGGCGGTGTGGGCCAGCCGGTCGGCGAACTGGTCCCGGGCGGCGGCGTCCGGAATCCGCGCGGCTACTTCCAGCATCGCATGCAGGAACCGCCGGCGCCCCGCATCGGTGCCCAGGTCGTGCCGCGCCCCCTCCCGGCGCAGCAGGAACTCCAGATACGGCAGCGACGACCGGAGCTCCGCGACGTAGGCATCCCGCCCGTGCTCCCGGACGAACGTATCCGGATCGGCTCCGCCCGGCAGCACCGCGACGTTCACCTCGAACCCCTCGGCCGCCAGCAGCTCGCACGACCGCGCCGCCGCCCCCTGGCCCGCCGCGTCCGGGTCGAAGTTGACGACGACCTTCGACGCGAACCGCCGCAGCAACTGCGCCTGCTGGGTGGTCAGCGCCGTGCCGCAGGAGGCCACCACGGGCGTTACCCCCGCCTGCAGCAGCTGCGCGAAGTCGAAGTACCCCTCGACGAGAATCGCGCGGTCGAGCTTGCGGATGGCCACCTTCGACAGGTTCAGGCCGTAGAGCGTCCGGCTCTTCGAGTAAATCGGCGTCTCCGGCGAGTTCAGATACTTCGGCTGCTGCCCCGGCTCGACCGCGCGCCCTCCGAACGCGATGACCGAGCCGCTGTCCCGGCAGATCGGGATGATCAGGCGATTCCAGAATCGATCCAGCAGCTCGCCCCGATCCCCCTGCCGGGCCAGCCCGCTCCGGACCAGCAGCGCCGCATCGAATCCCCGCTCTTTCAGATACGTCGCCAGCGCGTCCCGTGATGACGGCGCCCAGCCAAGTTTCAGCCGTTCGATGGTCGCTGCGGTCAGCCCCCGCTCCTCGAGCTGCGTCCGGATGCGCGATCCGCCCGGTGCGGCGAGCTGCCGCTCGAACCACTCGGCGGCAATTTCGTGCACTTTGAGGAGCGCCTCGCGCTCCGCGGCGCTCGACCCGTCCCGCTCCTCGCGCTCGGCCGGAAGCGTCAGCCCGAACCGTCCGGCCAGCAGCCGCACGGCCTCGGGAAAGCTCGCCTTTTCGTGCAGCTCGACGAACTTGATGACGTCCCCGCCCACCCCGCAGCCGAAGCAGTGGAAGAACCCCTTCTCCCGGCTCACGTGGAAGGACGGCGTCTTCTCGCCGTGGAACGGGCAGAGCCCCTTCCACGTCGCCCCCGCCTTGCGCAGCGACACGACGTCCCCGACCACGGCGACGATGTCGGCGTGGAGGCGGAGGTCTTCGATGAACGCGCGGGGGAACAGCGTCATCGCGCCTCGCCCGGCGTTGCAGAATCGCAAGCCGGCTTTCGGGATTCGCAGGTGCCCACGATCGCAGTCAGTCCTTCAGCTCCACCACGGTCACGCCGCCGCCGCCGTGCTCGGCGGGCGCCGTATAGAAGGTCGCCACGAGCGGATGGTCCTTCAGGAAGCCGCTGATCGCCCGCTGCAACCTGCCGGTTCCGTGCCCGTGAATCACCCGGACGGTGCGGTGATCGGTGACGAGAGTCTCGTCGAGGAAACGCTCCGCGCGGGTCAGCGCCTCGTCGACCGTGCACCCGATGACGTTCAGATCGGCCGTCGCGTGCTCCCGGGGGGCGAGATCCACGTGCACGCGCACCTGTCCGCCGGCTGCCGGCTTCTTCGGACCCCCGGCGACCACTTTGAGGTCCGCCGCGGTCGCGCGCAGCCGCTTGCCGTGCACGTCGATCTCCGCCTGGCCTCCCGAGAGGCTCTTCACCACCCCTTCGAGCCCGAACGGAGGGACGATCACCCGGTCGCCGACGGCTGCCGGACGCGCGACGATCTCGGCCGGGCGCTCGGCGGTCGCCGCCGCGGTCTCTCCGCCTTCCCCGCGCGCCTTCGCCGCAGCCGCCGCCACCGCGGTCTTCGCGTGCGCGCGCAGCGCGCCGTGGTCACCCGTCGACAGTCGCGGCAGCGCCGCCTCCCGCGATGCCAGCGCCGACGTCTGACGCTTCAGGGCCTGGACGACGGAGTCGATTTCACGTGTGGCGGTGCGCACGCGCTCGTCGATGCGGTCGTGCAGCTTCTTCGAGAACGCCGCCTCCCGCGCCCGCAGTTCCTCCTCGCGCTGCTCGATCCGCGCCCGCGCGGCCGCCGCGGCCTGGCGCTCGCGCTCCACCGCACGCCGCTGCCCGGCCAGGTCCTGCAGATCCTGATCGACCCGCGCCAGCTGGGTCATCAGCTGCGCCTCGCGCGTGCCGAGCGCCTCGCGCGCCCGGTCGATGATCCGGTGCGACAGACCCAGGCGTCCGGCCATCTCGAGCGCCAGGCTGCGCCCGGGCGACCCGTACACCAGCTCGTACGTCGGCGCGAACCCGGCCGGGTCGAACGCGAACGCCGCGCACTGCACGCCGGCCGTGGTCTGCCCGTACGTCTTCAGCGCGTCGTAATGGGTGGTGCCGATCACCATCGCGCCACGCGTGCGGAAGTGATCGACGATGGCGACCCCGAGCGCGCCGCCTTCGATGGGGTCGGTGCCGGCCCCGATCTCGTCCAGCAACACCAGCGCCGGCAGGCGCAGGCCGCGATCCATGCTCGCGATGTTGGTGATGTGCCAGCCGAAGGTGCTCAGACTGGCGGCGATCGACTGCTCGTCGCCGATGTCGGCGAACACCGACTTGAACACCGGCAGCGTCGCTCCCGGCGCCGCGGGCACGTGCAGGCCGGCCTGGGCCATCAGCGCCAGCAGCCCGGCGGTCTTCAGCGCAACAGTCTTGCCGCCCGTGTTCGGCCCCGTGATGAGCAGCGTCGACACCGGAGGCAGCAGCCGGATGGTCACCGGCACCGGCGCATCCGGCAGCCCGTCCAGGTCGTCGGAGTAGCGCGAGACGACCGCCTTCATGAGCAGCGGATGCCGCGCGTCCGGCAGGTCGATGCGGCCGTCCTGGGCGAGCACCGGCGCCGTCGCGCCGGTGATCTCCGCCAGGCGCGCCTTCGCCTGCAGCACGTCGAGGTCGGTCGCCACCCCTTCGCTCCGCCGCACGTCGTCCAGACGGGCGCGGAACAGGTCGGTCAGCTCCAGGAGAATCCGCTGAATCTCCTCGGCTTCCTCCGCCTCGAGCGCCACGATCTCGTTGTTCGCCTCGACGACCGCGAGCGGCTCGAGATAGAGGGTCTGGCCGCTGGCGGAGCTGCCGTGCACGAGTCCGGGAATCGCGCCGCGGTGCTCGGCCTTCACCGGCAGCACGAATCGGCCGTTCCGCTCGGTGACGATCTGGTCCTGCAGGTACTTCGCGGTGTCGCGGCCGCGCAGGTAGCCCTCGAGCGTCGATCGCAGCTTCGTCCTGGCGCGCCGCATCCGCGTGCGGATCGAGGCGAGCGCCGGGCTGGCGTGGTCTTCGACCTCGCCCGTTTCCGAGAGCCGGCGCCGCACGTCGGCGGTTTCGCGCTCGAAGGACGCCGCCAGCGCGACCAGACGCTGCAGGCGCGGAAACGCGCTGCCGGCGCGGCGGACCGCCGCCGCCGCCGCGGTGATCGAGTCGAGGTAGTCGGCCAGCGCGCGAAGCCGGAGCGGCTCGAGCGGGCGCCCCTGCACGTCGAGCAGGCCGAGCACGACCTCGAGGTCCTCCGGCGCGCGAAGCGGGAAGACCGGGTTGGATTCCAGATAGACGACGGCCTCGGATGTCGCCGCGAGCGCTTCGCGCACGGCCGTCGCGTCGGTGAGCGGCGCGAGCTCCTCCAGCCGTGCCGCACCGGTCGGTGTCAGCGCGAAGCTGCGCACGGCGGCGACGACACGATCGAATTCGAGAGCCTTCAGGCCGCCAGCGTGCATGCAGAACAGGTTGTCGGTCGGGAGGAGGAGTGGAGGGTCCGGGTCACCGGTCCACGCCGACTCCAGAGGCAACCACCAAGTATACGATGTCAGCCGGTTACGTCGTCAATTTTGTGGGGGATTTTCGGGATTTCCGGTCCCCCTGGCCTGCCAGGACCGGGCACTCCCCTTGCACGCATGAGCCGCTGAGACGCGGACCTGACCGATTTCGCGTCACGATCCGGGTGCTGGCTGTAAATGTTACGCGCCGGATGCACACACTGCGGCCACCGGGCCGCCTCTCCGGGGAGTCACGGCAGGTGGTTGATCAGGCTCGCGATGCAGCCCGCACCGAATCCGTTGTCGATGTTGACCACGGAGACGCCGTTGGCGCAGCTGTTCAGCATCCCGAGCAGCGCGGCGAGACCCTGAAAGCTGGCGCCATACCCTACGCTCGTCGGCACGGCAATGACCGGTACACCGACCAGTCCGGCGACGACGCTCGGGAGCGCCCCTTCCATGCCGGCGGCGACGACGACGACGCGCGCGGCGGCGAGGCGGTCGTGCTCGCGCAGCAGCCGATGCAGCCCCGCGACGCCCACGTCGAAGAGCCGGTCCACACGATTGCCCATGATTTCCGCCGTCACGGCCGCTTCCTCCGCGACGGGGATGTCCGACGTGCCGGCCGACGCGACCAGAACGACGCCGCGCCCGGTGGGTTCGACCGCAACCGGCCGGACGATGGCGCGGGCCTCCTCGTGGTAGACCGCGTCCGGCGCGACGGCCCGCACCGCCTCGTACGCGTCGCCACCGGCGCGGGTCACCAGCAGCGCGTGTCCGCGGGCCACGATGCGTTCGGCAATCGCGGCAATCTGGGCCGGCGTCTTGCCGAGGCCGAGGATGACTTCCGGGAATCCCTGGCGCATCACCCGGTGGTGGTCGACGCGCGCGAAACCCAGATCTTCGAGCGGCTGAGCGCGCAGCTCTCGCGTCAATGCGGCCTCGGCCGCGTCCGGGAGCACGCGGCCGGCGGCCACGTCCTCGAGCAGGGTGCGCAGGTCGGTGGGGTTCATGGGTCGCTCTGTCAGCTTCGCCGTAACCTGTAGTATATTCGGCAGATTGTCCGGGTCCTGAGGGACGCTACGACCGTATGACGCCGCTCGAGACTCTCGTTCTTGCCGCCTACTTCTTCATCCTGATCGTGCTCGCGGGGTACGGCTGGCACAGGTACTACCTTGTGTACGTCTACATGCGGAACCGGGACAAGGTCCCGGTGCCCGCAGGACGTTTCGACACGCTGCCCCACGTCACGGTCCAGCTTCCGATCTACAACGAGATGTACGTCGTCGACCGCCTGATCGACGCGGTCAGCCGGATGGAGTATCCGCGCGACCGCTTCGAGGTGCAGGTGCTCGACGACTCCACGGACGAGACCCGCTCGATCGCGGAGCTCGCCGTGCGCCGCGCCGCGGCTCAGGGCCTCGACATCAGCTACCTGCACCGGAGCGACCGGACGGGCTACAAGGCCGGCGCGCTCGAGGCGGGGATGAAGGTCGCCAAGGGCGAGTTCATCGCGATCTTCGACGCCGACTTCATCCCGTCGCGCGACTTCCTCCTGCGCACGATTCACCACTTCGTCGACCCGAAGGTCGGCGTCGTGCAGGGCCGCTGGGGACACATCAACGCCGACTACTCGCTGCTGACGAAGATCCAGTCGATTCTCCTCGATGCGCATTTCGTGCTCGAGCACGGCGGGCGCAACCGGGCCGGACACTTCTTCAATTTCAACGGCACGGCCGGTATCTGGCGCAAGGCGGCCATCGAGGACGGCGGCGGCTGGCAGCACGACACGCTGACGGAGGACCTCGACCTCAGCTACCGCACCCAGCTCCGGGGCTGGAAGTTCCATTTCGTGCCGGACGTCGTCGTCCCGGCGGAGCTGCCGGTCGAGATGAACGCGTTCAAGTCGCAGCAGCACCGCTGGGCGAAGGGGTCGATCCAGACCTGCCGCAAGCTGCTGTCGCGCATCCTGCAGTCCGACCAGCCGCTCGGCGTGAAGGCGGAGGCCTTCTTCCACCTGACCGCGAACTTCAACTACGTGCTGATGGTCGCGCTGTCGATCCTCATGTTCCCGGCGATGGTCATCCGGTACAACATGGGGTGGTACGAGATGTTGCTCATCGACGTGCCGATGTTCTTCGCGGCGACCGCGTCGGTGGCGAACTTCTACACGGTGTGCCAGCGCGAGCTCTACCCGAAGGAGTGGGTCTCGCGTCTGCGCTACCTGCCGTTCCTGATGTCGATCGGCATCGGGTTGGCGATCAACAACACGCGCGCCGTGTTCGAGGCCATCCGCGGCCGGCAGAGCGAATTCGCGCGCACGCCGAAGTACCGCATCGAGGACAGCTCGGACGAGTGGGTCGGCAAGCGCTACCGGCAGGCCAACATCGTCCAGCCGATCTTCGAGCTGCTGCTGGGGCTGTATTTCACGTTCACCGTCTTCTACGCGCTGTCGAACCGGATCTATGGCACGCTGCCGTTCCTGGTGCTCTTCCAGGTCGGCTTCCTCTACACCGGGCTGCTCTCGGTGGTCCAGCAGTTCGCCGACGACAGCGTCGCGCTCGACACCCAGGTCGCATCCGGCGAGTAGGTGCGCCCTTCGGGCCCGGCGGGCACGCTGCTGTAGAATCGGCCATTCCCGAGGGGGGCCGATGGAACGTCGCTTCTTCATCCGGCTCGTCGGCCTGAACGGGCTCGCCGTGGCGGCGTCGGCGTGCGCGGCGCGCGGGTCCCGTCCGGCGCCGGCCTCTGCGCCACCCGCGATCCGCCTCAGTTCCAACGAGAACGCGCACGGACCCTGCGAACAGGCGCTCACGGCCGTGCGCGACACGCTCGGCTCCGCGAACCGGTACGCATTCGGGGCCTCCGGGGCACTGCGTCATGCGGTTGCCGAAGCCACCGGCGTGCCGGCCGATCACGTGCTCCCCGGGTGCGGGTCCACGCAGGTGCTCGAGGCCATCGTGGCGTCCGCCACCGGCCCGGACCGCGCACTGGTCACCGCCGTGCCGACCTTCGAGCTCGCGGCCGGGCGGGCCCGCGCGCTGGGCGCGCCGGTGATCGACGTCCCCGTCGACGCCTCGCTGCGGCTCGATCTGGACGGGATGGCGGCTCGCGCCGGCGGCGCGGGGCTGATCTACGTCTGCAATCCCAACAACCCGACCGGCACGCTGCACGACGCCGCGGCCATCGCCCGGTTCGTCGACGAGGTCGCGCGCCGGGCTCCGGACGCGACGGTGCTCGTCGACGAGGCGTACTACGAGTACATCGAACGCCCGGGGCACGAGAGCGCGATCGCGATCGCCCGCGACAACCCGCGCGTCGTCGTCGTGCGCACGTTCTCGAAGATCTTCGGCATGGCGGGGCTGCGGGTCGGCTACGCCATCGCCCGCCCCGAGACCCTGCGTCCGCTCGCGGGGTACCTGGACGGGTTGAGTCTGAGCGTGCTGAGCGTGAACGCCGCGCTGGCGTCGCTGTCGGACACGGAGCGGGCGGCGGAGCAGCGTGCGCTCAACAGCGCGGCGCGTGCCTTCACCGCCGACGCACTCCGGAGCGCCGGCTGCCGCGTCACCGACTCGGAAGCCAACTTCCTGATGGCGGACGTCGGACGCGACGTCCGGCTCTTCGCCGGCGCCTGCCGGCGGCGGGGTGTCGAGATTGCGCGTCCGTTCCCGCCGCTGCTCACGCATGCCCGCATCACCATCGGGACGATGAGCGAGATGCAGGCGGCCGTGCCGGTGTTCCTGGACGTGTTGAAGGAACCCGCTCCCACCACCCGGCTGCCGTTGCCGCCGCCCTACGTGCCGCGGGGCGAGGGCGCCTGGGCCTGCTGAAACGGCGGAAAGCCTAGCGCTGCTCCAGCGGCACCCAGGCCTGCGGTACGGGGGGGCCGGTGTACTCGGCCCGCGGTCTGATCAGGCGGTTGTTCGCGAGCTGCTCCAGCACGTGGGCCGTCCAGCCCGACGTGCGGCTGACCGCGAAGATCGGCGTGTACAGCGACACGGGGATGCCGAGCGCGTAATACATCGACGCCGAGTAGAAGTCGACGTTCGGGTTCAGGTTCTTCTCGCTCCGGACGGTCGACTCGATCCGCTCGGACATCTCCACCCAGTGCGGTTGCCCGGCCCGCGCCCCGAGGTCCTTCGACAGCTGCCGCAGGTGCACGGCGCGCGGGTCCATCGTGCGGTAGACGCGGTGCCCGAAGCCCGGAATCTTCTGCTTGCGGGCGAGCCGCTCGCGGATGGTCCCTTCCACGCGCTCGGGCGTGGCCGTCGGGCCGAACTCCAGCAGCATCTTCATGACGTCGGCGTTCGCGCCGCCGTGCAGCGGGCCCTTGAGGGCGCCGATGCCGGCGACCACCGCGGAATGCACGTCGCTCAGGGTCGCGGCGGTGACGCGCGCGGCGAACGTCGACGCGTTCAGCTCGTGGTCGGCGTGCAGGATCAGGGCGCAGTCGAACGCGCGGACCGCGAGCGGATCCGGCCGCTGCCCGGTGAGCATGTACAGGAAGTTGGCGGCATGGCCCATGACCGGGTCGGGCTCGATCGGCCCCTGGTTCGCCTCCACGCGGCCGATGGCCGCGACGAGACTGGCCATCTGCGCGGTCAGCCGCACCGTCTTGCGGTAGCTCGCCGCCGGCGAGTTGTCCGGCGCGTCCCTGTCGTAATGCGCGAGCGCCGAGGCGAGCGTGCGCAGCGTGTCCATCGGGTCGGACGGGGGCAGCTGACGCAGCAGCCGGAGGATGCCGTCGGGCAGCGGCCTGGCGGCGGCGAGCTGGGACTGGAGCTCGCCGAGCTCCGCCCGGGTCGGCAGCCGGCCGTGCCAGAGCAGGTGGCAGACCTCCTCGAACGTCGCATTCGGCGCCAGATCGTGGATATCGTACCCGCGGTAGGCGAGGATTCCCCGCTCTCCGTCGATGAAACAGATGTCCGACGTCGTCGCGACGACGTCCTCCAGGCCCCCCTTCGGCTTCGCTCCCGTGGTCACGACCGGATCATAGATCGGGGCGCCCGCCCGCCCCATGTCATAATCGACGGGACGGCCGCATTTCCGAGTCCAGCCCTTGAACCCGCAGCACATCCGGAATTTCTCGATCATCGCGCACATCGATCACGGCAAGTCGACGCTCGCGGACCGCTTCCTGGAGCTGACCGGGGCGCTGCAGGCGCGGGAGATGGAGGCGCAGGTTCTGGACACCATGGACCTGGAACGGGAGCGCGGCATCACCATCAAGGCGCACCCCGTCCGGCTCAACTACACAGCGGCCGACGGCCGGCAGTACGTCCTGAATCTCATCGACACGCCGGGGCACGTCGACTTCTCGTACGAGGTCACCCGCTCGCTGGCCGCCTGTGAGGGGGCTCTGCTGCTGGTGGACGCCTCGCAGGGCGTGGAAGCCCAGACACTGGCCAACGCCTACCTGGCCGTCGACAACGACCTCGAGATCATCCCCGTCATCAACAAGATCGATCTGCCGGGCGCGCAGCCCGAGGACGTGCGCCGCCAGATCGAGGACATCGTCGGCCTTCCGGCGGAGGGGGCCCTGCTGGCGAGCGCCAAGGAGGGGATCGGCACGCGCGAGATCCTGGAGGCGGTCGTTTCGAGGCTGCCCGCGCCGCAGGGGGACGCCGATGCGCCGCTCAAGGCGCTCATCTTCGACTCCTGGTACGACTCGTACCGGGGCGTCATCATCGTCGTCCGCGTGATCGACGGGGTGATGCGGCCGGGCATGAAGGTGCGCCTGATGGCGACGGCGCAGGACTATCCGATCGAGTCGATCGGCGTCTTCTCGCCGAAGCCGATCGCCGCCGAGGAGCTCGGGCCGGGCGAGGTCGGGTTCTTCACCGCGAACATCAAGAACGTGCGCGACGCGCAAATCGGCGACACGGTGACCGAGTTGGCGCGCCAGACCGCCGAGCCGTTCCCCGGCTTCAAGGAGCTGAAGCCGATGGTGTTCGCCGGGCTGTACCCCGTCGAGGGGCATCAGTACCCGGACCTGCGCGAGGCGCTGGAGAAGCTGCGCCTGAACGACGCGTCGCTGTTCTTCGAGCCCGAGACGTCGGCGGCGCTCGGCTTCGGATTCCGCTGCGGCTTCCTGGGGCTCCTGCACATGGAGATCGTGCAGGAGCGGCTCGAGCGCGAGTTCGACATGGATCTCGTGACGACGGCGCCCGGGGTCCTCTACCGCGTGACCACGACCGACGGGGAGGTGCACGACGTCGACAGCCCGGCGAAGCTGCCGGACCCGGGGCGCATCGAGACGCTCGAGGAGCCGGTGATCACCGCGACGATCATCACGCCGTCGGAGTTCGTCGGCGCCATCCTCCAGCTCTGTCAGGACAAGCGGGGCGTCCAGAAGGGGCTCGAGTACCTGTCGTCGAACCGCGTGGTGATCACGTACGAGCTGCCGTTCGCCGAGGTCGTCCTGGACTTCTACGACCGGCTCAAGACGATGTCGCGCGGCTACGCCTCGCTGGACTATCACGTCACCGGCTACTGGGAGTCGCCGCTCGTCAGGATGGACATCCTCGTCAACGGCGACCCGGTCGACGCGCTGTCGGTGATCGTCCACCGCGACATGGCGTACGAGCGCGGCAAGGCGCTCGTGTCGAAGATGCGCGAGCTCATTCCGCGGCAGATGTTCGAGGTGGCCATCCAGGCCGCCATCGGCACGCGGATCATCGCGCGCGAGACGGTGAAGGCGCTGCGCAAGAACGTGCTCGCCAAGTGCTACGGCGGCGACATCTCCCGCAAGCGGAAGCTGCTCGAGAAGCAGAGGGAAGGCAAGCGCCGGATGAAGCGCGTCGGGCAGGTCGAGATTCCGCAGGAGGCGTTCCTGGCCGTGCTCAAGGTCGGCGAGTAGCCGGCGCGGCCCTCACGGACATCGCACATGGCTCCGAAATCCACGGCGCGCGAGTACTTCGAGTCGATCGTCATCGCGGTCATCCTGGCGCTGTTCATCCGGACGTTCGTCGTCCAGGCGTTCAAGATCCCGACCGGCTCGATGGAGAACAACCTCCTCGTCGGCGACCATCTGCTCGTCAACAAGTTCGTCTTCGGACCGGCCCCGACCGGCCTCGAGCAGGCGCTGCTGCCGGTCGACGGGATCGCGCGCGGCGACGTGATCGTCTTCAAGTACCCGGAGGAGCCGGAGCGCGACTTCATCAAGCGGGTGATCGGGCTGCCGGGCGAGACGGTGGAGCTGCGCCGGAAGCAGGTCTATATCGACGGACAGCCGATCGAGGAGCCCTACGTGCATTTCCTCGTGCCCCCGAGTCCGGAAGGACAGGAGGTGGCCCCGTACGACGTCCGCGAGAGCTACGGTCCCGTCACCGTGCCCGCCGATCACTACTTCGTGATGGGGGACAACCGGGACAACTCGCAGGACAGCCGCTGGTGGGGCTTCCTGCCGCGTGATTACGTCAAGGGCAAGGCGCTGATGGTGTACTGGTCCTTCGAGCCGGATCGCGCGGGGTACCAGCCGGAGGGGGTCGGCGGCGCGATCTCGGGCGCCGTTGACGCCGTCACCAACTTCTTCACCCGGACGCGATGGGGTCGCCTCTTCCACCAGATCCGGTAGGATAGCGGCCGCGAGGAGGGGCGCCCGTGCGCACGCTGGTCAAGCTGCTCGTCGCCGCGTTGGTCGTCCACGCGGCCTATCGGCTCGGAACCGCCTACTGGGACCATTACCACTTCCAGGACGACGTCCAGCAGCTCGCCCAGTTCTCGGAGCGGTCCACGCCGCCCGAACTGGCGCAGGCGGTTCTCGACCTGGCCTCCGAGCGCGGCATTCCGCTCGACCCGGAAGACCTCAGCGTGAACCGGCGGCAGCGCCGGATCGACATCCTGGGGACCTACGTCCGCGACGTGCTGCTCGTCCCGGGGTACGAGCACCCCTGGACGTTCACCCTCGACGTCACGGTCCTGACCATCAACTGAGCGCTGGCCCGGCGGGAGAGCGGCGTCGTGGCCGCTGCCTCAGGGAAGGATCAGGCGGAGCCGCGCCTGGAGCGCGTCCGGCGCGACCCCGGCCACCTCGACGCGCTTCGTCCGGCTCCTCGCGCCCGAGACGATCCGGACGGATCGCTTCGGGACGTCGAAGGCCTCGGCCAGTACCTCGATGAGCGCGTCGTTTGCGGCCCCGTCGACCGGCGCCGCCGCCAGCCGCACGAGCAGCTGGTCCTCGCGGACGCCCGCGATGCCGGAGCGGCCCGCGCGTGGGGTCACGCGGGCCATGAAGGTACTGCCGCCTTGCGTGGGTGAGAACAGGGGCACGGCCGGCGCGTCGGGCCGCGGAGGCGACTACGCCTCCGCGACCTTCAGCTCTTCGAGCGGCCGCACGGGAGCGGGCTGCTGCCCCTCGGGTGTGCGGGGACGATGCAGGAGCACCCGCTCCTCGCGCTCCTTCTGGTCCTGCTCGCGGACGAAGTCGAGTGCGTTCCGGAGGGTCGCGATGCTGGATTCGAGCGAGTTCTCGACGTCGCGCCGCTTCAGCCGCAGCCCGTCGATTTCCCGCTGCACCTCCTCGAGCCGCAGCTGCGCCTTGTGCAGCAGCAGGTCCGCCCGCCCCTCCGCCTCGCGGACGATCCGCTGCGCCTCGTTCTCGGCGTTGCTGCGAATCTCGTCGGCCAGACGCTGCGCGGTGAGCAGCGTGTTGCGCAGGTTCCGCTCGCCCTCCCGGTGCTCGTCGAGGCTGGTCTGCAGGCGCATGAGGTCGTCGCGCAGCCGGTCGGCTTCACGCAGCGCCTGTTCGTAGTCGTCGGCGGTCTCGGCCAGGAACGCCTCGACCTCGGCGCGATCGTAGCCGCGCATCACCGACCGGAACTTCTGCTGCCGCAAATCCAGAGGGGTCACCTTCATGTGGCTGTCTCCGTCTCCGGCCGGCCCGCCCCGCCGGGCGGTGGCCGTTCGCCGAAAATCGCCGTGCCGACGCGGACGATGGTGGCCCCTTCCTCCACGGCGACGTGGAAGTCGTGGCTCATGCCCATCGACAGCTCGGCCAGCCGGTCGGGGGGGACCCCCTCGGCGGCGAGCCGGTCGCGCAGCTGGCGCAGACGCCGGAACCATGGCCGGACGTCTTCCGGGTTTTCGGCATACGGCGGCAGAAGCATCAGCCCCACGACGCGGGCGGCCTGCAGGTCGCCCGCCGCTCGGAGGACGTCGCCGACTTCGGGCTCGGGCAGGCCGTATTTGGTGGCCTCGCCCGCCAGATCCACCTGGATCAGCAGCTTCGGGGAGACTCCGCGCGCCGCGGCAGCCGTGTCGATCTGCCGGAGCAGGGACAGGCTGTCCACGGACTGGATCCAGGCGAAGGCGGAGACGGCCCGCCTGGCCTTGTTCGACTGGAGGTGGCCGACGAGGTGCCAGGCCAGCGGCAGGTCGGCGACCGCCTCGATCTTCGGCAGGGCCTCCTGCACGCGGTTCTCGCCGAAATCGAGCTGTCCGCAGGCGGCGGCCGCCCGGACGGCCTCGGGCGGGAACGTCTTCGAGACGGCGACGAGGCGAATCGAGGCGGGATCGCGCCCCGCCGCACGGGCCGCCCGCTCGAGGCGGTCCCGCACGGCGGCGAGGGCGTTGGCGATATGAGAGAAAGCGCTCACGGCGCGGGCGCGTGGCGCGGCGGCTGCCGCGCCCTACTTCTTCATCGCCGCCAGGAAGCCCTTGACCTCGGCGGCGTGCGGCCCGTCAGGCGCGGCCTTGAGATACCCCTCGAACGCGGTGACGGCCGCGTCCATCTCGCCCAGGTTCACATGGGCCATCCCGAGCCGGTAGTACGCCTCGGCGTAGTTCGGATCCGCCGTCACGGCCTCCGCGAACTTGTCCTTCGCCTCGGCGAACTTGCTCTGGTTCCAGAGGATGACCCCCTGGTTGTACAGGGCGTTGGCGTTGCCGCCTCCGGCACCACCGCCGGCCGCCGCCGCCTTCTCGCTGGCGGCGAGTGCCTCGTCGGCCTTGCCCTGCTGGTTCAGCACGTTCGAAAGTCCCGTCCAGGCCTCGGCGTAGTCGGGCTTGATCTCGACCGCCTTCCGGTAGGCCGCCTCCGCCTGCGCCCACTCCTTCTTCTGGGCGTGGGCGTAGCCGATGTTGTAGTAGCAATCGGCGCAGGTCGGCGCCAGCCCGGCCGCCTCGGTGAACTTCGCGATCGACTCGTCGAACTTGCCGGCGCGGCTCGCGGTGACCCCTTCATCGAACATCTTCTGCAGCGCGGCCTGCCGCTCCGCGGCTTCCGATGAGGACGACGCGCGTCCCAGCTGCATCTCGAGCGGCGGGTTTTCGCCGATGGAGACGTGCGCCTCGCCCTGGGCCTTCAGGTCCCCCTTCTCGGCGGTGACGAGGTACTCACCCGGGTAGAGTCCGATCTGGATCCACTCTCCCCGCTTGTTGCTCTTGACCTCGCGGGTGCTCTTGACGGTCTTCGACGAGATCGTGATCTTCGCGCCGTCGATGGGCTTGCCATCGGGATCCGTGACCTTGCCCCGCAGCATCCCCGTCTGCGCCGAGACCGCCGACGGGAGCGCCAGCAGCATCACGGCCATCGCGAGTCCCGAGACGAGCCGGCCCAGTCGCTTCGCAGTCATATCAATGGCCCTCCGCCGCACCCCGGCGTGCGGGGCGCGACACCGCTAGTGTATCAAGCCCGCGGCGCCGCCCCGGCGCCGTCCGGCACTCCGAAGAGGAACCGCCGGATGGCATCCGGATCGTGCACGAGCGGCGCGGGCGGGAGGGACGCCAGGAAGCGCCGGCCGTACCCCATGGTCCGGAGGCGCGGATCGAGGATGGCCAGGACGCCGCGGTCGGTCCGGTGGCGGATGAGCCGACCCAGTCCCTGGAGCAGCGTCAACACCGCGAGCGGAACCTGATACTCCGAGAACGGGTCGCGCCCCTGCGCCTGCAGCGTCTCCATCCGGGCGGCGGTAATGGGATCGGTGGGCGAGGCGAACGGCAGCTTGTCGATGATCACGCAGCTCAGCTGCGGGCCCACGACGTCGACCCCCTGCCAGAAGCTGGACGTCGCCAGCAGCACGGCGTTCGGCGTGCTGCGGAACCGGCCAATCAGCGCCGAGCGTGGCCCCTCTCCCTGGACCAGCACCGGATAGGGCAGCGCCGTGCGCAGGACGGGCTCCACCTTGCGCAGCACCGCATAGCTCGTGAACAGCACGAACGCGCGCCCTTCGCTCCGCCGCAGGATCTCCAGGCACTCCGTCGCGACGGCATCCGCGAAGCCCGGTTGACGCGGCGCCGGCATGCGGCGGGGGAGATACAGCACGGTCTGACGCGTGTAGTCGAACTCCGACGCCAGCCGGCGCTCGACGGCCTGTCCGATGCCGAGCCGCTCCTTCACGTAACGGAACGAGCCGTCGACGGCCAGCGTCGCCGACGTCAGCACCACGCTGGAGAAGAGATCGAAGATCTGCTCGCGGGCAATCCGGGAGACGTCGATCGGCGCGGCCCGGAGGAAGACGCCGCGTCCTCTCGCCTCGAGGAAGAACACGAAATCCGGGTCGGCGGCCCGCAGGAGGAAGGCGAGGTCCCGCCGGATGTCCTCGGTCCGCCCTGCGAGCGCCAGCAGATCGTCCAGCACGGCGGGTCGCACGGCGGAGGCCTCGGGCGTGGGGGCGTCCTTCAGCAGTTGCAGCGCCGCCTGCAGTCCGTCGAGGACGCCGAGGAGCGTCTCGCCGGCCTCCTGCACGTCGGCCAGGGCCTCCGGCGTCACCCGGACCCGCTCCTCTCCGGGGCCCCGGGTCGGACGGAGCGCGTCGAAGAAGCTTCGCGCGCGGTTCTGGACGAGTGCGGTCATGCGCCGGATGCTCTCGCGGCGTTCCGGATCCGGCCACGCCTCGAGGGCGCGGATCACGTCGTGCTCCAGTTCCTCCAGCCGGTAGCTGCTGACGATGACGCCGAAGTACTGCGTGATGACGTCTTCCAGCTGGTGCGCCTCGTCGACGATGGCGACGTCGCGGTCGGGAATCACCGCGCCGAACTCGCTCTGGCGCACCGCCGCGTCCGCACAGAGCAGATGATGGTTGACGATGACCAGGTCGGACTCGGCGGCGCGCTGCCGCATGCGGGTGAGGAAGCAGTCGGCGTACTCCGCGCAGGCCGTCCCCGGGCAGTTCTCCGACGTCGCGCAGATCTCGTTCCAGAGCGGGAGGCCGTCCGGCAGGTCGGTCAGCTCGGCGCGGTCCCCCGTCTCCGTCTGCGCCGCCCAGCGCTCGATGATGGGCAGCAGGATGCGCTCGTCGACCTGACGCGTGGAGGGGGACAGCGCCAGCGCCTGCTGGCGCGGAAGCCCGCCGTCCTGCAGCGCGCGGAACCGGTGCAGGCAGAGATAGTTGGCGCGTCCCTTCATCACCGTCGCGGTGAAGGGGCGCCCGACAATCTGCGCGAGCACCGGCAGGTCCTTCTCCGAGATCTGCTCCTGCAGGTTCTTCGTCCCGGTGGAGACGAGCACGCGCCGGCCGCTCAGGATCGCCGGTACCAGGTACGCGAGCGTCTTGCCCGTGCCCGTGCCGGCTTCGAGGAGGGCGACTCCGCCGTCGCGCAGCGTGCCGGCGACGGTGCGCGCCATTTCGAGCTGCGCCGCGCGCACCTCGAAATCCGGCAGGCGCGCCGCCAGCGGGCCGGACGGATCGAAACACGCGTCGACGCGTGCGGGGAGATCGGCCGGAACGGGATCGTGCGGCGATCCGGGCATCGGGTCAGTGTAGCCCGGCTGGTGTGGCAGGGGATGCGTACGTCGGGCGCTCGGACGATCTCAACGACCGCAGCGATCGCGGGTGAGGCACCGGTGCGACGGGGCGGGCGAATTGTGCGGCGGTCCCTGCGTGGCGCGCTGCCCGGTTGTCGTGCGGCCGCCGGTCTACTGCCCGAGGCGCTCCGGGTAGAGCGGGAACCGGCGGCACAGCGCCTCGACCTCCGCGCGAATCGCCGACAGCGCCGCGTCGTCGTCCGGCGAGGCCAGTGCGCGGAGCACGAGCTCGCCGATGACGTCCATCTCCCGCTCCGTCATGCCGCGCGTCGTGACGGCGGGTGTGCCGATGCGGATGCCGCTGGCGACCATCGGCGGGTTCTGGTCGAAGGGGATCGCGTTCTTGTTGACCGTGATGCCCGCCTTGCCGAGCGCGGCCTCGGCGACCTTGCCCGTCAGGCCCCTGGAGAACACGTCGACGAGCATCAGGTGGGTATCGGTGCCGCCGCTGACGAGCCGGTACCCGCCCGAGGTGAGGACCGACGCGAGCCGCTGCGCGTTGGCGACGACCTGGCGCTGATAGTCCGCGAACTGCGGCGTGGCCGCCTCCTTCAGGCACACGGCCTTGGCGGCGATCACGTGCACGAGCGGTCCCCCCTGCACGCCCGGGAACACGGCGCGATCGATCGCCTTCGCATGCGCGGCGCGGCAGAGAATCATCCCCGCCCGCGGGCCCCGCAGCGTCTTGTGCGTCGTCGTCGTGACGAAGTCGGAGTGCGGGACGGGGCTTGGATGCACGCCGGCGGCCACGAGACCGGCGATGTGCGCCATGTCGGTCATCATCAGCGCGCCGATCTCGTCCGCGACCGCCCGGATGCGCGCGAAGTCGATCACGCGCGGGTATGCGCTGGCGCCGACGATGATCAGCTTCGGCCGGTGCTCGCGGGCGAGCCGCTCGAGCTCGTCGTAGTCGAGCCGCTCGTCCTCGCGGCGCACGCCGTACGGCACGACCTTGAAGTACTTGCCCGAGAAGTTCAGCGGGTGGCCGTGCGTGAGATGTCCGCCGTGGGCCAGGTTCATGCCCAGAATCGTGTCCCCCGGCTGGAGCGCCGCGACGAACACGGACATGTTCGCCTGCGCCCCCGAGTGCGGCTGGACGTTGGCGTGCTCCGCGCCGAAGAGCGCCTTCGCGCGCGCGATGGCCGTCGACTCGACCACATCGACGAACTCGCAGCCGCCGTAGTACCGCCGGCCGGGATAGCCTTCGGCGTACTTGTTCGTGAAGATCGAGCCGGTCGCCTCGAGGATGGCGCTGCTGACGAAGTTCTCGGATGCGATCAACTCGAGCCCGGACGACTGCCGCTCGGTCTCGTTCCGGATTGCCTGGGCTATTTCGGGGTCGAGGTCGGCCAGCGTGCGGGAGGAGAGCGAGGCGGTGGTGGACATCGGGAGGAATTGTACCATTGTCGGTTCCCGGCCATCAGGGCTCTGAACCGGAGCGACTCGTCCCATGCCTGTGCCAACCGTGACCCTGTCCCGCCGCGGCGAAGAGCGCGTCCGCGCGGGGCATCCCTGGATTTATCGCAGCGACGTGCTCGAGGCGGCCGCCGACCCCGGCGACATCGTGGTGGTCACGAGCCAGCGCGGCCGTCGCCTCGGCGAGGCGTTCTGGAGCGACCGCTCGCAGATCGCCGTGCGGATGACCGCGTGGGGGGACGAGACGTTCGGCGACTCGGGCTGGCACGGGCGGCTGGAGACGGCGATGGCGTATCGGGACTCGCTCGGCATCGACGCCACCGCCTGTCGTCTCGTGCACGGCGAAGCGGATCGGCTCCCCGCCCTGATCGTCGATCGCTACGGCGACTACCTCGTGGTTCAGGCGCTGACCCAGGCGACGGACCGCGCGCTCCCGGAGATCACGGCGGCGCTCGTCGCGATCTCCAACGCCCGCGGCGTGCTGGCCCGCAACGACCCCCGGGTGCGCGCACTCGAGGGGCTGCCGCAGTCCGTCGACGTCCTGCACGGCGAGGTCCCGGAGCGGATTGAATGCCGCGAGGGACCGGTCGAGTACGAGGTGGACGTCTGGCGCGGGCAGAAGACGGGGCTCTTCCTCGATCAGCGCGAGAACCGCGAGGCCGCGGCGGGGTACGCGCGCGGGCGGCTGCTCGACGCGTTCAGCTACAACGGCGGGTTCGCGCTGCGCCTCGCCGGCAGCTGTGACACCGTGCTCGCGCTGGACGCGTCGGCCGACGCCGTCGCGCGCATCCAGGCCAACGCCGCGCGCAACCGCCGCGCGAACGTCGAGGCGCGCGAAGGCAACGTCTTCGACGAGCTCCGGTACTTCGAGCGGGAGGGGACGCGCTTCGACACGATCGTGCTGGATCCGCCGGCCTTCGCGAAGAACCGCGCCGCGGTCGAGAAGGCGATCGCCGGCTACAAGGAGATCAATCTGCGCGCGCTCCGGATCCTCGAGCCCGGCGGCGTGCTCGTCACCTGCAGCTGTTCGTACCACGTCGACGAGCCGCTGTTCCTGCAGGTGCTCGCCGATGCCGCGGCGGACGCGCACGCGCACGTGACGGTGTTGGAGAAGCGGATGCAGGGACGCGATCACCCCGTGCTGCTGACCGTGCCCGAGAGCTACTACCTGAAGTGCATCATCCTCAGGAAGGGGTGAGCCGACCCGGCGCGTTCGGGATGCTATAGTTCCAGAAGCCGCCAGGGGCATTCCCGATTGCGGATTGCGGGTCGCGGATTTCCGGATCCCGGATCTGCTCGCACGCATGTGGGAATTGAGAAGGACCCTCGGAACCTGATCCGGTTGAGACCGGCGGAGGGAGCGCGGCGATCCCACCCGCCTTGATGGGGCCGGCGCGTCCGGCCGTTGATGGCAGCATCCATGTCCACGAGTGATTACGGGTCCGCGTACCCGAATTCCCGCAAGGTCTGCGTCGAGGGGCAGGCGGGCGCGTTCCGCCTCGCCGTGCCGATGCGCGAGATCGCGCTGTCGAACGGAGAACGGCTGCGCGTCTACGACACCAGCGGCCCGCTGGGCCACGACGCGCGCGAGGGACTGCCGCCCGTGCGCGCCGGGTGGATCGCGGCGCGCGAGGTCGAGCCCGTTGCCCGTCCGGGCGGCGGACGGCGCGTGCTGCGCGGCCGGGGCGCCGTGACGCAGCTGCACTACGCGCGCCGCGGCATCGTCACGCCCGAGATGGCGTTCGTCGCGCTGCGCGAGGGCTTCGATCCCGAGTTCGTCCGATCCGAGGTGGCACGCGGCCGCGCGATCATCCCCGCGAACATCAACCACCCGGAGCTCGAGCCGATGATCATCGGCCGGAACTTCCTGGTGAAGATCAACGCGAACATCGGGAACTCCGCCGTGCGGTCCTCCATCGACGAGGAGGTCGAGAAGCTGCGCTGGGCGACGCTCTGGGGCGCCGACACGGTGATGGATCTGTCCACCGGGCGCGACATCCACGAGACGCGCGAGTGGATTCTCCGCAACTCCCCCGTGCCGATCGGGACCGTGCCGATCTACCAGGCGCTCGAGAAGGTCGGCGGCAAGCCGGAAGAGCTGACGTGGGAGATCTACCGCGACACGCTGATCGAGCAGGCCGAGCAGGGCGTGGACTACTTCACGGTGCACGCCGGCGTCCTGCTGCGGTACATCCCGCTGACCGCGAAGCGCGTCACCGGCATCGTCTCGCGCGGCGGGTCGATCATGGCGAAGTGGTGCCTGGCGCACCACCAGGAGAGCTTCCTCTACACGCGCTTCCACGAGATCTGCGAGATCATGCGCGCCTACGACGTCAGCTTCTCGCTCGGGGACGGGCTGCGTCCGGGCTCGATCGCCGACGCGAACGACGAGGCGCAATTCGCCGAGCTGCGGACCCAGGGGGAGCTCACGGCGATCGCGTGGTCGCACGACGTGCAGGTCATGAACGAGGGCCCCGGCCACGTGCCGATGCACCTCATCCGCGAGAACATGGACCGGCAGCTCGAATGGTGCCAGGAGGCGCCCTTCTACACGCTCGGCCCGCTGACCACGGACATCGCGCCCGGCTACGACCACATCACGTCGGCGATCGGCGCCGCGATGATCGGCTGGTACGGCACCGCGATGCTGTGCTACGTGACGCCGAAGGAACACCTCGGCCTGCCGAACCGCGAGGACGTGAAGGCGGGGGTGATCGCGTACAAGATCGCCGCGCATGCCGCGGATCTCGCGAAGGGGCACCCGCGCGCGCAGGCGTGGGACGATGCGCTGTCGAAGGCGCGATTCGAGTTCCGCTGGCGGGATCAGTTCAACCTGTCGCTCGATCCCGTCACGGCACTCGCGTACCACGACGAGACCCTGCCCGCCGAGGGGGCGAAGGTCGCCCACTTCTGCTCGATGTGCGGACCGAAGTTCTGCTCGATGGAGATCACCAACCAGGTCCGCGAGTACGCGGCCAGACTGGGCGTGAGCGAGGGGGATGCCCTGCGGGCCGGCCTCAGCGAGAAGGCCGGCGAGTTCCGCCGGACGCTCGTGAAGTGACGGTCAGCGCGACGCCGGGGTCCGGGGCGCGGGCACGATCTGGATCACCGTGGGGAAGCGCTCCGGCTGGGCCCCGGGCACCGGGTTGAGGTATCCCGGGGAGCCGCCCCACGTGAAGTCCTTCACCGTCACGGACGGCGGGAACGCCATCGTCCGCTCGTTGTAGCGGTCGATCTCGAAGATGTGCACGCGCGGCTGGTCGTAGACCGACGTGCCGCGATCACGCAGCAGCGTGCGGTAGTAGGCCACCATCTCGTCGAAGCCGACCGTCGCGCCGTAGAGATAGTACCGCTGCCCCTGTCCGGCGTCGTACGAGGTCAGGAAGACCGACGCCGGGTAGACCGTGACGCCGAGCGACTCCTCGCTCGGCGGCTGCTGTTCCGGAAAGAGGGCCGGGAGGGCGGCTGCCGGAGGGGCGGCCGCTTCGGACGAACCGGACCCGGGCGCCTGCGCCGCCGGGACCGCGGCTGCGGCCACCGCGATCAGGAACACTGCCGCTGTACTGGTCATCCGCGCCATGCTGTCATTATAGGCGCCGCTGCGCCGCCTGCAGACCGGACGATTGCCTGTGCCGACCGCCACGTTCATGACCCCGCTGTTCGATGCTGCCCGGAGGCATCAGCCCTGGGCGGAGGACGTGCTCGAAGCGCTCGTGCGCCTCGAATCCCCCTCCGGCGATGCCGACGCGCTCGCGTCCTGTGCGCGCGGGCTCGTGGCCACGCTGCAAGGGCTGGGGCTGCAGGTCGGGATCCGCGAGTCCGGCGGGCTGTCGCACGTCCGTGCCGAGACGGGTGAAGGCCGGACCGCGCTGCTGCTGGGGCACTACGACACCGTCTGGCCGGCCGGCACGCTGGAGCGCATGCCGCTGCGCCGCGAGGGTGGCCGGTTGTATGGCCCCGGCGTGCTCGACATGAAGGGGGGCATCGTGATCGCGCTGCTGGCGCTGCGCGCGCTGCGCGAGACCGGCCGGCGGCACGGGCGGATCGTGATGCTGTGGACCGCGGACGAGGAGGTCGGCAGCGGAACCTCGCGCGCGCTGATCGAGGAGGAGGCGCGCGGCAGCGACACGGTCTTCGTGCTCGAGCCGGCGCTGACCGGCGGCGGCGTGAAGACGGCGCGTCGCGGCGCGGGCGAGTTCCGGATCGACGTGTCCGGCGTCGCCGCGCACGCCGGCATCGAGCCGGAGCGGGGCGCCAGCGCCGTGCACGAGCTCGTGCGGCAGATCGGCGCGGTGCTGGCGCTGCACGATCCGTCCGGCGGCATTCACGTCAACGTCGGCACGATTCGCGGCGGAAGCCGTCCGAACGTCGTGGCGGAATCGGCCGAGGCGCGCGTCGACGTCCGCGTGGCCGCCGCTGCCCAGGCCGGCCGGATCGCCGAGGCGATGGCCGGCCTCGTGCCCCGCGACCCGCGCGTGCGCATCGCCGTGAGCGGCGGCCTCAACCGCCCGCCGTTCGAACGCACGCCCGGAGTGGGGCGGCTGTACCTGAGAGCGCGGCGGCTCGCGGCCGCCCTCGGGCGCGAGCTCCCCGAGGGAGAAACCGGCGGCGTGTCGGATGGCAACCTCACGGCCGCGCTCGGCGTCCCGACGCTGGACGGGCTTGGTGCCCACGGAGCCGGCGCGCATGCGCTGGACGAGCACGTGGAACTGGACAGCCTGGCCTTCCGGGGCGCGCTGCTGGCCGGGCTGCTTGCCTCGGATACAATGGAGTAACCGCAAAGGAACGCCCGATCGGGCGTGCGGACCACGGATCATGAACATGTTCAAGACGACCGCGCTGCTCGCGTTGATGAGCGGGCTGCTGCTCTTCATCGGTGATGCGCTCGGAGGGCCGCAGGGCCTGGTGATCGCCTTCGGCTTTGCCGTCCTGACGAACATCGCGTCGTACTGGTTCTCGGATCGCATCGTGCTCGCGATGTACCGCGCGCGGCAGGTCGGCCCGGAGCACCCGCTCCATCAGCTGACCGCCGAGCTGGCCCAGCGCGCCGGCCTTCCGATGCCGCGGGTGTACATCATCCCGGACGATTCGCCGAACGCCTTCGCGACGGGGCGCAACCCGTCGCATGCGGCCGTGGCGGCGACGGAGGGCATCCTGCGCGTGCTGAGCCGCGACGAGCTCGCCGGCGTCATCGCGCACGAGCTTGCGCACGTGAAGCACCGCGACATCCTGATCAGCTCCGTGGCGGCGACGATCGCGGCCGCGATCATGATGGCCTCGCGCTTCGCGTTCTTCTTCGGCGGACGCGACGATCGCGGCGGCAGCCCGCTGTCGGGCCTGGCGATGCTCATCCTCGCGCCGATCGCGGCGATGCTCATCCAGATGGCGATCTCGCGTTCGCGCGAGTACGCGGCCGACGAGGGAGCCGCGCGCCTGGTCGGCTCGCCCGACGGCCTCGTGAACGCCCTGCGCAAGATCGACGCGTACGCACGCCGCGTGCCGCTGGACGCGAATCCCGCGACCGCGCACATGTTCATCATCGCGCCGTTCTCGGGTTCGGGCCTGATGTCCCTGTTCGCGACGCATCCGCCGATGGACAAGCGCATCGCCGCGCTGCTCGCGCTGCGCTGACCGGCAGCTCCCGCCATCCACGCGCCGCGGCCGCTCCGGGCGCGGCGCGTTTTCATGTACAGCCGGACCCTCCGCAGCGCCGCCGTGCGCTCCGGATTTCCGCCGATCGTCCATCCTGACGGGTACAACCGGACACGTCCGTCGAACCCGCTCTTCGGCTCAGGCGGTCCTCAAGGACAACCCGTCCAACGGTTTCGCCTGACGCGATGCGTCGGTGCAGGCGGCCGCGCGCTTGGCCCCAAGCTTGCTACAGGACGTGGGTGTTGGAGGTCGAGCCGCCGTGGAAGACTTCGACATCGCACCCAGCAAGATTGGCGACACCGCGCAGCGCGTCGTGGACCGCGCGATCGACGAAGCGCGCCGCCGGCAGCACGGCGTGCTCGGCAACGAGCATCTGTTCGTCGCCTTCGCACAGACGGAATGGGAGATGTTCGCGCAGGTCCTGCGCGAGCTCGACCTGCATCCGCAGGCGGTGCTCCAGGCCCTGGAAGCGGAGATGGCGCGCTTTGCCAGCTACGACGGCCGCGATCTCCGTGTCTCGCCCGCGTCGAAGCTCGTATTCAAGCTGGCGTACCATCACGCGTCGCGGGCGGGGCGCCAGTCGATCGAGGCGCCCGACCTCTTCGCCGCGATCTTCGAGGACAGCCAGGGGCTGCCGGCCGCCGTCATGCGCCGTGCGGGCGTGGAGCCCGAGTCGCTCGTGACGCGCATCACGTCCCGCGTGCGCGAACTCGAGCGCGAGGACGAGCGGCTCCGCAAGCGGTACGAGCTCCCGCCCTTCCTGAAGCACTTCGCGACGAATCTCAATCTGCTGGCGAGACAGGATCGGCTGCCGCCCGTCTACGGCCGCGACGCCGAGATCCAGCAGGTGGTCGAGATCCTCTGCCACCGCGATCGCGCCAACTCCGTGATGCTCGTCGGCGAGCCGGGCGTCGGCAAGACGGCCATCGCCGAAGGGCTCGCGCGCCGGATCGAATCGGAGCCCGACTCCGTGCCCGCGCGCATGCGCGAATGCCACATCGTCAGCCTGCAGCTGAACAGCCTGGTGGCCGGCACGATGCTGCGCGGCATGTTCGAGGACCGGATGCAGAACGTCCTGCGCGAGCTGCGCGAGCGTCCGAACCTGATCCTGTTCATCGACGAGGCCCACACCCTCGTCGGCGCCGGCGCCGCGCTCGGCGCGCCGTCCGACGCGGCCAACGTGCTCAAGGGGGTGCTGGCGCGCGGCGAGGTCCGCATCATCGGCGCGACGACCCTGTCCGAGTACAAGGAGTTCATCCAGGAGGACGAAGCGCTGGCGCGCCGGTTCCGTACGGTGCACGTCCCGGAGCCCACGATCGACGAGACGCGCCGCATCCTGCTCCACGTCCGCCCCCGCCTCGAGCGCAACTACGGCGTGCGCATCGACGACGACGCGATCGAGATGGCGCTGGCGATGTCCCCCCGGTATCTGCGGCACCTGCGGCTGCCGGACAAGGCCATCGGGTGGCTCGACACGGCCGCCGTGCGCGCCGAGATCGAGCGCCGCTTCGAGGTGAAGGACCGGGACATCGCCGCGGTCGTCTCGACGGCCGCGCGGATCCCCGAGGACATGGTCTTCCGCGAAGTGTCCGATCGCTTCCGCGACATCGAGAACCGCCTGTCCGACCGCGTCGTCGGCCAGCGCGAGGCCGTGCGCGCGGTGGCGCGCCGGCTGATTCTCAACAAGGGCCCGCTCAAGGACGGGTTCGACCGCCCCGATGGCGTGCTGCTGTTCCTGGGACCGACCGGGGTCGGGAAGACGGAGCTGGCGAAGGCGCTCGCCGAGTACCTGTTCGGCGACCCGAAGAAGATGATCCGGATCGACATGTCGGAGTACCAGGACGGCGGCGTGTCGGTCGACAAGCTGATCGGGATGCCGCGCGGCATCGTCGGGTCCGAGCGCGGCGGCGTGCTCACGAACCAGCTGCGGGACAACCCGTACTCGGTCGTGCTGCTCGACGAAATCGAGAAGGCGAGCCCGAGCCTGCTGAACCTCTTCCTCCAGGCGTTCGACGAGGGATGGCTCACCGACGGCCGTGGCAAGCGCGTGTATCTGAGCGATGCCCTGGTCATCATGACGTCCAACCTCGGCGCGGACCATTTCCGCCGGATGACGACGCCCCTGGGGTTCCGTGCGGTGCAGACGGACGCGGCGCGCGACGTTCGCGGGGACGTGCTCCGCGAGCTGGAACGGCGGTTCCCGCCGGAGTTCCGGAACCGCATCGATGACGTGGTGGTCTTCTCGCCGCTCGCGCACGAGGAGGTCAGGCAGATCGCCCTGCAGTACATCGCGCGCATCGAGGCCACGCTGCGCGAGCGGCGCCGGACGATCGCCGTCGACGAGGACGCCTTCGACGCGCTGGTGCAGGAAGGCCACAGCCTTGCCTACGGCGCCCGTTTCCTGAAGCGGCTCATCGACGACCGGGTGAAGCTGCCGATCAGCGAGCGCTGGTCGGAGGGCACGCACTTCAACGTGCGGCTGGTGGACGGCGCCGTGCGCGTCGAGGCGGCGGGGCCGCGCCTCATCGCCGAGCGCCGGGCGCTCGCCTGCGGCGCCTGACGGGCGGCGCTCAGCCCGCCGCGCGATCCCGGAGGTCCAGCATCGTGCGGATCTCGGACACCGTCCCGTCCACGGCCCGCGCGTAGTCGCGCGGGACCGTGCGCGACCCGCCTGCAAACAGCCGCTCGTAGCCCTCGACGAGCTCCGGGTACTCGACCGCGAGGACCCGCAGGAAGTGCTCGCGCGTGCCGGCGTCGAGCCGGAGGACGTTCGCGCCGACGAACGCCGCGCCGTGCTCGCGCGCCGCCCGCATCGTCTCTTCGATCGACGAGCGCGACGTGGTCAGGCCGGGCAGCAGCGGGGCCATGAGAACTCCCGCGCGGATGCCCGACGCCGCCAGGCGCTCCACTGCCTTCAGTCGCTGCCGCGGCGACGCCGCGCCCGGCTCGAGCCGGCGCCAGACGTCCTCGTCCAGGTGAGGCACGCTGAGATAGACCGTGCAGCGGGCGCGCCGCGAGAGATCCTGCAGGACGTCCGTGTCCCGGACGACCATCGGGCCCTTGGTGACGAGGCCCACCGGCGTCCCGGCTGCGGCCAGGCGCTCGAGGGCGAGCCGGGTGAGGCGGTACTCCCCTTCGATCGGCTGGTACGGGTCCGTGGCCGTTCCGACCGCGACCAGCTCCCGTGCCCACGACGGCTTCGCCAGTTCGCGGGCGAGCACGGCCGGGAGATTGATCTTCACCAGAATCACCGAGGCGAACTCGTCGCCCGCGCCCATCTCGAACTGCGCGTGGTAGCGGCGTGCGAAGCAGTAGTGGCAGGCGTGCGTGCATCCGCGATACGGGTTGAGGGTCCACCTGAACGGCATGTTCACGGCGCGATTCAGCGCCGACCGGCAGCGGACCTCCTGATACCGCGCCTGATCGGATCGGAGACGCGCGCCGGTCAGGGCCGCCGTGCCGCCCGCGCGGACCGCATCGGCGACGTCGCGGGTGGTCGGCCGGTGGAACGTCAGCGGAAAGAGCGGAAGCTGATCCATGGTTCGCCTTTGCTTCGCCCATGGTGCCACAGGTGGGAGAGGGACGGAAACGGGAAACGGCAAGCGAGAAGGGCGCGACCGCTCGACGCCACGTGCTCGCGGTCGCGCCTCGCGGTCGCACGGGGCCCCTTGCCCTTTGCGCTGTCTAGCTCCCTGAATCCTGTGCGCCTGTCTGACGGCGCCACCAGTCGAGGATGTCGTCCAGGGTGCGATCGAGAGGAATCTCCGGCGTCCACCCGGTCTCGGCGGACAGCCGGGCCGGGCTGCCGACGACCACGGGCACGTCGACGGGCCGGTAGCGCGCCGGGTCGCGGACGACCGCAACAGGCACGCGGGTCCGGGCAACCAGTGCCTCGACCAGGTCGCGTATCAGGACGGCGCGGCCGGTGCAGACGTTGTACACCTCGCCGCGCCGGCCCTTCGCCGCCAGCCCGATGTACGCCCGCACCGTGTCGCGCACGTCCGTGAGATCGCGGCTCGCGTCGAGGTTGCCGACGAGCAACTCGGGCGGGCTCTGGCCCGCTTCGATCAGCGCGAGCTGTCGGGCCACGCTCGAGGCCACGAAGGCGGGCGACTGTCGGGGGCCGATATGGTTGAACGCCCGCGCGACGACGATGTCGAGGTCGGCTGTCGCGCGCAGGGAGAGCATTTCCTGCGCGAGCTTGCTGACCGCGTACGGACCGACGGGACCGATCGCGGACGTCTCGGTCAGCAACGCGGAGGTCGGCCGGTAGACGAGGGCCGATCCGGTCACGACGACGCGCGCCCGGGGCGCGGAGGCGCGCAGCGCCTCCAGCACATGCGCCGTGCCCATCACGTTCGTCTCCAGCGTCGCCCCGACGCGATCCCAGGCGCTGCCGGCCTGCGCGGCGCCGGCGCAGTGATAGACGACGTCGGGACGGGCCGCGGCCATCGTCTCGATGACGGCCTGCCGATCGAGCAGGTCGAGCGCCTGCGTGCGGATGCGGGGGTCGGCGAGGTGTTCCGGCTGGCGCAACCAGGCGATCACGTCCGCGCCGGTCTGCGCCAGGGCATCGACGAGATGGCTGCCGGCGAACCCGGCCGCGCCGGTGACCAGGATCCGCGGCACGGGTCAGGGACGGGCGGGGCCGTACTGCGCGGCGTAGTAGGCGCGGAAGGCGGCGTCCTGTTCCTTGATGGGACGCCACCACCACTCGTTCTCCCGATACCACTCGACGGTCCGGTGGAGCCCCGCGTCGAAAGGCACCTGCGGCTCCCAGCCGAGCGTTCGGAGTCTGGACGTGTCGAGCGCATACCGGCGGTCGTGCCCGGGCCGGTCCTTGACGCGCTGGATGAGCGAGGCGTCGCGCCCCGTGAGCTCGAGGATGCGGTGGGTGAGATCGATGTTCGCGATCTCGTTCCCGCCGCCGATGTTGTAGACCTCGCCGTTCGTGCCCGTCGCGATCACGGCGTCGAGCGCGCGGCAGTGGTCCTCGACGTGCAGCCAGTCGCGGACGTTCTGGCCGTCTCCGTAGAGCGGCAGCGGACGCCCGTCGAGCGCGTTGGTCACGAACAGCGGGATCACCTTCTCGGGGAACTGGTACGGGCCGTAGTTGTTCGACGCCCGCGTGACGATCACCGGCACCCCGTAGGTTGCGAAGTAGCTGTATGCGAGGCGATCGGCCCCCGCCTTGCTCGCCGAGTAGGGATTGCGCGGCTTCAGTTCGTCCGTCTCGCGGCTGTGGCCCTCGGGAACGCTGCCGTAGACCTCGTCGGTCGAGATCTGGATGAAGCGCCGCAGGCGCGGGGCCTCCCGCGCGGCCTCGAGGAGGACGAACGTCCCCAGCACGTCGGTGCGGATGAACTCGCCGGCCGCCGCGATGGATCGGTCGACGTGCGTCTCCGCGGCGAAGTGCACGACGATGTCGGACCGCTGGACCAGCGGCGCCGAGACGGTCGCGTCACCGATGTCCCCCCGCACGAACGTGTGCCGGGGATCGTCGACGATGTCCTGAATCGTCTCGAGCCGTCCGGCGTACGTCAGCTTGTCCAGGTTCGTGACACGCCAGTCGGGATGCGTTGCGAGCACGTACCGGATGAAGTTGCTGCCGATGAACCCGGCCCCGCCCGTGACGAGCACCTCCACCATCGCGAACCTCCAGCCCGGGCCGGACGCGCCGGGTCACTCTCCTAGTATCGACCCGCGCCGCCCCCGCCGAACGCCCCGAAGAAGTTCGAGAAGGAGCCGATCCCCGCGAGGGTGATCGAGAAGTTGAACCGGCGGTCCTGATCGACGGGGTAACGCGACGACCGCAGACCGCTCAGGTCGAACGTCTGGTATTCGAGGGCGAACCCGCAGCACTGGGCGTTGTAGTACCCCATGATGCGCTGCTGCAGGAAGCTCCGGTCTTGCATGTCGTAGTTGAACGTGTAGGTGCCGCCGATGCGGTTGCGCGGCGAGCGCCACGTCGTCGCGCCGTTCAGATAATGGGTGAGCCGGCGCGGGTCGTCGAACCCGGGCAGCCCCTCGATCAGGCGGCGCTGGCTCCAGCCGAGCGACGTGTGCAGCCAGTCGCCGACGGCCAGCGTGCCGTCGGCCGACATGGTCCGGAACGCGTTGAACTTCGTGTCGTACTCCGCACGGAACTGCGCGTTCATCGTCGGCGTCGGCCACGCCCGGACGTGCAGCGACAGCGGCGAGAACCGGCTCGGCGCCGACCCGTACGACGAGCGGTACCGGCTGTCGAACTGGGCGGCGCGTTCGTCGCTGTAGTAGCTCTGGCCGAGCGACACCGTCATGATCTCGCGCGACTGGCCGCCCCCACCGGGCTTGCGGAAGAAGCGGTTGTTCACCCCATAGCTCATTCGCGTCGTCCGCCCGACGATCGTGTCGACGCTGTCGATGCGCACGATCTCGTCGAAGTTGTCGATGGGCGAGATGCGCTGGATGTTCATGAACGGCTCGATCGAGTGCTTCAGCTTCTCGGCGTACCGGCTGCCCGGGCGGTCCCAGATCCGGTTGAACACCGGCCCCGTGATCTCGGTGGCGACCTCGTAGTAGTTCCGGCTGATCGGGTCGTCGAGGTTCTCGCTCCCCTCGCCGCGACTCTCCGTCCAGTACGTCGTCCGGAACGCGGCGCTCGACGTGATCGAGAGGAACGGCCAGCGCGTGAACGGGAAGCGGACGCGCGGGAGGACGTCGAAGCGCGCCAGCCCGTTGTCCACGACCCGCGTGTCCGTGCGCCGCTCGGCGATCAGGTTGACCGCCTCGCCGCTCACCGAGAAGTACACCGGGGACCCGAAGAGCGGCTGCTCGGCCCGCTGCACCGACACGCGCGGTGTGCCGCCGCGGACCGTCGACTGCGTCGAGCCGTAGAACAGCTCGCTGCGATCGTACGCGCCGTTCAGGCTCCACGTGCCGACCGTGCCGGAGATCGATCCGCTGTAGACCCGCTGCCGGCGCGAGGCATCGTAGACGTTCTGGTTGAAGGCCTGCTGGACGGTGATGTCGGAGAAGTAGTCGGCCCGGCCGCGGACGCGGAAGGTCCGGCCGAGCCGCTGGGACATCGACCCGCGGATGTCGTAGCTGCGACGCTCGGGCGCCTGGACCAGCGAGCCGTCCGTGTCCGTGAACTCCGTGGCTCCTTCACGCAGGTTGTAGAGCCGGATCTCCCCGCCCGAGCCCGGCCCGGCCGAATAGCGGTACTCGGCGCCGAGGCCCTGGCCCGAGCGCGAGTACCAGTCGTGGAAGACCGTCGCGTCCTGGCTGCGGTTGATCGCCCAGAAGAACGCGTTGCTGATCGTCTGCCCGCGCACGGTGGACGAGCCGTACGTCGGAATGAGGAAGCCCGTCGCCCGATCCTCCTCGTTGATCGGGTAATAGAAGACGGGAAGGTACAGGACCGGAACGCCTTTGACCTTGAACAGCGAGTTGGTCAGGATCGCGTAGCTCTCGAGGTTCAGGAGCACCGTGCCGGAGGTCAGCGACCAGCGCGGCGTCGGCTGGACGCAGGTGGTGAAGCCGCCCTTCGTGATCTTGTACTTCTGGCGCCCGACCTTCTCGAGCGTCCGGCCGTAGAAATACACGTCGGGTTCCGACGTCCCGAACATCGAACGGTCCTGCGGCTGCGGGCCCCCCTCGCGCAGCGTGGCGGTGCCGGTGGCGTTGTGGAAGGTGCCCGTGCCCTTCTCGGTGTTGTATTCGAGACGATCGGCCGCGATCCGGTTGGTGCCGGTCGTGAAGACGACGTTGCCGGTCGCGATGAGCAGGTTCCGGTCGCTGAAGAATTCGACTTCGTCGGCCGCGAACGACTGCTCGCCGCAGTCGATCTCCACCTGGCCGATGAGCTTGTAGTGCCCCGGTCCGAGCTGCTGCTGCTGCCACGAACGCGAACGCTGACAGCCGCCGAGGTCGCCTGCCTGCGCGTGCGCCGCAACGGGGAAGAACAGGAGGGCGAGCAGGAGAGCGGATGCCGATCCGGTGCGCCGCAAGAGGGTCGTTCGCGCCAACGTCAGCCACCTTACCATGCGATCCCGGCCCCGGCAATCAGCGCCGTGGTGTGATCGGGGCGTCATTCCGGCGCACGTTCCAGGCGCTCCAGCACGGCGCCGGCGAGATACAGACTGCCGGCGACCGCAATCGCGCGGACGCCGCGGCGTGCACGCGCGAGCGCGGCATCCAGGTCGGGCTCGACGACGGCCTCGAGCCCTGCGGACGCCGCCCGCCGGGCCAGCGATTCGGCATCGAGGGCGCGGCCGCCGGGCGCGCGCGTCGCGATCAGCGGACGTGCCACCGGGGCGAGCGCCGCGAGGATTCCATCAACCGCCTTGTCCTGCATCACGCCAAGGACCAGCGGCAGCGGCGCGTGGCCCGACTCCAGCAGGTACGACGCCAGCGCACGAGCGCCGGACGGATTGTGTGCGCCGTCGATCAGGACGCGCACACCGCGATCCTCGATCCACTGCAGGCGGGCGGGCCATCGCGCCGACGCAAGCCCCGTCTCGATCGCGGACCCCGGAATGTCATGGCCCCGCGCCGCCAGCGCTTCGAGCAACAGAATCGCGACGACGGCGTTGTCGACCTGGTGCCGGCCGGCCAGTGCAAGCCGAACCGGGCCGTAGGACCCGATCGCCGTCCGGACGCTGACCGTGTACGACCCGTCCGCAGGCTCAGCCTCGACCACGGCCTCACGTACGTGCCGCGGGACGACGCCGGCAGCCGCCGCGGCAGCCTCGACCACCCGCTCCGCCTCCTCCCGGAGGCGCCCCACGACGAGCCCGGCGCCCGGCTTGATGATGCCGGCCTTCTCTGCCGCGACCTCGGCGACGGTCGAGCCGAGCTGCCGCTCGTGATCGAGATCGACGGAGACAATCGCGACGGCGACCGGATGGACGACGTTCGTCGCGTCGAAGCGGCCGCCCAGCCCGACCTCGACGACGGCAATCTGTACGCCTGACTTCGCGAAGATCAGGAAGGCGGCGGCGGTGGTGACCTCGAAATATGTCGGGTGGACCGTCAGCCCGCCCCCCGCCTGCAGGGCGGAGACGGCGCGGCGGACCTCGTCGAGCGCTTCGTCGAGTGCGGCGGGATCGACCTGCCGGCCGGCCACGACGAAGCGCTCCTCGAGCCGGACCAGGTGGGGGGACGTGTAGAGACCGGTCCGCAGGCCGGCGCCGTCGAGCGCGGCGGCCGTCATCGCCGCCACGGAGCCCTTGCCGTTCGTGCCGGCGACGTGCACGGACGCGAAGGCGCGTTCGGGATTCCCGAGCGCATCGAGCAGGCGGGTGATCGTGTCGAGTCCGAGCTTGATGCCGAACTGCTCGAGCGACGCCAGCCACTCGCGGCTGTGCATGTCGCGCTCCGCGAGGTCAGACAGGGGCGTCGGAGGGCTGGCCCGGGGCCGGCTGTTCCTCCAGCGCGGGCGCCTGGGCGGCGGGCGCCGTGTCGAGGGCCGGCATCATGAACCGCAGGGCGCGCGCGAGCGTCCCCTTCAGCTCGCGCCGATCCACGACGAGATCCACGAACCCGCGCTCGAGCAGGAACTCGCTGCGCTGGAAGCCCTCCGGGAGCTTCTGCCGGATCGTCTGCTCGATCACGCGGGGTCCCGCAAACCCGATGAGCGCCTTCGGCTCGGCGATGTTCAGGTCGCCCAGCATCGCGAAGCTGGCCGTCACGCCGCCGGTCGTCGGATCCGTCAGCACGGACACGAACGGCAGACGCGCCGCATCGAGTCGGGCGAGCGCCGCGCTGATCTTGGCCATCTGCATCAGCGAGAGCGCGCCTTCCATCATGCGCGCCCCGCCCGAGCAGGAGACGATCACCACTGGATGCCGCTGGTCGATCGCGCGCTCGATCGCGCGCGTGATCTTCTCGCCGACCACGACGCCCATGCTGCCGCCGATGAAGCCGTACTCCATCGCGGCCACCTCGGCCGGCACGCCGTCGATGGTCCCGGATGCGCAGACCACGGCGTCGCGATGCCCCGTCGCGGTGCGGCCCGTCTCGAGCCGCGACCGGTAGGGCTTCGTGTCGGTGAACTGCAGCGGGTCCAGCGACTCGAGACCCGCGTCGTGCTCGACGAACTCTCCGTCGTCGAAGAGCATCCGCAGCCGGTCCAGCGCGGGCAGCCGCAGGTGGTGGCTGCACTTCGGACAGACCTGCAGGTTCGCGGTCAGGTCCTTCTTGTAGATGACCTGCGCGCAGGAGGGGCACTTGACCCAGAGCCCTTCCGGAATCTTGCTGCCCTTGTCGGGCGGCGCCTCGATCGGCTTCCGGCTCTTCTTGAACCAGGCCATGCGTCGTGAAGAGTACTACAACTGCCTCGGCCGCCCCTCGCTGCCTCGACCCCCGCGCGGGTTCCACGCCCATCTGGCGGGTCGGCGGCGCCGGCGCTCACGCCCGCGGGACGTAGTAGCGCGTGCCCGCCGTCATCGTCTCCATCTGGCGCAGCAGGTCGTCGACGATGGCGTCCAGCGGGCGGCCGTCGAAGCCGGAGGTCTCGACGACGAGGAGCGGGCTCGCCGTGTAGTGGAAGAAGAAATGATGGTAGGCCTCGTTCAGCTCCTGCAGGTACGCATCGTCCGGTATCAGCGTCTCCTCTCCCTCGGCCTCGCTGCGCTTCTGTCGGCCTCGCAGGCGGCGCACCAGGATCTCCGTCGGCGCTTGCAGATACACGACCAGATCGGGCTGGGGGACGTCGCGCTGGAGCAGCTCGAACAGCCGCTGGTAGATGAAGAGCTCGTTGTCGTCCAGATTCAGGAACGCGTAGATCTTGTCGCGGTCGAAGAGGTAGTCGCAGACGGTGAACTGGCTGAACAGATCCGACTGCCGGAGCGTGGTCTGCTGCCGGTGCCGGTTGAGCAGGTGGAACAGCTGCGCCTGGAGCGCCGCGCCGGGACGCCCGGCGTAGAAGTCGGCGAGAAAGGGATTGTCGTGTTCCTCGAGCACGAGCGCCGCATCGAGGCGTCCGGCCAGGTGTTCGGCCACCGCCGACTTGCCCACGCCGATCGGGCCTTCGATCGCGATATGCCGGAACGTCAATGCGCCGGAGTATAGCAGGGCCGGATGGCGTGGCTGAGGCAGCCGGACCGCGTGTTATCATCGCCGCACTGAACGGCGCGCGTCTGCTGCGCTCACACGCGCCGGGCGCCGCTTTCCTGCGCGCGCCCGCATTGTCCTGCCTGTGCGAATCGACCGTCTGGAGCTCCGACTGCTGCGGCTGCCGCTGGTGCGCTTCTTCGAGACCAGCTTCGGCCGGACGTCCGAGCGCGAGTTCATCCTCGTGCGCCTGGAAGGCGGCGGCCTCAGCGGCTGGGGCGAGTGCGTCGCCGAGCACGCGCCGGGGTACAGCAGCGAGACGACCGGCACCGTGTGGCACGTCGTCGAGTCGTTCCTGGCGCCGCTCGTGGTGGGGCGCGAGTTCGCGCACCCGCGTGACGTCTTCCCGGCGCTCGCGGCCGTGCGCGGCCATCGCATGGCGAAGGCCGCGATCGAGATGGCGGCCTGGGACCTCCACGCGCGCCAGGAGGGCATCCCGCTCTGGCAGGCGCTCGGCGGATCCGGCCGGCCGGTCGCCTCGGGCGTCTCGATCGGCATCCAGGACTCGCTGGAGGAGCTCGTCGAGCGTGTGCGCGTGGAGCGCGAGGCGGGCTATCAGCGGGTCAAGATCAAGGTCAAGCCGGGCTGGGACGTGGAGGCCGTCGACCGGGTGCGCGAGGCGTTCGGTGACATCCCGTTGATGGTGGATGCGAACGCCGCGTACACGCCGGAAGACGCGGAGCGGCTGGCGGCGCTCGATCGCTACGAGCTGCTGATGGTGGAGCAGCCGCTGGACTACGAGGACCTGCTGGAGCACGCGCGGCTGCAGACGCGGCTGCGGACCCCCATCTGTCTCGACGAGTCGATCGTCACCCCGGGCGCGGCGGCGCTGGCGCTGTCGCTGCGCGCCTGCCGGATCGTCAACATCAAGCCGGGGCGGCTCGGCGGGTTCGCCGAGTCGATCCGCGTCCACGACCTGTGCGCCGCCGACGGGATCCCGGTGTGGCACGGCGGCATGCTGGAGTCGGGCATCGGCCGCGCCGCGAACCTGCACCTGTCCACCCTGCCGAACTTCCGACTGCCCGGGGATATCGCGGCGAGCCGGCGCTACTACGCCCCCGATCTGATCGAGCCGGCCATCGACGTCAGCGCCGACGGCACCGTGCCCGTACCCGCCGACGGCCCCGGTCTCGGTGTCCACATCGTCGCCGAGCGCGTCGACCGCGCGACGCTGCGCCGCACGGAGATTGTCCAGACGTGATGCCGCGTACCTCGCTCTCCGCTTCGCTCCTCCTGCTGCTCCTGGCCGGCTGCGCCAGCGCGCCGCCGCCGGCCCCGCCCGAGCCGTCGTGGGAGCAGAAGCTCGGCTGGATGCTCCGGCTGGAGGATCGACGCGTGCTCCGCGACGAGGCGCCGGCCACGCCGCAGCCCGTGCCCGCCGGAGGGCGCGCGCAGGCGTCGCCGTCGCCGGCGGCCGCGCCCGATCTCGTGCGGCTGCTGCAGGACCCGGAAGCGCGCGTGCGACGCCGTGCGGCGCTCGCGATCGGGCGCGTCGGACTGCCGGACGGCGTCGCGCCGCTGACGAAGACGCTCGCGGGCGATACCGAGGTGGAGGTCCGGCAGATGGCCGCCTTCGCGCTCGGCCTCATCGGCAGCCGCGACGCGGCTGCCGCGCTGCGCGCTGCGCTCGACGACCCGTCGCCGATCGTGCGAGGCCGGGCCGCCGAGGCGCTCGGCCTCATCGGGGACGCGGCGAGCGCCGGTGCCATCGGCGAGATGGCGGCCGCATACGTGCGCGCGGGCGCGCTGGCGACGGTGGTCGCCGACGAACTGGGCTATCCGCTTGCGCCGGAGACCGAGGCGGTCCGCCTGGCGATCTACGCGCTCGCCAGGCTGAAGGCCTACGAGCCGCTCGCCGCGCTCACGCTCGGCGCCGACGGTGCGCCGGTGACGCGCTGGTGGCCCGTGGCGTACGCGTTCCGCCGGGTCGAGGACACGCGCGCCATTCCCGTGCTGCGCACGCTGGCGGATGGCGACGGCATGTACACGCGTGCGTTCGCCACGCGCGGACTGGGCGTGCTGAAGGATGCCGAGTCGCTCGAGCGGCTGCGCCAGCTCGCGGCCCGGACCCCCGTGTCGCCGGCCGTCGGTGTCGAGGCCGTGCGCGCGCTGGCCGCGATCGGCGATGCGCGGGCGTATCCGACGCTGCTGGAGCTGCTGCGCGACCGGTCCCTCTCGCCGGACGTGCGCGCCGAGATCGTCGTCGCGATCGGCGCGATGCCGGATGCCGACAGCCGCGACGCGCTCTACGAGCTGCTGAGCGACCCGTCGCCGGCGGTGCGCGCCGAGGCGCTCATCGCGCTGGCGACGGTCGACCGCGAGGGATTCCTGATTGCGCTGTCCGGGCTCGAGCCCGATCGGCACTGGACCGTGCGCGCCGCGCGCGCGCGGGCGCTCGCGCATCTGCCCCCGGCGACGGCGGCGTCGCTGCTGGAGCCGATGATCGAGGACGAGGACCAGCGCGTGCTGCCGTCGGTGCTCGGCGCGCTGGCCTCGCTGAAGACGCCGCGCGCCGCGGCGATTGCGCTCGAGAAGCTCCGGGCCGACGATCCCGTCGTCCGGGCGGCAGCGGCATCGGCCCTGGCCGGGCTGAAGCCCGACGGCGCCGTCGCGGCGCTCCGGGAGGCCGCCACGTTCGCGCAGCGCGACTCGACGTATGTCGCGCGCGCGGCCGCGCTGACCGCGCTGACGGCGTTCGGCCGCGAGGCGGCGGAGCCGGCGCTCGTGGCGGCGCTCGAGGACAAGGACTGGGCGCTGCGCCGGCGCGCGGCGGAGCTGCTCGGCACGCTGGACCCGCAGCGCGAGACGGCCCACGCCATCCGCCCGGCGCCCACCCGCTTCGACCGGTCGGTCTACGAGGATCCGTCGGTCGTCGCGCCGTCGGTGTCGACGCACGTGTACATCGACACCGACAAGGGGACGATCCAGATCGAGCTGGCGGTGCTCGACGCGCCGCTCACCGTCCGCACCTTCACCGATCTCGCGCGCTCGGGGTACTTCGGCGGCGTGCCGGTGCATCGCGTGGTCCCGAACTTCGTGATCCAGGACGGCGATCCGCGTGGCGACGGCGAAGGCGGGCCGGGCTTCACGATCCGCGACGAGCTGAACCAGCGGCCGTACCTGCGCGGCACCGTCGGGATGGCGCTCGACTGGGCGGATACCGGCGGCAGCCAGTTCTTCATCACGCATTCGCCGCAGCCGCATCTCGATGCCCGCTACACCGTCGTCGGCCACGTCGTATCGGGCATGGACGTCGTCGATCGGATCTCGCGCGGCGATCTGATCCGCGGCGTCCGTGTGTGGGACGGCACCACGGCGCCGTGACGCGGCGCACGCGACATTACAGTTCTGCGCGCGACTGACCGACACAACGTGTCGGCGGCGCGCGTGGATGAGCGCGCGCCGGCGCCGCGGCGCCCCGCACGGATGCGGACGCGCGGCGTGATGTCCGGGCACGGCGGTGCGGGCCGCCCCGGTGGCCACGGTGCCGGACCACTCGGGTGTCAAGTCTTGACACTCAGAGAAAGTTTGTGCTTGACATCCGATTTTTCTCATCCATAATCTACATCTGGTATGAGGGTGAATCGCTCAGGCCACCCGTAGTAACGGTTCGAATCGGGGGCCGAAAGTGAGTCATCTTCACTCTAGGAGGAAGAATGGCGAAGAAGACTGCGAAGAAGGCGGCCACGAAGAAGAAGGCTGCGAAGAAGCGGTAAATACGTGACCGCGCGGGGGTGGCCATCCGGTCACCCCCTTCTTCTTTCGCTCGCCGCAGGTCATCGGGACAGCCGCCGCACGCGCGCTGCGACGCACGCGGCGGTACCGGAGCGGAAGACACCACGCCGGGCGATCGGGCCGGATGGCCGATCGGGACCCGACGCGGTGCGGTCTGACGCGCACCCTACACCGTGAAAGGGGGGATCAGGATGGCCAAGAAAGCAGCCAAGAAGACCGCCAAGAAGGCAGCGAAGAAGCGCTAGGCTTCACGCGCCACGGAACACGAGAGAAAAGGGGGAGCAGCGATGCTCCCCCTTTTTTTGTCTCGCGGAATCTACCGGCTCACGCGCGCGAGCGCGCGCCGCGCCTCGGCGGCGAGCCGCGAGTCGCCGCCGAACACGTGCGTCGCTTCGCGATAGCGTTCGGCGGCCGCATGGCGATCGCCGCGTCCCTCGAACACGGCGCCGCTCCACAGATACGCCGCGGTGATGGCAACGGGCGGCGCGGTGGCGCGTGCGGCGATCACGGCGTTCAGCTCGTCGAGCGCGCGCTCGGCGTCGCCGGCCGCGGCCAGCGCGCGTCCCAGCCGCGCGCGTGTCATCGCCAGCTCCGGCGCGAGCTCCACCGCGTGCGACAAGCGCTCGATCGCGGCGGCGACCCGGCCGCGCTCGAAGAGGCGCCACCCCTCGAGGCCGATCCGGTACGCGTGGCCGGTCTGCTGATCCGGACGGCGCCGCAGGCCATCGCGCGCGCGATTCTCGAGCGCATCGAATTCCCCGGGCACCGCGTCGAGCGCCGCGCGGAAGGCGGCGCGGGCCCGGTCGGCGTACCCGAGCCGGTCGAGCGCCTCGCCGAGCTGGACCTGGGCGAGCCCCAGCGCCTCGGCCGGCTTGCCCGGCGTGCGCGCGATCACGCGCGCGAGCACCTCCACGGCACGATCCGTTTCGAAGAGTCGATCGAGCTGCGCCGCCACGCCCAGTTCGCCGCGTGTCCGCGCGATTCCGGGCGCGCCCGTCTGCGCCGCGCGATCGATCAGCTTCTGCCAGGCGGCCAGGCTGCCGGCGGGATCGTGGAAGTATTCCTGGCGCACCTCGGCGATGCGCTGCAGGAAGTGCGGGTTGCGCGGATACCGCGCGTGCAGCCGCTCCAGCGAGGCCATCGCCGCCTCCGGCGCGTCCTCGTACCAGAGATAGATCCAGTGGAGCTGGTAGTCGGCCTCGCCGGTCACCAGCAGCCCGTCCTCGCGCGCCGCCTCCATGTCGGCGAGGCCTGCGGTGCGGTCGCCGCCGGGCAGCAGGAGCAGGAAGCGCAGGAAGCGCGCGAAGGCCGGCGCGACGTCGGCGTAGTACTTGTAGAGCCCGATGCCGAAGCGGGCGTCCGCCATGCCGGGCGCGATCGTCAACGCTTCCTCGAGCGCCTCCTTGATCCGCTTGCCATCGCGCGCGGCGGCGAGCCGCTCGCCGCGCTGCACCCGCCACGACACCCGCGCGCCGTACGCGCCGCCGAGATAGAACCACGCTTCGGCGCGTCCCGGCTCGCGTTCGGTCCACCGCTCGCACGCCGCGATTGCCTCCTCGACGCGCGCGAGGAACTCCGCGTCGCGTGACGTGTCGTACGGGTCGAGCAGGATGCGCCACCAGAGGCGGGTGGCGTCGAGCACGAGGCAGGCTTCAGGCGGGGCGGGACCGCACGCCTCGTCGAGGCGCCCGGCCGCCTCCTCGAACGACGCGTTCAGCGCCGCGTCGTACGCGCGACGCAGGGCGCGCACGCCGGTCAGCTGGCTGGTCTCTTGCGGGGCGGCGCCGGCTGGCAGACCGGCCGTCGTCGTGGCGGCGGCGCTCAGGAGCAGCAGCGCCGCCAGGCGGCGCCAGCCGGCCGCCGCGCGCCTCACAGCACGCTCGTCCGGAGTTGCTGCCGCGCCGCATGCCGTTCGAGCGCGAGCGCGATCAGCCGGTCGAGCAGCGCCGGATAGGGCACGCCCGTCGCCTCCCACAGCTTCGAGAACATGCTGATGGTGGTGAACCCGGGAATGGTGTTCACCTCGTTGACGACCAGCGCTCCGGTCGAGCGCGAGAGCAGGAAGTCCACGCGGGCGAAGCCGGCGCCGTCGATCGCGCGGAACGCCTCGACGGCCAGGCGGCGGACCTCGTCATGCTGCGCCTGGTCGAGCGGCGCGGGGATGATCGTCTCGGAGCGATCGTCCAGGTACTTCGCCTCGTAGTCGTAGAACTCGCGGCCCGGCACGATCTCGCCGGCGACCGAGGCGTCGGGGATTTCGTTGCCGATCACGCCGACCTCGATCTCCCGTGCGTCCGGCACCGCGGCCTCGATGACGACCTTGCGATCGAACTGGAATGCGAGCGCGACGGCCGCCGGCAGGTCGGCCGGCGTCTTCACCTTCGAGATGCCGACGCTCGATCCGAGGTTGGCCGGCTTCACGAACAGCACCGGGCCCAGCGCCTCGACCACCGCCGCCGCGCAGGCGTCCGGGGCGGCCTGCCACTCGTGCGCCGGCACGACCTGGTATGGCGCCATCGGCAGCCCGCGCGCGGCGAACGCGATCTTCATGAACGCCTTGTCCATGCCGACCGCCGACGCCAGCACGCCGGAGCCGACGTAGGGCACGCCCGCGAGCTCGAGCAGCCCCTGCACCGTGCCGTCCTCGCCGTACGGACCGTGGAGCACCGGAAAGACGACGTCGAGGCCGAGGCCGGTGATGCGGGCCTGCTCCTCGCCGCGATCGCCGGAGCGCTCGATCGTCAGGAGCGTCTCGTCGGCAGGGTAGCTGACGAAGTGCGCCTCCCGCCCGGCACGCGCCGGAAGCGCCGGCTGCTGCCGCGCCTGCTCGATCACATCAGCGGCTGTGAGGACGGCCGGCGGCCGATCGGGCAGCGTCCACCGCCCGTCCCGGGCGATGCGGATCGGCACCGGCTCGTAGCGGGTGCGATCGAGATGCTTGAAGACGGCCGCTGCCGAGGCGATCGAGACCTCGTGTTCTCCCGAGCGCCCGCCGTAGATCACGCCCACACGCAGTTTTCTCATCGCACGTCGCCGCCGCCTCCGGCGTCAGTACCTTAACATTGGACGGTCGGCGTGTGGCGTCGGGCGTGTCGCCTCACCGCATCGGCCGGCGCGTCCCGATGTCCGCACCTGTTTTCCGTCTGCGCGCCACCGACGGCGCGGCCCGCCGCGGCGTGCTCCTGACCCCGCACGGTCCCGTCGAGACCCCGGTCTTCATGCCGGTGGGGACGCAGGGCGCGGTCAAGGCGCTCACCCATCAGCACCTCCGCGAGGCCGGCGCGCGCATCATCCTGGCCAACACCTATCACCTGCACCTGCGCCCCGGCGAGGCGCTCATCGCGCGGCTCGGCGGCCTGCACCGGTTCATCGGCTGGCAGGGGGCGATCCTCACGGACAGCGGCGGCTACCAGGTGTTCAGCCTCGAAGGGCGCCGCACCGTCAGCGAGGCGGGCGTGCAGTTCCGCTCGCATCTCGACGGCAGTCCGCACCTGCTGACGCCGGAGTCGGTCGTCGACATCCAGGCGGCGCTCGGGTCCGACATCGCGATGATGTTCGATGAGTGCCTCTCGTACCCGGCGGACCCGTCCGCCGTGCGCGCGTCGGTGGCGCTCACGCTGCGCTGGGCGCGGCGCGCGCGCACGCGGTTCCTCGCGCTGCAGGCCGGGGAGGCCTCGCCGGGGCCCGACGGCGCGCCGCTGCCGCCGGTGCCGCTGGCGACTCCGGGGCAGCTGCAGTTCGGGATCGTGCAGGGGGGCGTATTCGACGACCTGCGCGCGGAGTCGGCCGACGGGACGGTGGCCGTCGGCTTCGACGCGTACGCCATCGGCGGCCTGAGCGTCGGCGAGCCGATCGACGTCATGTACGACGTGGTGGCCGGGACGGCGGCGCGCCTGCCCGCCGATCGTCCGCGATACCTGATGGGGGTGGGCACGCCGGCCGATCTCGTCGAGTGCGTCGCGCGGGGCATCGACATGTTCGACTGCGTCATGCCCACCCGCAACGCCCGCAACGGCCAGCTGTTCACGCGGACCGGCCGCATCAACATCAAGAACGCGCGCTACGCCGACGACGAGCGGCCGCCCGACGAGGCCTGCCGCTGCCATACGTGCCGGACCGCGTCGCGCGCCTACCTGCGGCACCTGTTCATCGCCGGCGAGATGACGGCGGGCCTGCTCAACACCCTCCACAATATCCAGTTCTACCTTGACACCATGGAGGGGATCAGAGAGGCTATTGGTTTCGGCCGGTTCGAAGAGTTCCGCCAGACCTTTCATCGAGCCTACGGCCGCTCCGCGCCCGAGCCATGATGACCCTTCTGTCTGCGACCGGCCTTGTGGTGGCCGTGGCCGCGCCGCCGGACGGCGCACCCAGTCCGTGGGTGCAGCTCATCCCCTTCGCGCTCGTTCTCGCCATCTTCTATTTCATCATCCTGCTCCCGATGCGCCGGCGGCAGAAGAAGGTCGAGGAGTTCCTGCAGGGCCTCAAGGTCGGCGACAAGATCATCACCTCGGGCGGGCTGCACGGCAGCATCACCCGGCTCGGGGAGCAGACACTGCAGGTCCAGATCGCCGACAAGGTTCGCGTCGAGCTCGCCCGCTCGGCGGTCGTCGGCTATCAGGGCCAGCCCCCGGTGGCACCGCAGGAAGGACGGACGCCCTAACAGCGGGGCCGGCAGGCCCGCCGCGGGCGGGCGGGGTCGGACCGCGGCAGGACCATGAACAGAAACATCCGCTGGAGACTCCTCATCATCGCCGGCCTGGTCGCCGTCTGCGTCTGGGGCATCTACCCGCCGTCGAAGACCGTCCGGCTCGGGCTCGATCTGAAGGGCGGCGTGCATCTCGTCCTCCGCGTCCAGACCGACGATGCGCTGCGGCTGGAGACGGAGATGGCGATGAACCGGCTCCGGGAGCAGCTCGTGCAGGCCGGGGCGTCGGGCGTCACCGCCCGCTCGCTGGATCCGGTGGCCTTCGAGATTGCGGGCGTGCCGCCCGAGCACGACGCGACGCTCCGGAACGCCGCGACCGAGACGGAAGTGACGTTCAACCGCGAGTCCGGCGCCGGCGGCACCTACGTCTTCCGGATGAAGCCGAACATCGCCAACCAGGTCCGCCAGGAGACGGTTCAGCAGGCCATCCGCACGATCGAGCGGCGGGTCAACGAGCTCGGCGTGGCCGAGCCCATCGTCGCGCGGCACGGCGGCGCCGAGCAGATCATCGTGCAGCTGCCGGGCGTGAGCGACGTCGCGCGCGCCAAGGAGATCATCCGCTCGACGTCGCTGCTGGAGCTGAAGCTGGTCGAGGGCGGCCCGGCGTCGACGCGCGAGCAGCTGCTGCAGGCGACCGGCGGCACCGTGCCGCCCGACATGGAGGTCCTGCCCGGCGCGGCCGACTTCCAGCGGGGGGACACCTCGGGCGCCGTGCAGTACTACCTGGTGCGCCGCACGCCGGTCGTGAGCGGCCGGGATCTGCGCAGCGCGCGGCCGGCGCTGGACGAGAACAACCGGCCGGCCGTGTCGTTCTCGCTGAAGTCCGACGGCGCGTCCCGGTTCGGCGCCTTCACCAGCGCCAACATCGGCCGCCAGCTCGCGATCGTCCTCGACGGGCGCGTCGAGTCCGCGCCGGTCGTCGAGGGACGCATCAGCGACGAAGGACGCATCTCCGGCAACTTCACGCAGCAGGAGGCCGCCGACCTGGCGCTGAAGCTGCGCTCCGGCGCGCTGCCGGCCTCGCTGACCTATCTCGAGGAGCGGAGCGTCGGCCCGTCGCTCGGCGCCGACTCGATCCGCGCGGGCGTGACCGCGTCGCTCCTGGGGCTCGCGATGGTGACGGCCTTCATGCTCCTGTATTACAAGCTCGCGGGCATCAACGCCATCGTCGCGATGGCGATCAACCTGCTGGTGCTGCTCGCGCTGATGGTGTACTTCGGCGCGACGATGACGCTGCCGGGCATCGCCGGGTTCATCCTGACGATCGGCATGGGCGTCGACAGCAACGTGCTCATCTTCGAGCGCATCAAGGAGGAGCTCGCCACGGCCAAGGGGCCGAGGGCGGCGGTCGCCGCCGGCTTCGACCGGGTGTTCCTGACCATTCTCGATACGCACGTCGCGTCGCTCATCGCGGCGGCGTTCCTGTTCCAGTTCGGCACCGGGCCGATCCGGGGCTTCGCGACCACGCTGACCATCGGCCTGCTGACCAACGTGTTCACGTCCGTGTTCGTCTCGCGCACGCTGTTCGAAATGATGCTGTCGCGGCGGGCGGCGCGGCTGAGCATCTGAGGCCCGCCGGAGAGCCGCACCATGCTGTTCACCAACGCGAACTACGATTTCATCCGCTGGCGCTGGCACGCCATCGTGCTCTCGCTCGTGGTCATGGCGGCCGGCATCGGCGTGGTGGTCACGCGCGGCCTCCCGCTCGGCATCGACTTCACCGGCGGCACGCTGATCATCGTCGACTTCAGCGAGCCGGTGCACGAGGACGCGATCCGCGACGCGATCGACGACCTGCCGGGCGAGAAGATCGTCCAGAGCTACGGCGCGGAGGACTCGAACGAGTTCCTGATCCGGCTGCCGCAGACGGGCCAGTCCGAGGAAGGCTTCAACCTGGAGGCGACCGCGCTGGCGGTCAACGGCGCGCTCGAGGCGGCGGATCTGCCGCCGTACGAGGTGCTGAGCCGCGAGTTCGTCGGGCCGACGATCGGCGCCGACCTGCAGCGCAAGGGCATCTACGCGACGCTGCTGTCGATCCTCGGCATCATGGTCTACATCGGCGTCCGGTTCCGCTTCAGCTTCGCGGCCGGCGCCATCGTCGCGACGCTGCACGACCTCCTGATCGTGCTGGCGTTCCTGGCGTTCTTCGGGTACGAGCTGTCGCTGAACGTCGTCGCGGCCATCCTCACGATCACCGGCTACTCGGTGAACGACACCATCGTCATCTTCGACCGCGTGCGGGAGAACTCGCGCCTGCAGCGGCGCGAGCCGCTCGACACGGTGGTCAACCGGAGCGTCAACCAGACCCTGAGCCGGACCGTCATCACCGCGGGGACGACGTTCTTCTCCGTGCTGGCGCTGTACCTGATCGGCGGCGAGGTGCTCGAGGGGTTCGCGTTCGCGATGCTCGTCGGCGTCGTGAGCGGCACGTATTCGACCGTCTTCATCGCCGCGGCGCTGGCGATCATGCTCAGCGGCCGCAAGACGGCCGCCGGGCGCGCCGCCGTGCCGGTGGAGGAAGCGGTGCCCGAGCGGCGGCGCAAGGGCGGACGCAACGTGCGCGTCTCGTAGCGGAACCGCCCGGGCGTGGTCCTGCTCCAGGCGGTGCTGCTCGGTGTCGTGCAGGGGCTGACCGAGTTCCTGCCGGTCTCGAGCTCGGCGCACCTGATCCTCGCGCGCGCGTTCTTCGGCTTCGACGCGGAGCGGTTCGGGCTGCCGTTCGACGTCGCGTGCCACGCCGGCACGCTGGCGGCCATCCTGGCCTACTTCCGCCGCGATCTCCTGGACATGCTCCGGGCCGTCCCCCGGGCGGGCATGCCGGCGGCCGACGACGTGCCGGCGCGGCTCATCTGGCTCATCGCCATCGGGACCATCCCCGCGGTGGTCGCCGGCGGGCTGGCGGGAGACGCGATCGACGCCGTCCGCTCGCCGGCGGTCATCGCGATCACGCTCGGCGCCGGCGGGCTGCTCATGATGCTGGCCGAGCGGATCGGCCCGCAGACCCGCGGCGGCGAGACGCTGTCGTTCGGCGAGGCGCTGGCCATCGGCGTCGCCCAGGCGTGCGCGCTCGTGCCGGGCGTCTCGCGATCGGGCGCGACGATCACGCTGGGGCTCGTGCTGGGGCTGCGCCGCGAGGCGGCCGCCCGCTTCTCGTTCCTGCTCAGCGTCCCGGTGATGGTGGCGGCCGCGGGTCTCGAGACGCTGAAGCTCGCGGACGAGCCGATGGATGCGCTGACCGTGCAGCTCTTCGCGGCCGGCATGATCACCTCGGCCGTCGTCGGCTATCTGACGATCCGGTTCTTCCTGCGCTATCTGGCGGCGCACACGCTCGGGGTCTTCGCGGGATACCGCGTCGTCCTCGCGGCGGTCACCGCCGTCTGGCTGTTCCTCTGAGGGCGTCGCGTGATGCAGTGGCTCCGGCGGCGATTCGTCACCGGGTTCTTCGTCATCGTCCCGCTGATCATCAGCGTCGCGGCGCTCGTGTGGGTGTTCGGCATCGTCGACGGCATCACGAGCCCCTTCTTCGCGCGCGTGCTCGGGCGGCAGGTGCCGGGGCTGGGGATGGTCGTGACGGGCGTGCTCGTCCTGCTCGTCGGCGTCCTGGCCACGAACGTCTTCGGCCGCCGTCTGCTCCAGCGCCTGGAGCGGCTGCTGCTCCAGGTGCCGGTCTTCCGCACCATCTACGCGCCCGTCCGCCAGCTCGTCGCGGCCTTCTCGCCCGACAACGAGACGGGATTCAAGCAGGTCGTGATCGTCGAGTGCCCCGGCCGGGGGCTCGTGCTCGGGTTCCTGACCCGGGAGTTCACCGTGTCGGGACCGGAGGATGGCCCGCCCCGGCTGATGGCGGCGGTCTACGTGCCGACCAATCACCTCTACCTCGGCGACGTGGCCATCTTCCCGCGCGAGGCGCTGCGATTTCCGGACCTGGCGGTGCAGGACGCGATCGGCATTTTCCTGACCGGCGGCACGTCGCTGCCGGCCCATGTCGCGGCCGCGGGACCCGCCGAAGCGGCCCGAACGGGCGGCGCGCACCAGGAATGACGCGGTGCGCGGCCGAATCGCGAATGGGTATAATCGCGACCTTGTGAACTGCTGCACAAGGCCCGCCGGCCCCCCTGCCCGGCGGCCCTGAGGACGTACCGAATGGACGTGAGACTGGAACGCACGCGGAACGCTGGCCGTCCGGCGACCTGGACCGGACCGTGGGTGCGGGCGATGCTGTGCCTCGCGCTGCTGCTGGCCGCGCCAGCGGCGGTCGCGGCCGCGCAGCCCGAGGCGCCGCACGTGCCCCGTGGCGAAGCGAATCTGATCCTCCCCGATCTGGACGACCCGAACATCCTGTTCGCCGGCATGACCGGGCAGTCGCTGCTCTCGCTGGGGCTGATCGTCTCGGCGGCCGGTCTGCTGTTCGGCCTCATGACGTACCTGCAGCTGCAGCGGCTGCCGGTGCACCGGTCGATGCGCGAGGTCTCCGAGCTGATCTACGAGACCTGCAAGGCGTATCTGTTCCAGCAGGGGCGCTTCCTGATGCTCCTGTGGGTCTTCATCGGCCTCATCGTCGCGATTTACTTCGGACGCCTGGCGGTGCATGTCGACCCCATCACCGGCGCGGTCGAGCGCGGCATGCCGCTGCCGCGCGTGCTGATCATCCTGCTGTTCAGCCTGATCGGCATGGCCGGCAGCTACGCCGTCGCCTGGTTCGGCATCCGCGTCAACACGTTCGCGAACAGCCGGGCGGCCTTCGCCTCGCTGCGCGGCAAGCCGTTCCCCTGCTACGCCATCCCGCTGAAGGCGGGCATGAGCATCGGCATGGCGCTCATCAGCGTCGAGCTGCTGCTGATGCTGGTGATCCTGCTGTTCCTGCCGCGCGAGTACGCCGGCGCCTGCTTCGTCGGCTTCGCCATCGGCGAGTCGCTCGGCGCCGCGGCGCTGCGCATCGCCGGCGGCATCTTCACGAAGATCGCCGACATCGGCTCGGA
>CAYUPN010000018.1:37102-56357 GCA_964446605.1 uncultured Bifidobacteriaceae bacterium | reverse complement strand
GACCTGATCCGACCTGATCCGACCTGATCCGACCCGCTACTCGGCATCCAGCTCGACACTCCAGAGCCGCTCGTTCGCCAGGTTCCAGAGCGCCGCCGTGAGGCGACGGGTCGCCGGGTCGACCTGCAGCGTGCCGAAGAACTGCAGGCCATCGCTGGGGGGCCGGTTCTGCGGCATGCCCGCCGGCACGCTGTTGAACACCTGCGTGCAGCCGAACGTCGGGTCGGCCGTGCCGGGGCCGAACGTGCCGGCATGCAGCGGGCCGGCGACGAACTCCCAGAACGGATCGAAGTCCCGGAAGACCGCCGCCGCCGGATCGTACCGGTGCGCGGCGGCGTAGTGGACGTCAGCCGTGATCCAGACCACGTTGCGGATGCGCTCGCGCCGGATGAACGCGAGCAGGTCGGCCAGTTCGAGCTCGCGGCCGAGCGGGCCTCCCGGCCCGTTGGCCCAGCCTTCGTACTGCGGCACGCCGTCGCGCCGCCCGTCGCCGATCAGCAGCCCGAGCGGGATGCCGCTGGCGATGATCTTCCAGACCGCCCGGCTCTCGCGCAGGCGCTGCTTGAACCAGGCGAGCTGGGCCGGGCCGAGCTTGTGCGTCTCCGGTCCGGCCTGATCCTGCCGGTTGGGCCCGTTCGGCCCGCGGTAGCTGCGCTGATCGAGCACGAGCACCTCGGCGAGCGGCCCCATCCCGTACGCGCGGTACACGCGTTCGGGCTCGTCCGGCGTCGGGCGGAGCGGGAGGTACTCGAACATCGCGCGCCGCGCGCGGGCGGCGAGCAGCCGCATGCGCTTCTCCGTGTAGTGGGGATTGCCGGTGAGGTCGCGATCCGGATACCAGTTGTTCAGGACCTCGTGGTCGTCCCACTGGACGATCATCGGGACCTCGGCGTTGAACCGGCGCGCGTGCGCGTCGAGCAGGTTGTAGGCGTAGTTGCCGCGGAACTCGTCGAGCGTCTCGGCGACCTTGCGCTTGCCCGGCGTGACCACGTTCCGCCAGACCGTGCCGTCGGCGAGCGTGACCTCCTCGGTGAGCGGGTTGTCGGCGTAGATCTGATCGCCGCTGTGGATGAACAGATCCGGCGCATGCCCCCGCATCGTCTCGTAGAGGCGGAGCCCGCCGAATGCCGGGTTGATGCCCCATCCCTGGCCGCAGACGTCGCCCGACCAGCAGATCGTCAGCGGCCGGGCGCGGTCCGGGGCGGCGCGGAAGCGTCCCTCGACCGGCTCGCTCCGGCGGCCCGGCCACCCTAGATCCTCGAACCAGACCCGGTAGAACACCGGCTCGCCCGGCGTGAGCCCGCCGACATCGAGCTTCGCGGTGAAGTGGCTGTCCTCGAGCGCGGCCGGCCCGTCGATCCGCCGGACGTTGCGGAACCGCTCGTCGCGCGCGATCTCGAGCACCATCCGGGCGGGCCGGTCCGTGACGCTCCAGAGCATCGCGCGGGTCGGCGTGACGTCGCCCACCTGCACGCCCCCGGGCATGGCCGGGAGGCGCGCCTCCTGGAACGCGCGGGTCGGCAACAGGAGGGGAGTCGTCGTCAGGTGGAGGAAGTCGCGGCGTCTCATCGGGCGATAGCCTAACAGGGTGCCAGGCACGGCAGAACTGCCCGCTGCCAGCCGCCCGCTGCCAGCTACAATTGGCACATATGCGCATCGCGCTGGCGCAGGTGAACTACACCGTGGGCGCCTTCGAGGGCAACTTCCGCCTGATTGAAGCGGCCGTCCGGCGGGCGCGGGAGGCGCGCGCCGACCTCCTGCTGCTCTCGGAGCTGGCGACGACCGGCTACCCGCCGCGCGATCTGCTCACCCACGAGCGCTTCGTCGACGCGAACCTCGAGCAGCGCGACCGCATCGCCAGGCTGTCGACGCTGGACCTCGGCATCCTGGTCGGCTGCGTCGAGCGCAATCCGTCCCCCGGGGGCAAGCGCCTGTTCAACACCGCCGTGCTCTGCCACGACGGCCGCGTCGTCGCGCGTCACCACAAGACGCTGCTGCCGACCTACGACGTGTTCGACGAGGACCGGTACTTCGAGCCGGGGGCGTCGATCGCGCCGATCCTGTTCAAGGGCGTGCGTCTCGGGTTGACCGTGTGCGAAGAAGCCTGGAACGACCCGGAGTTCTGGCCCCGCCGGCTCTACCCGCGCGATCCGGTCGCCGACCTGGCATCGCAGGGGGTCGACCTGCTGGTCAACATCTCGTCGAGCCCGTTCGAGATGGGCAAGGCGGCCGTGCGGCGCGACATGATCCGCCAGCACGCGCGGCGTCATGGCGTGCCGTTCCTGTACGTCAACCAGGTCGGCGGCAACGACGAGCTGATCTTCGACGGCCACTCGCTCGGTTTCGACGGGCAAGGGGAGCTCCTGCTGCGCGCGGCCGACTTCCGCGAGGACTTCCTCGTGGTCGACGTGCCGGTCGCGGGAGAGGCGGCACACGGGGAGCGGCCGATCGCGCCTGTCAGCGCGGCCGGCTGCGAAGAGGCGTGGCACGCGTTGCGCCTCGGGCTGCGCGACTACGTCCACAAGTGCGGGTTCCAGTCCGTCGTGCTCGGGTTGTCGGGGGGCATCGACTCGGCGCTCTGCGCCGTGCTGGCCGCCGAGGCGCTGGGGCCGGAGCACGTGACCGGCATCGCCATGCCGACCCGGTTCTCGTCGGCGCACTCGCTGGAGGATGCCGAGGCACTGGCCCGTACGCTCGGCATCCGGTACCAGGTGCTGCCGATCGACGGCATCTTCCAGGCGTTCCTCGACGGGCTCGCGCCGATGCTCGAGGGGGACACCGGCACGACCGAGGAGAACATCCAGGCGCGCATCCGCGGCGCCGTCCTGATGGCCCACTCCAACCGGTACGGCGCGATGCTGCTGTCGACGGGCAACAAATCGGAGCTGGCGGTCGGCTACTGCACGCTCTACGGCGACATGGCCGGCGGGCTGGCGGTCATCAACGACGTGCCGAAGACGCTGGTCTACGATCTGGCGCGCTACGTGAACCGCGAGCGCGCGATCATTCCTCCCTCGACGCTGACCAAGCCGCCCAGCGCCGAGTTGCGGCCCAACCAGACCGACCAGGACACCCTGCCGCCGTACGCGATCGTCGACCGCGTGGTCGAGGGCTACGTCGAGCGCGGGCTCGACGTCGACGCGCTCGTCGCGCAGGGGCTGGAGCGCGCCGTCGTGGAGGACCTCGTCTCGAAGATCGACCGCAACGAGTACAAGCGGCGGCAGGCTGCGCCGGGGCTGCGCATCACCTCGAAGGCGTTCGGCGTGGGACGCCGCTATCCGATTGCCGCCGACTACCGCACGCTGGCGGCGCCGGCGCGCGCGTGAGCGGGCCGACGTTCCTGACGCGCTTCGCGCCGTCCCCGACCGGACACCTGCACCTCGGCCATCTCGTCAATGCGATTTACTGCTGGGGCGCGGCGCGCGCGTCCGGCGGGCGCGTGCTCCTGCGGATCGAGGATCACGACCGGGAGCGCTCGCGGCCGGAGTTCGAGCGGAGCATCCTCGATGACCTCGCGTGGCTCGAGCTCGCGGCCGATCTGCCGCCGCCGGAGGACGTGACACGGGACCCGGCCGTTGCGCGCCAGAGCGCCCGGCCGGGCCGCTACGAGGACGCGCTGCAGCGGCTGGACGCTCAGGGGCTCGCCTACTGGTGCGACTGCTCGCGGGCGCGCATCCAGCGCGAGAGCGGCACGCCGGGCGGCGAGTTGCGGTACGACGGCCACTGCCGCACGCGCGGCCTCGGTCCCGGCCCGGATCGCGGCGTGCGCGTCCGGATGGATCCGGGCGTCGAGCGCTTCGACGACCTGCTGCTCGGAGCGGAGGCGCAGGATCCGTCGCAGTCGTGCGGCGACCTGCTCGTGCGCGACCGGGTCGGGCAGTGGACGTATCAGTTCGCGGTGACCGTCGACGACACGTCCGACGGCATCACGCACGTCATCCGCGGCCGCGACCTGCTGGCCTCCACCGGACGGCAGATCCGGCTCGCCCGTTTGCTGGGCCGCGAGGCGCCGCCGCGCTTCGCGCACCATCCGCTCCTGCTCGGCGATGACGGCGCGAAGTTGAGCAAGTCGCGAGGCGATACCGGCATCCGCGAGCTGCGGGCGGCTGGGCTGTCGTCGGAAGAGGTCCTCGGCCGCGCGGCGCACGCGGCCGGCCTCGTCGCTCGGCTGCGCCCCGTGTCCGTTAGTGAGCTGGGAGACCTGATTGGTGCCCTCGCTCTTGGGCTCTAGGCCCTTGGCTGTGGGCCTTGGGCTCCGGGTTGCTTGGGACAACTGGCTGCTCTCGGTGGCAACTTCGCTGTCACGCTTCGCGATGCCGGCCGGTATGCGTCACGACCAACAAGACGACCGCTGATGCTGATCCACCCTACGTCCTGGGAGGACGAGCGGCTCGCCCTCTTCCGCGACGTGTCGGACGCCACGCTCGCCGCGCGTGAGGGGCTCTGCCTCGTCGAGGGACGGCTCGTCGTCCGGCGCCTGCTCGCGGGCACGCGCTGCCGGCCGCGCGCGGTGCTCGTCACCGACGCGGCGCGGGCCGCGCTCGGCGACGCGCTCGAGTCGTGGGTGGAACAGCTGCCGATCTACGTGGTCCCGCAGGACTGGATGCGGCCGCTGACCGGTTTCAATCTGCATCGCGGCTGCCTCGCGCTCGCCGAGCGGCCTCCGATGCCCTCCGTCGACGAGATCGCGCGCGCCGCACGCCGGCTGCTGGTGCTCGAAGGCGTCGGCAATCCGGACAACGTCGGCGGCCTGTTCCGCACCGCGCTCGCGTTCGGCGTCGAGGGCGTGCTGATCGGGCCGGGCACCGGCGACCCGCTGTATCGCAAGGCGATTCGCGTCTCGTGCGGCGCCGCACTGTCGATCCCGTTTGCCGAGGCGAAGCCGTGGCCCGGCGTCCTCCACGACCTGCGGCGTGCGGGCGTCGCGGTCTGGGCGCTCACTCCCGCCGCCGATGCGACTCCCATCGCCGATGCCTGTGCGGCGGGCGCGCCAGAGCGGCTGGCGCTGCTCGCCGGGAGTGAAGGCAGCGGGCTCAGCGACGAGGCCCTTGCCGCATCCGACGCGCGCGTGCGGATTCCGATCGATCCGGCGGCCGATTCGCTCAACGTCGTCGTCGCGGCGGGGATTGCGATGGAGAGGGTGGGAAGATAGGCCGCGGCGTCGGGAGCGGCGCAGCCGCGACCGACCTGATCAGACCTGATCAGACCTGAGACGGTTTGACCTCCAAGCCTTCATCCGGCACAATCCCGGCAACCCCCGGAGGCTGCCGCACATGGACCGCACAGTGAACCGTCGCGATTTCCTCGGATCCGTCGCCGCCGCGTCGGCGACGCTGCTGGCCGCGACGCGTGCGTCGGGCGCGCAAACGCCCGCGATCGAGACGCTGGGCGCGCCGCAGGCGCCGGCGGGGCGGCCGCTGAAGGCAGGGCTCATCGGCTGCGGCGGACGCGGACGCGGCGCGATGATCAATTTCCTCGATGCCGGCCCGGGGCTCGAGATCGCGGCGCTGGCCGACGTCTTCCCCGACCGGCTGGAGGCGGCGCGCGCTCAGTTGAAGAAGCTCAAGGGCATCGATGTGCCCGACAACCGCGTCTTCACCGGCTTCGACGCCCATCAGAAGCTCATCGACACCGACGTAGACGTCGTCCTCCACTGCACGCCGCCGCACTTCCGGCCCGCACACTTCGCTGCGGCGATCGCCGCCGGCAAGCACTCGTTTCTCGAGAAGCCCGTGGCCGTCGACCCGGTCGGCGTGCGGTCGGTGCTCGCGACGGCGGAGCAGGCCGCGTCGAAGGGCCTGTCGGTGATGACCGGCACGCAGATCCGGCGCATGCGCTCGCGCATCGAGACCCGCAACCGCATCGTCGACGGGGCGATCGGCGACGTGCTCGCCGTGCGCACGTTCCGCAACCAGGGCGCCCTCTGGTACCGCCTGCGTCAGGACGGCTGGTCCGACATGGAGTGGATGCTGCGCGACTGGGTGAACTGGAACTGGCTCTCCGGCGACCACATCGTCGAGATGCACATCCACCACCTGGACCAGATCCTCTGGGTGATGGGCAAGGCGCCGGCGACGGCCGTCGGCATGGGCGCACGCCTCCGGCGGCAGACGGGCGACCAGTACGACTTCTTCAGCGTGGACTATGCCTTCGACGACGGGGTGCACTGGCACAGCACGATCCGTCAGGTGCGTGGCTGCTCGAACCTGCGCGACGAGTCGCTCGTCGGCACGAAGGGCGTGGCCAGCCTGAGCGACGCGGCCATCTACGATCTCGCCGGCAAGGCCGTCTGGAAGTACGACGGCGACGAGAACGACGCGCTCGTCCAGGAGCACGCCGACCTCGTCACCGCCATTCGCACCGGGAAGCCCATCAACACGGCGAAGGAGACCGCGATTTCGACGCTCATCGCGATCATGGGGCGCGAGTCGGCCTACACGGGCAAGACGGTGACGATGGACGAGATGACGGCCTCGACGCTGCGGCTCGGGCCAACCAGCTATGCGCTGGGCCCGGTGGCGCTGCCGGCCGAGCCGCCGATTCCGGGTGTGGAGAGTGCGCCTATAGAAAGTTTGTAGCAGGCAGCAGGCAGCCGGCAGCCGGCAGCCGGCAGTAGGCAGCAGGCAGTGACTGCCAGCCGCCCGCTGCCTGCCGCCAGCTACACGCTACCGTGGAGGCATCGCCTCGAAGGTCTTCTCGATGTTCTCGAGGACGGCGATCGTGGACGCGACGCTCGCCTCGAGATAGCGTTCGCCCATCTCCGGGTTCGCACCGCGCGCGTCGCCCCACGTGCCCGACTTCGTCGCGAAGTACACCGAGCCCGGCGCGCTGAAGAAGAACGCGGTGTGCACGCCGGCCGGGTTCACCTTGAACTCCGGGAACGGCGGGAACTCGGCGTTGGCGCGCTCCATGTCCACCAGATCCGGGTTGATGCGGAGAATCGCCGACGTCTCGGCCGCGTTGGCGTGCATGCCCTTCTCGAGGCTCGTGTACTCCTGCATCACCTCTGCCGGCATGCCGTCCCAGTAGTTGACCGGGAACGCCTTGACGTCCTTCGGCAGCCGCTCCTCGGCCGCGCTCGCGCACGCATACGCCAGCGCGTACGTGTTGTCGTAGTGCCCGTTGAGGAACACGATCCGCTTGAACCCCATCTTCGCCAGGCCGACGGCGACGTCCTCCACGAGCGCCATGAACGTCTCCATGCGGAGGTAGACGACGCCCGTGAACCCCTTGTGGGGATAGGAGAGCGCGTATGAGATCGGCGGCGCCACGCAGGCGGCCAGCTTCGGCGCGGCGCGGCGTGCGACCTCCTGCGGGATCAGAACGTCGGTGAGCAGCGGTCCGTGCGGGCCGTGCTGCTCGACCGCGCCGACCGGGACGATCACCATGCGGTTGGTCTTGACGAACTCTTCGACCTCGGGGTTGGTCATCTCGCCGAGGAATACAGTGGCAGGCTTCATCTGTCCTCCGGAAGCGTGTCAGACAATGACGTGCGGTCCCTACAGCCTATCACCGCGCTCCGGCACGCGCAGCGCCGCCGGCAGGGCCCTCGCCAGCACACGCGTGACGTCGCCATAGTGCTCGCCGTCGACGAGCAGCGGCGTTCCATCCCGCCAGTCGACGATGGCCTCGGTGGCACGCTCGACGCGCAGGATGCCGGGTGCAACCGGGCGGTCCGACCGCAGCCGCGGCAGCTGACGAGCCAGCTGCAGGCGCGCCGCGTTCTCGACCAGCACCATCGCGAACAGGCCGTCTTCGCCCGTGTGCTCGATGGGCAGCCGCAGCCCGGCGCCAAGCGTTCGCCGGACGGAGAGGAACACGGCGACGTACCTGTCGGCCGCCTGCTGCCATTCACCGTCCGCGGTGCGCCACCGCACTGACGCGTCGCTCGCCAGGCGCGGCTCCAGGAGAATGTGGGCGCCGGCCGTGGCGAGATACGCCGCGGCGCCGAGCCGCCGAATCGCCGGCCGCAGCAGCGCGCCGGGACGTCCGAGCCGGCCCACCTGCACGCCGGCCCGAGCCGCCACGCCGAGACCGGCCACGGTGCAGACGCGGATTCCGTTCACCTCGACGAGATCGATGGTGCGGGTCCGGCCGCCGCGCAGCGCGGCGAGGGCCGTGTCGAGCCGTTCGAGCCCCAGGCCCCGGCAGAAGTCGTTGCCGCTGCCCAGCGGCAGCGGCGCGAACACGATCTGCGCGTCGCGCAGCCGGTTCACCGCACGGTTGATCGTGCCGTCGCCGCCGCCCACCGCGAGGTGTGTCGCGCCGGATGCGACGGCCTCGTCGACCGCGGCATCGAGCGCGGCGAGCGAGCGGGGATAGCGGAAGGTCGCTTCGATCTGCCCGAGAGCACGCCGGATCGACGCCTCGAGCCGTTCGGGCCGCCCGCTACCGGCCGCGGGGCTCAGGATGGCCGTGAGCATGCGAATCCGGTACGGGTGTCAGACACCCGTACCGTTTGCAGACACTCGTCCGGGTCAGGGGACCAGTGCAATGACCCGGACCGGGCCGCCCGACCCGTGCGCGATCTTCACCGGCAGCGCGACGACGACGGCGCCGCGCGGCGGCAGCTGATCGAGGTTCGTCAGGTTCTCGAGATTCGGCACGCCGGCCGCTGCCCCGATGCGGTGCGCCATGAAGTCGGTCGACGGCCCGTAGTCCAGCGACGCCGTGTCGATCCCGAGCGCGCCGGCCTTGCGCTCGACCAGCAGCTTCGTCGCGTCCGCGCTGAACCCCGGGAAGCGCAGCTTCGACGCGTCGCCAGGCGTGTCGTCGCCGAAATACGCCTTCCGGTCGGGCCAGAACCGGCTCCATCCCGTGCGGGCCAGGACGATGGCCCCTTCGGGAATGCGGCCGTGCTCCCGTTCGTACGCCTGCACGTCCTCGACAGCCAGTTGGTACACCGGATTGGCGGCTGACTGGCGCGTGATGTCGATCACGACGGCCGGTCCGACGAGTTGCGAGACGGGGATCTCGCCAGCCGGCCGTCCACCCTCGGCGAAGTGCAGCGGCGCATCCAGATGCGTGCCGCCGTGCTCGGGCGTGCAGAACGCATACGAGGCGTAGAAATACCCACCCTCGGTCATGCCGTGCGACAGCTCCTTCAGCTCGAACGCCGAGGGAGACGTCGGCCAGTACAGCGTGTGCTCGTCCATCGGGTGCGTCAGATCGATGATGCGCACCCGGGAGAGATCGATCGTCTGCGCCGCCAGTGGCGGCGCGACGATGAGGAGCGCGATGGCGAGCTGCAGGACCCGTGATGACATCGAACCCTCCCTGCGGACCGGAGCGCGCGGTCTAGAGCGCGAGGATCTCCCGCCAGACGGCCTCGTCGACCGGAATGCCGTCGCGGCGATTCGCCTCGCGCGTGCGCAGCATCTGCTCACCCGGATAGCGCGCCGGTGCGCCGTCCGCAGCCGGTTCGGCCGTGTGCAGATCGTCGATCACCGCGCGCACGACGCGGGAGACCGCGTCCGGTCCGGCAGGACGCGCGACGTCGATCGCGAGGAACACCTGCGACAGCCCCAGCTCGTCCCGCTCCCGCCCGATCTCGTGCGTCGTCATGCCGCCCGCGAGCACCGCAGCGAGCAGGTCCAGCAGCAGCGCCAGTCCCGCCCCCTTCCAGTACCCGATCGGCAGCGGTCGCTGCGCGTCGAGAATGGCCGCCGGGTCGTCCGTCAGCCGTCCTTCCCGATCGTAGCCGCCCGGCACGGGCAACCGTCCGCCGCGCAGGCGCAGCACTTCCATGCGCCCGTACGAGAACTGGGACATCGCGATGTCCAGCACGACCGGGGTCCGCTCGTCAGGCACCGCGACGATGAGCGGGTTGTTCCCGAGCTTCGCGGTCACCGTGCCAAACGGGGGCATGTTCGGCGTGGTGTTCGTCCAGCCGATGAACCCGAAGCCCTCACGGACCGCCTGCCAGCCGTACGTGCCGCCGCGCATCCAGTGGTTCGTGTTGCGCAGCGCGACGAGGCCGAGGCCGTGCTGCCGGGCCAGCTCGATCGCACGATCGGTCGCGATCCCGGCATTGAGCACGCCGGGACCGAGCCGCCCGTCCCACTGCTCCCAGGCGCCGAGAGCCGCGACACACACCGGCTCGGCGTGGACGTCGACGACGCCGGAGCGGATCTGGCCGACGAAGCGTGCGAACCGGTTCAGGCCGTGCGACGTGACGCCGTCGAGGTGCGTCTCGGTGAAGATCGCGGCGCAGCGGCGCGCCCGCTCGTCCGTGAACCCCGCGCGGAGCAGAACCCGTGTCAGGTGATCCGCGATCTCCTCGAACGGCAGGCGTACGATCTGGCTCCCGCCGCCCGTCATGGCGCGAGCTGCCCGGCGAGCGAACGGCCCTCAGCATCCGGCAGGGTCACGCCCAGCCACTCGGCGATGGTCGGCGCGACGTCCTGCGTCCGCACGTCGCCGATCGCCCGCCCGGCCGCGACGTCCTTCCCCCAGGCGACGAACAGCGCGCGCATGGACGGGTCGTCGTTGAGGACACCGTGATGACCGAGGTGGTTCGGCTCGACGGGACCGACGGCCTCGCCGCTGTCGCGCCCGCCGAACTCGTACCCGTCCGCCGCGGCAACGAAGATATCGGGCGCCTGGTCGCTGGACCCGGCGTCGGGTATGCCGAGCGCGCGCACGTCGGCGCCGGAGACGACGCGGGTGACTCCCTCGACGTCCTTCAGCATCGCCGCGATCGTCGGCACCAGCTCGGCGCGGCGGGCGGCGTCGCGCACGAAGATGCCCGCCGAACCGCCCCACGACAGCGACCAGGCCTCGGCGCGCAGGGTGTCGCCTTCGCCGGTGATCAGGCCGGCGCTGCGCAGAAGCGCGTTGGGATAGATCGTCTTCTTCGCCGTGCGGAACCCGTGATCCGACACGACGAGGACCGTCGTCCGGTCCCGCAGCCCCGCCCGCTCGATCGCGGCGAGGAGGCGCGCGACCTGTGCGTCCACGAACGCGATCGTCGTCGTCCCCGCGAGCGTGCCCGGGCCGTACACGTGGTGCGCGCTGTCGAGCGCCAGCAGGTGATAGAGCAGCAGGTTCGGCTTGTGGCGCTCCAGGATGTGAATCGCCGCGTCGGTCCAGACGATGTCGCGGTAGGCGGACGTGGAGCCGCGGTTGAAGCGCGCGACCTCGTCCTGGGTCAGCCGTCCGGCCTCGACGAGCTCACGCTCGACGGCGCCGGCCGGATCGGGCACTTCGGGAAAGGCCCACGTGATGGTCGGGGCCTCGTAGATCGCCACCCAGTTCACCTGTGCGGTGGTCAGGCCGGCGGCGTGCGCCTGGTCGTAGACCGTGACGGCCTTCACCAGCTCGCGCTTGTCGCGCCAGGGGTGGACTCTCGGCCGTCCGCTGACGGGATCAGGGGCGAGGAGGCCGTTGAACATCACCTGGTGCGTCTGCGGCAGCACGCCCGTCACCATCGTCGTGTGGTTCGGCCACGTGAGGACGGGGTTCACCGGGATCATCGCCGCGGCGCGCACGCCTTCGCGCACGAGACGCTGCAGCGTCGGCGCCGGCACGCGCGGATCGTCCAGCGCGGCGGCCGGGAATCCATCGAGGCTGATCAGGACGACGTGCCGGTTCGGATCGGGGCGCTGCCTGGCCGCAGCTTCGCGCGCGTCCGGGCCGGCGGACCAGAAGACGACGAGCGCGATCAGGAAGAAGAGGAGGGGACGGACGGTTCGGATCATGTGGGGGAGATTACATGATCCTGTGGGCCTTCGGCCTCGCTGGGCCTTGGGCGCTGGGCTTCAGGCTTTGGGCGTCGGCGGCAATCCCCTCGACTGGCTCGCTCCGTGCGCCAATCGCTGTCACGCTGCTGCTCACCGCGCAGCGTGACAGTGGGTGGCGCTGCTGAAGCAGCTTGTTGCCACGACTTCGAGCAAGCCCAAGGCTCAAAGCCCCAAGCCCAAGGCCAAAGGAGGGGCTACCAGAGTCCGAGCTGCAGCTTCGCCGCGTCGGACATCATGTCGCGCGTCCACGGCGGGTCGAAGACGACGTCGACGACGACGTCGGCAACCCCTTCGACGGCCTTGACCTTCTGTTCGACCTGTCCCGGGAGCCACTGCGCGGCGGGGCAGTTCGGCGCGGTGAGCGTCATGCGCACGCCGACCACACTCTCGGCGGTGACGATGACGTCGTAGATGAGGCCGAGATCGTAGATGTTGACCGGGATCTCCGGGTCGTACACCGTCTTGATTGCGGCGACGACCTTCGGCTCCAGTGCGGCGGCCTGTGCGGGATCGCCCACCAGGCTCTCGGTCCGGGTGTCCGAGGCCGGCTTCGTGGTTTCTCCCTCGTTCGGCTGGATGACGGGTAGCGGCTTCATCTCCGGCACGGCTCCTGCCGCCCCTGTCGGGCGGCTATTCGGTCGAGACGACCTCGTCGGACTTCTCGACCGCCGACTTCATCGTGTGCCAGGCGAGGCTGGCGCACTTCACACGCGTGGGGTACTCGCGCACGCCGGCGAACACGGCGAGCTTGCCGAGCCCCGTGGCATCGACCGGCGCGTCCGGCGGGGCCGTGACGAGGTCGTGGAAGCGCTCGAAGAGCGCCTCGGCTTCGGCCACGGTCTTGCCCTTCAGGGCCTCCGTCATCAGCGAGGCCGACGCTTTCGAGATCGCGCAGCCCGAGCCCTCGAACGACACGTTGGCGATCCGCTCCCCGTCGATGACGAGATACAGCGTCAGCCGGTCGCCGCAGAGCGGATTGTGTCCCGTCGTCGCGCGGGTCGGCTCCGGCAGCGCGCCGAAGTTCCTCGGCCGCCGGTTGTGGTCGAGGATGATCTCCTGGTAGAGCTCTCGAAGGTCCGTCATCAGCCGAAGACCTCGCGGACCTTCTGCAGGCCCCGCACGAAGGCGTCGACGTCCTCGCGCGTGTTGTAGATGCCGATCGACGCGCGGACGGTGGCCGGCACGCCGTAGCGATCCATCACCGGCTGCGCGCAGTGCTGGCCCGTCCGCACGGCGATGCCCTCGGTGTCCAGGATGGTGCCGACGTCGTGCGGATGCACGCCGTCGAGGACGAACGACAGGACCCCCGATCGGTGGGCCGCCGTGCCGAGCCGCCGCACGCCGGCGACCTCGGCCAGCCGGGCCTCCGCGTACTCGAGCAGCGCGTCCTCGTGCGCCTGGACGGCCTGCCGGTCGAACTTGGCGAGCCATCGCGCCGCCGCGCCGAAGCCGACGACCCCGGCGATGTTCGGCGTACCCGCCTCGAACTTGTAGGGGAGCGCGTTGTACTCCGTCTTCTCGAACGTGACCGACGCGATCATGTCGCCGCCGCCCTGGTAGGGGGGCATGGCGTCGAGCAGCGCCTCGCGCCCGTAGAGCACGCCGCTTCCGGTCGGCCCGTACATCTTGTGGCTCGAGAACGCGTAGAAATCGCAGCCGATGGCGCGGACGTCCACGGGCAGGTGCGGCACGGCCTGCGCGCCGTCCACGAGCGTCGCGGCGCCGGCCGCCCGGGCCTTCGCCACGAGCGATTCGATCGGGTTCACCGTGCCGAGCGCGTTGCTGATGTGCCCGATCGCGACCATCCGCGTCCGGTCGGTCAGCATCCGCTCGAAGGCGTCGAGATCCAGCTCGCCGCGGTCGGTAATCGGCACCGCGCGCAGCGTCGCACCCGTCTGCCCGCAGACGAGCTGCCACGGGACGATGTTGGAGTGGTGCTCCATCCAGGAGACGAGCACCTCGTCGCCCGGCCGCAGATTCGTCCGCCCCCAGCTGTGCGCCACGAGGTTGATGGCGTCGGTGCAGCCGCGCGTCAGGACGATCTCGCGGGTGGACGCGGCGTTGACGAAGCGCTGCAGATCGGCGCGCGCCCCCTCGTACGCGCGCGTCGCCCGCTCGCTCAGCAGATGCGTGGCGCGGTGGATGTTGGCGTTGCCCCGGCGGTAGTAGTCGTCGAGGGCCTCGAGGACGGCCGTGGGCTTCTGGGTGGTGTTGGCGTTGTCCAGGTACACGAGACGGCGGCCGTGCACCGGCTCCCGCAGGATCGGGAACTCCTCGCGCACGCGCTCCACGTCGAACGTCGCTGCCGGTGTCGCGTCGGCCGCCTTCGTCATCTCGCTCCTTCCGCCGTCACTTCACGTCGTCGCGCGGAATCTGCGCCAGCAGCCAGCCGTCCAGGCGCTCGCGCAGCGGGGCGAACCGCACGCGGTTGACGACGTCGCCGGCGAAGCCGCGGATGAGCAGCGCGCGCGCATCCTCGCGGCTCACGCCGCGCGCCCGGAGATAGAACAGCGCATCGGCGTCCAGCTGGCCCACCGTCGCCCCGTGCGTGCACTTCACGTCGTCGGCGAAGATCTCGAGCTGCGGCTTCGAGTTCATCTGCGCGGTGTCGGACAGCAGCAGCGCCTGGTTCGTCTGCTTGGCGTCCGTCTTCTGCGCGATCTGCCGGACGATGATCTTGCCGTTGAACACGCCGCGCGCGCGGCCGCCGAGGATGCCCTTGTAGACCTCGTGGCTGTCGCAGTGCGGCTGCGCGTGATCGATGGTCGTGTGATTGTCGACCAGCGTGTCGCCGTCGGCCAGATACAGCCCGTTGAGCGTGCAGTCGATCCCTTCGCCGGCCAGCTCGCCGCCGAGGTCGTTGCGGACGATGGCGCCGCCGAGCGAGAAGGCGTGCGAGATGAACGTCGCGGCGCGCGCCGCGCGGACCTGCTGGCGGCAGTAGTGGTAGTCGTGCGGCCGCTCGAGCTGCACCCGGTAGTGGTCGACGATCGCGCTCGGCCCGCACTCGAACTCGCTGACGGCGCACGAGAAGTCGGCCCGCTCACCGAAGCCCAGGTGCGACTCGATGAACGTGCTCTGGCTGTGCTCGCCGGCGATGACGAGCAGCCGCGGGAAGCTGATCGCGGGCCGGTCGCCGCCCACCGAGACGAACACCACGTTGACCGGCGCCTCGATGACGGCGTGCTGCTCTACGCGCACGACCACGGCGTCGTCGAAGAAGGCGGTGTTCAGCGCCGTGAACGGGAACTCGTCGAACGCGGCGACCCGTCCGAGGAACGGCTCCAGGTCGTCGGCGCCGGAGGCCAGCGCCTCGCCGAGCGTCCCGACCTGCAGCCCCTTCGTCGGCACCGAGGCGGAGAGCTCCGGCACATAGCGCCCGTTCACGAAGACGACCTGCGCGGCCGTCCCCGTGTCGTAGAGATGTTCCACCAGGCCCCCGGCCGGCGGCTGCAGCCCCGGCGTTGCCGGCACGAACGGCGTGCCGGCGATGGGCGCCACGTTGGTGAACCGGTACTCCTCGTCCCGCGTCGTCGGGAAGCCGAGCGCCGCGAAGCGCGCGATCGCCTCGGCGCGCCGCGCGATCAGCCAGGCCGGCTCCGCCGTCCGGCGGGCCCGCTCCTCCTCGAACCGTGCGAGATAGTGTTCGACCTGTCCCGCCGCCTTGCCCTGCTCGACAACCGAGCTCATCGATCGATCCCCCCTCTTACGCCGTGGCTCCGGCCTCAATCCAGCCGTAGCCCTTCGCTTCGAGCTCGAGTGCCAGTTCCTTGCTTCCCGACCGGACGATGCGTCCGTCGCTGATGACGTGCACGTAGTCGGGGACGATGTAGTTGAGCAGGCGCTGGTAGTGCGTGACGACGACGATCGCCCGATCGGGGCTGCGCATGGCGTTGACCCCTTCGGCGACCGTCCGCAGGGCGTCGATGTCGAGGCCCGAGTCGGTCTCGTCGAGAATCGCGAGCCGCGGCTGCAGCACGAGCATCTGGAAGATCTCGTTGCGCTTCTTCTCGCCGCCCGAGAATCCCTCGTTCACCGGGCGCCGCAGCAGGTCGTCCTCCATGTGCAGCACGCGAAGCCGGTCGTTGACCAGCTCCAGGAACTCCATCGCGTCGAGCTCCGGCTCGCCGCGGTACTTCCGCTGCGCGTTGAGCGCCGCCTTGAGGAAGTACGAGTTGTTGACGCCGGGGATCTCGACCGGGTACTGGAACGCCATGAAGACGCCCTCGCAGGCGCGCTCCTCGGGCTCCATCTCCAGCAGGTCGCGCCCGTCGAGCAGCGCCTGGCCGCCCGAGACCTCGTAGGCCGGATGGCCCGCCAGCACGCGCGCGAGCGTGCTCTTGCCCGATCCGTTCGGGCCCATGATCGCGTGGACCTCGCCCTTGTTCACCGTCAGGGTCACGCCCTTCAGGATTTCCCGGCCCTCGGCCCCGCCCCGCAGTTCCTTGATCTCAAGCATTGATGTGTCCGTTCGTGTCCGCACCCCACGTGCGGCAACCGCTCTCTCCGAGCCCTCTGTGTCCTACCCGACGCTCCCCTCGAGGCTGATGCTGAGGAGCTTCTGCGCCTCGACGGCGAACTCCATCGGCAGCTCGCGGAAGACGTCCTTGCAGAAGCCGCTGACGATCATGTTCACCGCGTCCTCGGTGGAGACCCCGCGCTGGCGGCAGTAGAAGATCTGGTCCTCGCCGATCTTGCTCGTCGAGGCCTCGTGCTCCACCTGCGCGGTCGCGTTCTTGATCTCGAGGTAGGGGAACGTGTGCGCGCCGCAGCGGTCGCCGATGAGCAGCGAGTCGCACTGCGAGTAGTTGCGCGCCCCCTCCGCCTTCGATCCGATCTTCACCGCGCCGCGGTAGGTGTTCTGTCCGAAGCCGGCCGAGATGCCCTTGCTGACGATCGTGCTCCGGGTGTTCTTCCCGAGATGGATCATCTTCGTGCCGGTGTCGGCCTGCTGGCGGTTGTTGGTGACCGCCACCGAGTAGAACTCGCCGATCGAGTCGTCGCCGATGAGCAGGCAGCTGGGGTACTTCCACGTGATCGCCGAGCCGGTCTCGACCTGCGTCCACGTGATCTTCGAGCGCCGCCCGCGGCAGGCGCCGCGCTTGGTCACGAAGTTGTAGATGCCGCCGACGCCGTTCTCGTCGCCCGGATACCAGTTCTGGACCGTCGAGTACTTGACCGTCGCGTCGTCCAGCGCGACGAGCTCGACGACCGCCGCGTGCAGCTGGTTCTCGTCGCGCATGGGCGCCGTGCAGCCCTCGAGAGAGCTGACGTACGCGCCCTCCTCGGCGACGATGAGCGTCCGCTCGAACTGGCCGGTGTTGGCGGCGTTGATGCGGAAGTAGGTCGACAGCTCCATCGGGCAGCGCACCCCCTTCGGGATGTAGGCGAAGCTGCCGTCGCTGAAGACCGCCGAGTTCAGCGCCGCGAAGAAGTTGTCGGTGTACGGGACGACCGTGCCGAGGTACTGCTTGACGAGCTCGGGGTGCTCGCGCACCGCCTCGCTGAACGAACAGAAGATGATGCCGAGCCCGGCGAGCTTCTCCCGGAAGGTGGTGGCCACCGACACCGAGTCGAAGACCGCGTCCACGGCGACGCCCGCCAGCAGCTTCTGCTCCTCGAGCGGGATGCCCAGCTTCTCGAAGGTGCGGCGCAGCTCGGGGTCGACCTCGTCGAGGCTGTTCAGCTTCGGCTTCTGCTTCGGCGCCGAGTAGTAGCTGATCGCCTGGTAGTCGATCGGCTCGTACTTGACGTTGTGCCAGGTCGGCTCCGTCATCTGCTGCCAGGCGCGGAACGCCTTCAGCCGGAAGTCGAGCAGCCAGTCGGGCTCGTGCTTGCGGGCCGAAATCTCCCGGATGACGCCCTCGTCCAGCCCCGGCGGGAGCGTGTCGGCCTCGATGTCCGTGACGAAGCCGTACTTGTACTCGCGCGTCGCAAGCTGTTCGATGGTCTCGGTGGATGTGCTCATGATCCTCGTCCGTCCGGTGACAGCCGTGCGGCCGTCCCGGCTCACACGCTGAAGCTGATGCCGCAGCCGCACGTGCTCTTCGCGTGCGGGTTGCTGAAAACGAACCCCTTGCTGATCAGGTTCGTGTCGTAGTCCAGTACCGTGCCGTCGATCAGGCGCAGGCTCCGCGGATCGACGAAGACCCGGGCGCCGTCGGGCCCGTCGAAGACCTTGTCGTCCGCCTTCGGTCCGGCTTCCCAGGCAAACGTGTACTCGTAGCCGGAACAGCCCCCGGCCCGCAGCCCCACGCGGAGTCCCCCGCCGGGCAGGCTGTGCTTGTCCAGCATCTTCAGAATCTGGCGCGCGGCCTTGTCGGTGATCTGCACCATGGTTTGTGTTCCGTCACGGCCGCCGGGCGCGTCCCGCAATCGCAAGACCGCCCGTCGAGAAGGGCACCGGCTCGGGCTCGTCCGGCCGGGCCGCGCCGAGCTCGGCGATCGTGCACCCGGACAGCGCGCTCAGGATCCGCTCGCGGATCCGGTGCAGCGGGTCGCGGATGTTGCACTTCGCGAACTGCTCGCAGCGCTCTTCCTCGGAGCCGCAGACCGTGAGCACCACCGGCCCGTCGATCGCTTCGACGACCTCGGCCACCGTCATCGTCTCCGCGGGACGGGCCAGCAGGTAGCCGCCGTGGATGCCCTGCTGCGACCGCAGCACGCCCCGCTGTACCAGCCGCTGCAGCACCTTGGCGAGCAGCTCGAGCGGGATGTCGTGGCGTTCCGCGATCTCCCGCGCGCTGGCGGGCTTGTCGCCGGACGCCGCCACGTAGGCGAGCGAGATCAGGGCGTAGTCCGCCTTCTTGGAGAGTCGCAGCATGGGTGGGCCCTATATACGACCGTATTCGTCCTAGTTTAGGGGGAGTACGCAGGCGCGTCAAGCTGCCCCGGCTGGGGAGCGGGGGGCCGGAACTTCCTGTGGATGAGACGCTTGGCGGAACGGACCGGCGCATGCGGTCCGTTCCGCTCTCGACGCGGAACTACTTCGCGGCGTCGGCTGCAGGCAGGTCGATCTCGGGATGCCGGTTGCGTCGATGACAGGTCGCGCACGTGACCTTCGTCGGCTGATCGGGATCCCCCAGCTCGGCGAACTGCTGGTTCAGCGACGTCGTGGCCTTGACCATCAGCCGGGCGACTTCGTGGCGCACCTTGCTGTCGTCCATGAAGTCGTACGTCGACCAGGGCTGTCCGACCTGGCCCTTATGGCAGAACACGCAGTCGACGTTGAGCGCCTCGTTCCAGCTCCGCATCACACCCATGAGCTGGTCCGGCGTGATGTCCTTGGGCAGGACCTGGATGTTGTGGAGCTCCTCGGGCTTCCAGTCCTCGATCTTGCTGCGGTCTTCCTGCTGGGCGCGCACACCGGCGGTCGCCACGAGCATGGCCGCGAGCGCCAGTCCGCCCGCCAGGGTCACGAGACGCGTCATCACGAATGCTCCTCCTCGTACGGCAGTGGGAGCAGACTAGGGGAAATGCGCGGGCGATGCAAGCGGACGGGAGGGAAGGGAAAA
>CAYUPN010000018.1:21702-37002 GCA_964446605.1 uncultured Bifidobacteriaceae bacterium | reverse complement strand
GTTCCTCGAGCGAACCCAGTACGACGTGCGGATCGGGGAGCGTCAGCGTCCGCGTCAGCGGGCCCGGCACGGCCACGGCCCACATGCCGGCCCGACGCGCCGCCAGCAGCCCGTTCGGCGTGTCCTCGAACACGAGACACTCCGACGGCGGCACGCCCATCCGCTCCGCCGCCAGCAGGAACAGATCCGGCGCCGGCTTCACCTCCGCGACGTCGTCGCGCGTGCAGACGGCGTCGAGCAGCGGAAGCAGCTCGTGCCGCTCCAGCCACGGACGCACCCACGCGGCGCCGCTGCTGGAGGCCACCGCCGTCGAGAGCCCGAGCCCACGCGCCTCCGAGAGCCGCTCGTGAACGCCCGGCAGCAGCGGCAGACCCTCACAACGCCGCCAGTGCTCCTCGCGAATCCGTGGCGCCCACTCGTCGCGAGAGAGCACCGCGCCGGCGCGCGAGGCGAGATCCGCATACGGATCGAACCCGTGCTGCGTGCCCAGGGCCGCACTCCAGCGATCGAGCGTCAGCTCCGCGCCGTGCGTGCGGTAGATGTCGCACCACATGTCGAAGAGCGGCGACTCGCTGTCGATGATCAACCCGTCGAAATCGAAGATGACTGCGCGAAATGCCACGGATCGAGTGTATGGCATCAGGTCGGATCAGGTCGGATCAGGTCGGATCGGGTCCGCGCGCCGCTCGCTGCTCTTTGCTCGCGGGCGCGCGATCGGGTGCCGCCCGCGCCTGTGGCGGTCGCGCGGGCGGATCAGGTCGAGCGTGCGCGCCCTTCCTGTTTCCCGTTTCCCGTTGCCTGGCGTCAGCCCAGCACCGCGGCCACCTGATCGAGCTCGATCAGGAATGCGTCGTGGCCGCAGACGGAGATGATCTCGCGGTACTGCGCGTTCGCGCCGTGCGCGCGGAACTGGTCGACCCACGTGCGCACTTCCGCGGCGGGGTAGAGGATGTCGGTGTCGATCCCCACGCCAACCAAAGAGCCGACCCGTTCGGCGACGGCAGCGGCCGCCTGCGGGATCGGGCCGACGTCGTGCCGGTCCATGATCTCGGTCAGCCGGTAGTAGCTGGCCGCGTCGAACCGCGCGACCAGCTTCTCTCCGTGCCGCCGCAGATAGCCTTCGACGGCGAACTCCCGGCCACCCGCGTTGAGCGTGCGGCCGAACCGCGCGTCGAACTCGGCCGGCGACCGGTAAGTAATCATCGCGATCGCCCGCGCCGCGGCCAGCCCCCCCTCCGGCCCGTCGTCCGGCGCATACGCGCCGTCGCGCCAGCGCGGATCGGCCTCGATGGCCATCCGCTGCGCCGCGTTCCATGCCACGGCCTGGGCCGATGCGGCTGCCGGCGCGGCGAGCACGACGAGCCGATCGACCGGTCGCGACGTCACCGCGCCCCACTGCAGCGCGACCATGCCGCCGAGCGACCCGCCGGTCGCGAGCGCCACGCGGTCGACGCCGAGATGCGTGAGCAGCCGGTCGTTGACGACAGCCAGATCGCGGGTGGTGAGCGCGGGGAACGCGCCGCGGCCCGCTTCGAGCCACTGGCGCGGCCCGGTGGACCCGTAGCAGCTGCCCGGCAGGTTCGCGGCGACGATCGGCCGCCGTGCCGGATCGAGCGGCCGGCCTGGTCCGACCAGGCCGGCCCACCAGGTCTCGATCTCCGCGCTGCCGGTGAGCGCGTGGAACACCAGGACCCAGCCCGGCTCGCGCGCGGCGGCGGGATCCCCGTACACGCGGTAGTGCACGCGCAGCCCGTCCACGCGCTCGCCGGCATCGGTCTCGATCGGGCCGACGACGAACGTGCCGGCGGTACTGCTGATCGCGGCCGGCGCGCCGTTCGAGGTCCTGGTCGCCATCACCACGCTACCGCGACCCGGCCGCGGCCGGCTCGGGCCGCCCTTCGACGGGCTTGCCGCCGAGCGCCTGATCGAGGTCCGCGATCAGATCGCCGACGTGCTCGAGACCGAGCGACAGCCGCACCATCTCGGGGCTCACCCCGGCGGCCCGCTGATCCGCCTCGCTCAGCTGCTCGTGCGTCGTCGACGCCGGGTGAATGACGAGCGACTTCGCGTCGCCGACGTTCGCCAGCAGCGAGAACAGCTTGATCCGGTCGATCAGCGCCTTCGCGGCCTCCGCTCCGCCCTTGACGCCGAACGTCAGGATGCCGCCGAAGCCGCCCGTCAGGTACTTCTGCGCGTTCCGGTACTGCGGGTGCGACTCGAGGCCCGGGTAGACCACCCACTCCACGCGCGGGTCGCGCGCGAGCCACCGGGCGACCTCCAGCCCGTTCTCGGAAATCCGCTGCATGCGGAGCGGCAGCGTCTCGAGCCCCTGGAGGAACAGGAACGAGTTGAACGGGGACAGCGCCGGGCCGAGGTCACGGAGCAGCTGCACGCGCGCCTTGATGATGAAGGCCGCCGGACCGAACGCGTCGGTGTAGACCAGTCCGTGATACGACGGGTCGGGCGAGGTGAACTCCGGGAACCGCTCGCGCGCCTTCGGGCTGGTCCAGTCGAACTTGCCGCTGTCGACGATCACGCCGCCGATCGCGGTGCCGTGGCCGTTGATGAACTTCGTGGCCGAATGGATGACGATGTCGGCGCCGTGCTTGATCGGGTTGCAGAGCGTGATGCCGCCGAACGTGTTGTCGACGACGAGCGGCAGGCCGGCCTCGTGGGCGATCGCGGCGAGCGCCTCGAAGTCCGGCACGTCCAGCTGCGGGTTGCCGATGGTCTCGACGAAGAGCAGCCGCGTCCGGTCGTCGATCGACCGGCGCACGGCGTCGTGGTCGTGGACGTCCACGAACCGCCCGGTGATCCCCCACTTGGGCAGGCTGTGATTGAACAGGTTGTACGTCCCGCCGTAGAGCGTCTGCGACGTGACGAAGTTGTCGCCGGCGCGCACCAGGTTGAGGATCGTCAGCAGCTCGGCCGACTGGCCGCTCGCCACGCCGAGCGCGGCGACCCCGCCCTCGAGCTCGGCCACCCGCTTCTCGAAGACATCCGTCGTGGGGTTCATGATGCGGGTGTAGATGTTGCCGAACACCCGCAGGCCGAACAGGTCCGCCGCGTGCGACGTGTCGTTGAAGACGAAGCTGGTGGTGGCGTAGATGGGCACCGCCCGCGAGTTCGTCGCGGGATCCGGCACCTGTCCGGCATGAACGGCCAGTGTATCGGGGTGGAGGGACACGGGAGACTCCTTTCCGGCACGCCGCACGGCGTGTCGTGACGCACAAAAAAACCCGGGCCACCGTCAGGTGGGCCGGGTTGGGTGACCGCCGTTTCCGGAGGCGCGCTCCTGCGCGGCCGCGCCTCCGGACGTCAGATCGGCGTCCCTGCCTCGACCCACCCGTGCGGGCGGCACATGCAGCGGCAACAGGCGCAGGTGGGTCGGCGGGACATCGGGGCTCGCTCTGCTCGGCGCGTCCACATATCCACATACGTGGATGCGCGAAGTGTCCCCGCAGGATAGCGGTCCGCCGCCGCCGCCGTCAAGCAAGGCGCGCCCGGCGGGTCCCCGGCGCGCCCGAGGCGGCCGATTCGGGGCTCGACCGGTCCCGGAGGCCGCGAAGGACGGGGTAGAATCGGCCCATGTCCTCAGTCACTCGCCGCACACTGCTCAAGACCGCCGCCGCCGCCGTGCCGCTCGCCGCGTGGACCGACACGCTGCGCGCCATGGACCGCGGCGAGGTTGCGCCCCCTCAGCCGGCCGCCCGCATCAAGCGTGCCGTCCTCATCTCGATGCTGCCGCGCGAGCTCAGCTGGCACGACCGGTTCGCGCTCGCGAAGGCCGTCGGGTTCGACGGCATCGAGATGCAGACGGTCGAGAACCAGGCCGACGTGGAGGCCATCGCCAAGGCCTCGTCCGACACGGGCCTCGCGATCCACTCGGTGATGAACAGCGCGCACTGGCAGTTCCCGCTGTCCAGCGCCGACCCCGACGTCGTGAAGAAGAGCGTGGCCGGCATGAAGACGTCGCTCACGAACGCCGCGGCCTGGAAGGCCGGCGTCGTGCTCCTCGTGCCCGCGGTCGTCGACCCGCAGACGTCGTACGCCGACGCGTGGGAGCGGTCGCAGCGCGTCATCAGCGAGCAGATCGTTCCGGTGGCGGAAGGGTTGAAGGTGCAGGTCGGGATCGAGGAGGTCTGGAACAAGTTCCTCCTGAGCCCGCTCGAGTTCAACCGCTACGTCGACGAGTTCAAGTCGCCGTGGGTGAAGGCGTACTTCGACGTCGGCAACATCGTCTTCTACGCCTATCCGCAGGACTGGATCCGGACGCTCGGCCGGCGCATCGTCCGCCTGCACTTCAAGGACTTCAAGCTCGATCGGCGTCAGGGCCGGTTCGACTGGGTCAACCTCGGCGAAGGCGACATCGACTGGCCGGAGGTGCAGAAGGCGATTGCCGAGGCGGCGCCGAACGCCGAGTGGGTCACGACCGAGATCTCGGGCGGCGACCGGGCGTACCTGACCGACGTCCTCAAGCGCGTCGATCGGATTCTCGCCGGGTTCAAGCCGGTCGACGCCACCGCATAGACGTTCCCTCCGCTTTCGAGAGGCCGGCGCCGCCGGGGCGCCGGCCTGTTCTCCGATGATTCCCTGGCTGGACGAGCACGATCCGCTGCCGCCGGTGGAGCGGGCGCTCCGGCGGCCGAACGGACTGCTGGCAGCCGGCGGCGGCCTGTCCGCCGCGCGGCTCGTGGACGCGTACTCGCGCGGTTGCTTCCCGTGGTTCAGCGAAGGGGAGCCGGTGCTCTGGTGGAGTCCGGACCCCCGCATGGTGCTGTTCCCCCACGAACTGCACGTGCCGCGCTCGCTCGCGCGCCGCATCCGGCGTGGCGGCTATGACATTCGCGCCGACACCGACTTCGAGGCGGTCGTGGCCGGCTGCGCCGAGCCGCGCGACGGCGAGCCCGGCACCTGGATCACGAGCGAAATCCGGGACGCCTACCGCGCGCTTCACGACGCCGGCTACGCACACTCCATCGAGACCTGGATCGACGGCACGCTGGCGGGCGGGCTCTACGGCGTCGCCATCGGCCGCGCATTCTTCGGCGAGTCGATGTTCACGCGCGTACCCGACGCCTCGAAGATTGCGCTCGTGCACCTGGTCCGGCATCTGGAGCGCGAGGGCTTCGGCATCATCGACTGCCAGATGCGCACCGCGCATCTGGCGCGCTTCGGCGCGCGAGAGATTCCACGGCGGGAGTTCGTCGCGCACGTCGAGCGGCTCGTCGGCAACCGGGAGCCGTCGGGACGATGGACGATGGGAGCGCGATAAGAAACGGGAAACGGGAAACGGGAACGGCCCTCCTTCGCCCTTCCTGTATCCCGTCTCTCCACTCACCGATACATCTCCCTGATGTCTGCCCGCTCCTGCCCCTCGTGCGCGCGACGCGTGCCGCGGTCGGTCACCGTGTGCCGATGTGGGTACGAGTGGACCGGCTTCGAGCCTGACAGTGCAGTCCCGGCCTCCACGCGGCGGCGCGGCGGGCTCTGGATAGGGCCGCTCGTCGGCGTGCTCGCCCTCGCGGGCGCCGGCGTCGTGGCCTGGCAGGCGCTTGGCCGAGGAGACGTCGACGTGTCGCGTCCCCTCGAGCAGCCCGCGGCCGACGCGGCGCCGTTGGACGTGCGGCCGCCGGAGGCGCCGGAGGAGATGGAGACCTCAACGGCTGCCGCGCCGCGTACGTACGAGTGGCCGGCCGACCTCGCCATCTGGAAGGACTCGACGGCGGACGGGCCTTCGTCCCCGTCCCCGGCCGCCACAACGCCGGCGCTGGCGCGCCCCGCGACGCTGGAAGATGTCATCGACCAGGCGCTCCCGGCGGTCGTGCTGGTGCAGACGCCCGCGGGCCGTGGCACCGGCTTCTTCGTGGCCGCCGATACCATCGTGACCAACGCGCACGTGGTCGAAGGGCACGCGTACGTGACCGTGCGCCTCGCGAACGGCGCGACCCTCAACGGACGGGTGCTCAGGACAGACGACTCCGTGGACCTCGCGGCCATCCACACGACGGACGCGCGCCCCGGCCAGACCGTGCTTGCGCTGTCGACGGAGCCGGCGCGCGTGGGCCAGGAGGTGATCGCGATCGGATCCCCGCTCGGCCTGCAGAACACGGTCACGCGCGGCATCGTCAGTGCGCTGCGCAGGGCCGGCGCCGCGACGCTGGTGCAGACGGATGCCGCCATCAACCCCGGGAACAGCGGCGGGCCGCTGCTGAACGGTCAGGGGCGCGTCGTCGGTGTCGCGACGATGCGGATGGCGGGGAGGGCGGAGGCACTCGGATTCGGTGTGGCGGCGAATCACGTGCGCGAACTGCTGGAGGGACGGCGGACCCCTGTGAGCACGCGCGCGGCGCGGCCGCACGAAGCGATGGCGCCGGACACGAACGACGGCGTGGATGCCGAGCGGGAGAGCGCCCAGGCGGCGTACGAACGGTTCCTCGTCAGCGCCGCGCAGCGGGCCGATCAGCTCGATCGATCCTGGACCGACTTCGTCCGCGACTGTCTTGGCGGCCGGGCGCCGTCGACGCGCGGGGACCGCGGATGGTTTGCGCTGCTGGAGCGTTTCGACGAATCGGGGATCGCGCCGGGCTGCGTGCGCTTCTATGCCGATTTCCGGTTCGCCGCGCAGCAGTTCACCGAGCGGATGGTCGACGCGGCGGAGCAGGCGCGGCGCGGGGGCGTCTATCCCGGCGTGTGCCGGCAGCTCCGGCAGCGCCATCGCGTGGACTGGGTGGAGTGGTAGGGCGCGCAATTCTGCCATTGCACCCGCCGGAACTGACACCCGCCACCGGTCCGGGTCTCGAGCGCCTGCCTGGGCAAATCCATGATATAGAGCAGCTTGCAGCCGGCGAGAGCTGTCGTGCGGGGCTGGTACACGTCTTGTTAGCTCAGCATGCTTCGGAGGAGAACCCATGACCCGTATGCATGTGCTTGCGCTCGCGGCGGTGTTCGGTCTGACGGCCGCCGTCGCTGACGCCAAGCCTCCGCGACCGCCGCAGGCCGGACCGAAGACGCCGAAGGTGACGGCGTCGAAGCCCATGACACCCAAGGGGCCGAAGGCCCCGAAGGTCACCGGGCCGAAGGCCCCGAAGACGACCGGCCCGAAGGCCCCGAGAGCCGCGGCGCCGGCCGCGCCGAAGCAGGGCGGGCCGAAGATGGCCGGCGGACCCACGACGACCGGCAAGCCCGCGCACGCGGGAGCCGGGAAGCCCGCGCATGCCGGAGCCGGCAAGCCCGCGCACGCCGCGGCGAACGGGAACTCGCACGTTCCGCCGGGTCAGGCGAAGCGCGCGGGCGGGACCACGACGCTGGCAGATGGCACGACGCCTCCGGCCGCGATGCCGAAGAATCCGAAGCTCCAGGCGCGCCTGGAAGCGATGCTGCCGCCGGGCATGACGCTCGAGCAGGCGGCGGAAGGCTTCCGGAATCAGGGACAGCTCATCGCGGCGATCCAGGTGTCGAACAACCTCGGGATCCCGTTCGAGGACCTGAAGACGAGCATGGTCGTTGACGGCCGGAGCCTGGGGCAGTCGATTCAGCAGCTGCGGCCGGGCGTCGAAGGCGACGTCGAGGCCGTGCACGCCACCACCTGGGCGCAGCAGCAGCTCGATGCCGCGGAGGTCGAGCCGCGCTGAGCATGCGACCGTTCCTGTTCGCCACCCTCGTTGCCGGGCTGGCGCTCGCCGCCAGCCCGGCGCTCGCACAGCGCCCGCATACGCCTCCCGGTCTGCTGAAGAACAACGGCCGCGGACCGGGCAGTTCGGCGGGCCCGCCCTCCAATCCGGATCCCGGCGGTCCGTCGGCGCCGCGCGTGCGTTCGATCGGCGCGTGGCTCGACGACGCGACGGCGATGTCGCCCGGTGAAGCCTGGCTCACCGTGTCGGTGCAGCGCTGGAGTTCCCCCATCGGCAGCGGGTTCGAGGCGCCCGTGATGGACGTCATCGCGGGTATCGCGCCCGGTGCGCATCTGTTCCTGAGCGTGCCGTACTCGCGGACGACGTACACGGGTCTGCCCAGCTACGACGAGATGGGCACGATCTACGCGGGCGGCAAGCTGGTCATCCGTGACGTCGAGCAGGGGGGACTGGGTTTCGCGGCGACGCCGGCGGTGGAGATTCTCAGCTCGTCGGCGCTCGACGGCACCGGCTATTCGCGGTTCAATCTGCTGCTGCCGGTCAGCCTCGAGTGGCGCGGGAGCGGCACGCGCATCTACGGCACGTCCGGCTACTTCACGCGCGGGGCGGTCTTCGCCAGCGGCGCCCTCGAGCGTGCGTTGAGCGATCGCGTGATCGGCACCATTGCACTCAGTCAGGGCTGGGCGACGGGAGACACCGCGCTCTCAGAGGCGCTGGGCCTGCGCCGCTCCCGCACGGATCTGAGCGGCAGCGTCGCCTGGGTGGCGTCGCCCTATCTGATGTTCTACGGCGGACTCGCACGCACCATCTCACCACTCGACGCCGACGCGATGCGCTATGCGGTGTCGTTCGGCGCGTCGATGAATCTCCGGACGCCGGGACGGCGAGTGCCCGTCAAGAAACCGTAGATTGGACCTTGGACCTTGGGCTTTAGGCCTTGGGCTGGTCTGGGGCATGGCAGGCGTACGGGCCTCCTCCTGGGCTTTGGGCCTTCGGCTCTGGGCTTTGGGCTCGGTATCGGATGCGGGGCGGCAATAGGGCTCACCCCGCACGACACCCGCTGTCACGCTGCGAGCCCGGACTGCAGGATCCCGGCGGAAGCACCTGGTCTTCGCAACTGCGAAGCATGCGGACTCGTGACCAGTGCGACCGTGAACGCCGTCGGGGCAAGGGGCGAACGCTGCCCATACCCGGACGGCCCAACGCCGAAGGCCCAAAGCCTGAGGCCCAAGAAGGCCCAAAGCCTAGAGCCCAAGGCCCACCTAAGGCCCAAAGCCGAAGGTCCAGGGCCTACGCCAGATATGGAATGGTCATCGGCCCTTCCGGCAGCACCGCAACCGGAACGTCGTCGCCCAGGCGATCGAGCTCGGCCTGGACGGCCTTGCCGATGTCCTGGAGCGGCTCGAGGTGCGCGCGGCGCACCTCGTCGTCCGGGATTTCACTGAGCAGGCCGACGCGTGCCTTCAGGCGGATGTTGGCGAGGATCTGGGCCTCCCACTGGTCGTACATCAGGAAGCCCGGATGGTTGATGGTCTCGAGCAGCGCCTGCGGCGACTCGTGGTCGACGAGCAGCGTGCGGAAGTTGCCGTGCGCCGGGAAGCCGTCGTTGCACCGCGCCGCCGCGGCGATGTAGCCGTCCCTGCTCACGATCTGCGCTGCCGCGGACATGCCCTTCACCGCCTGATACAGGTTCTGATCGAGCGGGTAGCCGCTGTTGGTCGTGACGACGATGGGGAAGGGGGTCTCGCACGGGACCATGACCGTCGCGCGCGAGAAGGCGCACCCGGCGTCGTGGGCGGCGATGACGTCGCCGCAGAAGTAGCGCGTGATCTGCCGCTGGCGGTTCAGCGTGACGTTGACGCAGAAGTCGATCGGCAGCAGGCGGCCGTCGTGCCGGATCCGCTCCTGCGTCGGATTCCCCTCGATCAGCCCCCACGTCGTCCGCGGGTCGCCGATCATCTGCGCGTCGTGGTAGCGCATGATCGCGTCGATGTCGGCGACGCCCGGGAACACCGCCTTGCAGCCGCCGGAGAACCCCGCCATGAAGTGCGGCTCGATGAACCCGAGCGCGATTCGACGGTCCGCTTCGACGTAGTCGCGGTTCATCAGTACCGGCCGGCCGTCGATGCCGATCCCGACGGGAGCCAGCGTCGACGGGTCGTGCGAATCGTGGTTGACCACGCGATAGCGCGCGAAGACCTCCGCACCCACCATCGTCCGCAGCTCGTCGTCGGTGTTGATGCGATGCGAGCCGGTCCCGTTGACGATGACGATGTGATCAGGCGGCACGTGGCCGATCTCCTCGAGCAGCCACGGAAGGAGGCGTTCGGACGGCAGCGGCCGCGTGATGTCGGCGATCACGATTGCCACGCGGTCGGTCGCCCGGACGATCTCGCGCAGCGGTGCGCTGGCGATCGGTTGCCGGACCGCCTCGATGAACGCCGCGTGTTCATCCGGGAGCCCCGGCAGGAACCGCGGCTCGAGCACCGTGACGTTGCGGCCCGGGATGTCGACGGCGAGACCGTCGTGACCGTACTGCAGGTGAACGCGCATCGGCTCAGGTCTCGGATCGGGTCGGATCAGGTCCGCTCGGGTCGTGGTGGCGCTGTGTAGCGGCGGGGCTTCAACCCCGCCCCAGCGAGCCACGCTCGGGACAGCACCCGTCCTCCCCGTTCCCTTCCGCCAGCCTGCCTATCCCCTCAACTCCTTGATGCGGTATCCGTCACGATAGCTCCGGCGCAGATACCGGTTCGCCTCGGGCTTCTTCGGGAAGCTGAGGCTCGCCGCGTCGAACTCGAGCGTCTCGCCGGGGAAGCGCGCCGCGACGTTGCCGATGAGCACCGACTCGGTGAGCGGGCCGCTGTACTCGACGCTGGCCGACGTCCGGGCCGTGCCGCCGGTGAGAATCGCATCCAGGAACTCGCCCCAGTGACTGCGGGGGCCGATCTCCGCCGGCTTCGCGGGGAGCTGGCGATCGCCGACGAGGAACGGGTCACCGCCGTGGGGCAGCACCAGCAGGCCGTCGGTCCCGACGACGATGCTGCCCTGGTCGGGGAGCTTGTCGCCGACCGGCGCGCGCAGCGACTCGGGCGGCAGCTCGCCGCCGTCGTACCACCACATGTCGACGGTCGAGCCGGCGGTGTAGCGCGTGCCCGGGTACACGAGCTGCACACGCGCCCGTGTCGCCCAGCTCTCGTCGCTGGGTGACGGCCCCGATGCGGTGACCTGCGTGGGCGACGTCAGCTCGAGGGCGCGGTACGGCGGGCTGTAGATATGGCAGCCCATGTCGCCGAGCGTGCCGGTGCCGAAGTCGACGCGCCGGCGCCATTCGCCGGGGTGGTACGCGCCGTTCTTGAACGGACGCATCGCCGATACGCCGAGCCACAGGTCCCAGTCCAGGGTCGGCGGCACGGGGTCCGTGCCCTCCTTCAGCGGCTTGTCGTCTCCCCAGCTCTTGTTCGAGAAGGTATGCACCTCGCGGATTTTCCCGACGACGCCGCTGCGCACGAGCCACTCGCCGTAGCGCTGCGGCTCGGTGGAGGAGGTCTGGATGCCCATCTGGGTGACCACCCCGGTGCGGCGGGCCATCTGCGCGATCGCGCGCGTCTCGAAGAGCGTGGACGCCAGCGGCTTCTGGATGTAGACGTGCTTGCCGAGGCGCATCGCCTCGATCGCCTGGATGGCGTGCATGTGGTCCGGCGTCGAGACGTTCACCGAGTCGAGGTTCCGGGCCTCCTTCTTGAGCAGTTCGCGCCAGTTCTGGTAGACGCGCACTTTCGGGAAGTTCTGGAGCAGCCGGTTCACGCGGCACAGATCGACGTCGGCCACGGCCACGAGCTCGAACGCTTCGTGCTTCGAGAGCCCGTTGACGTCGGCGAACGCCATGCCGGAGGCGCCGAAGCTGGCGTGGCGGACGACGGTCTTCGCGTGCGTGGGCACCCAGAACCACGGGGTGGCCACGGCGGCGGCGGAAACGGATTTCAGGAACTGTCGGCGGGTCGCTGTCACGGGCATGGCCAAAGGGTACAACACGCGGCGGCGAATCCCGAAGCCCCCGCGCGTCGGCTATCCTGACGTGTCGTGTCCCTGCTGGAATTCCGGAATCTCTCCGTCTACCGCGGCGATCGCCTGGTGCTCGATCGCTTCTCGCTCTCCATCCCCGCCGGCCAGAACGTCGCCATCGTCGGGCCGAACGGATCCGGGAAATCGACGCTGCTGAAGCTGATTACCCGCGAGGTCTACCCGGTCGTCGACCCCGAGGCGCACCTGCAGGTGCTGGGCCGGGACCGGTGGGTCCTCTTCGAGCTGCGCGAGCACCTCGGCATCGTGACGAACGATCTGATGGCGGCCTGCACGCGCGACATCACGGCCCGGGACCTGGTGCTGTCCGCGTTCTTCGGCAGCATCGGCCTTTGGCCGCATCACCAGGTCACCGCGGACATGGAGCGGCGCGCCGTGGAAGCGCTGGGGCTCATGGACGCCGACCATCTCGCCGGGCGGCGGATCGCCGAGCTGTCGTCGGGAGAGGCGCGCCGGGTGCTGATCGCGCGCGCCCTGGCGCACGGCCCGCAGGCCCTGATCCTGGACGAGCCGACGAACAGCCTGGATCTCCGCGCCTGCCGCGACCTGACCGACCGCATCCGCTTTCTCACGTCGCGCGGCACGAACATCGTCCTGGTGACCCATCATCTGCCCGACATCGTCCCGGAGATCGGCCGCGTCGTGGTCCTGAAGGACGGGCGCGTCTTCCGGGATGGCCCGACCGCCGAGGTGCTGACCTCGCCCGTGCTGTCCGACGCGTTCGGCGCGCCGGTGGACGTGGTGAAGCGGGACGGCTTCTACCTGGCCTGGTAAGCCGGAGTCAGGGCCTCACGCCGTGCGGTGGCGCCCTGAAGGGCCGTTCCGCGTCCGCACGATTTGCCAGCGTCTCCGGTCAGCAGTCACAATGATCGGTTGGAAGTCCGGGCCGGGCCCCCGCCGTGCCCCGACTCGACCTCGGCCGTCGGCCGGAAGGAGTGTCATGCGTCTGTCCGCGCTTGCGTTCGTGTGTCTGCTCCTTGGCAGCAGTTTCGCCGGAGCTGCCGACATCGCCGGTCAGGCCACCGATCCCAACGGTGCGCCCGTGCCGTCGGCTCTTGCGACCCTGCAGAACCTCGCCACGGGCGCCGAGCTCGACGCGGTGGCCGACCAGGAGGGGCGGTTCCGGTTCGAGAACCTGCCGGTCGGGATCTACCGGCTGGTGATCGCGGAGCCGGGCTTCGCGCAGGACTCGCGCACGATCTCGATCGCCGACCCGGCGGAGACCGTCGACGTGCGGCTCGTCCTGCGGCCCGGCGGCATCACGGCGGGCGTGACGGTGACGGCGGCGGCGCGCGCCGAGCGCGACACGCTCGACGTGCCGCTGCGCACGGATACGCTGACGGAAAGCGAGGTGCAGGAGCTGACCCCGGCGTCGACCGGGGACGCGCTGATCCGGCTGCCCGGCGTGACGCCGGTCGGCAACGGCCCGTTCTCGGTGCGGCCGCGGCTGCGCGGTCTCGACTCGACCCGCGTGCTCGTGCTCGTCGACGGCGAGCGCCTCAACAACGCGCGGACCGCCACCGACCGCGCCGGCATCGAGGTCGGCCTCATCGATCCGCACGCCATCGAGACAATCGAGGCCATCAGCGGCGCCGGCTCCGTGCTCTTCGGCACCGACGCCCTCGCGGGGACGATCAACATCGTCACCACGCAGCCGCGATTCACGGATGGCCTGCGCGTGCAGTACGGGCTCGACGGCTTCTTCAGCTCGAACGAGACGGGCCGGCGGGGAACGGTGCGGCTCGGCGTCAGCGACCGGCGCTTCGCCGTGCAGTTCGCCGGAACGCTCGAGGCCTTCGACGACTACACGGCCGGCGGCGGGGCCGAGGCCGAGGACACGTCCCCGTTCTTCGCGAGCGGCCGCCTGCAACAGGCCGACACGGTCGACGACGCGTTCGGGTTCTCGTTCGGCCGGTTCCCCGACCCGTTCAACGCGCCGTACGCGCGGACGAGCGCGGAGGTGCCGGCCTCGTCGGCGCGCGGGAACACGATTCACGCGGCAGCCGCGTTTGCCGTCACGGACCGCCAGACGCTGCGCGTCAAGTACATCCGGCGCCACATGTCGGACATCGGCTTCCCCGACTTCGAGGAGCCGTTCTTCTTCCAGCGGGTGTCCCTGCCGTACTCGAACCTGGATCGGGTTTCGGCGCGCTACGAAGCGCAGAGCCTCACGCCCTGGTTCACGAACCTGAAGATCTCGGCCTACTTCCAGGATCAGGACCGGCTGCTGCGCAACGAGCTGCCGGTGCAGTTCCCGGCGCCGTCTCCCGGCTTCTTCCCGATCCAGGTGTTCCGGCTGCACATCGACAGCGAAACGCGGCAGCACGTGACGACACCGGGGATCGACGTGCAGGGCACGTTCCTGGCGGGCACGCGCCACGTGATCACGGCCGGCCTGATGTTCTACCGCGATCGCAGCGAGGACAGCCGGCGGACGGAGACGCAGACGACGCTGATCGGCAACGTGGCGCTCGGACCGCGCGGCCCGCAGGCGAACGTGTTCCCGTCGCCGATCGCGCTCGGGCCGCCGTCCATCGAGCACCCGGTGCGGGTGCCCGACTCGTCGTTCCGCGACGTCGGCGTGTTCGTCCAGGACGAGTGGCGGCTGCGGTCCGACGTGAAGCTCGTGGCCGGCCTGCGCGTGGACGGCTACAAGGTGTCGACGGATCCCACGCCGGGGTACGAGATCGCCTCGCTCATCGAAGGGGCCGAGCCGCCGATCGATCCGGCCTCGCTGCCGTCGCTCGACGGCGACGAGATCTCCCGCACCGCGGTCACGGGCGACCTCGGCGTGGTGTACCAGCCGTCCGAGCGCGTGAGCGTGCTCGCCCACTACGGCCGCAGCTACCGCCACCCGAATCTCGAGGAGCTGCTGTTCGCCGGCCCGGCGACTCTCGGATCGATCGCGCCGAACGTGCTCGTGGAGCCGGAGACGGGACACAACGTCGACGTCGGGATCAAGTATCGCGGTCAGCGGCTCGCCGGCTCGCTGTCGTATTTCCACAACCGCTACGACGGCTTCATCTCGACGGAGATCGTCGCCGAGACGCCGGGCGGCCCGCTCACGCAGGCCATCAACTTCGCCGACGTCCGCATCCAGGGGATCGAGGCGGACGGCGAAGTGCCCTTCGTCTTCCGCCCCGGCGTCGTGACGCCGTACGGGACGCTGGCCTGGCTGCGCGGCACGGTGCTGTCGGGCGTGAACCCGCTGACGGGCGCCAGGCTGGACGGGACGCCGGCGGACAACATCACGCCGTTCAAGGCGCTCGTGGGCGCACGCTTCACCGAGACGCGCGATCGCTGGTGGGTGGATTACTCCGTCCGCGCGCAGGCGGCCGTGGACCGCGTGGCGCCGACGCTGATCGACTCGCCGTTCCTGATCGCGCAGGACCTGCTGTCGCTCGACGGGTTCGCCGTGCAGCGGCTGGCGGTCGGCTTCAATCTCCGCGGGGCTGGCCAGCGCACCGGCATCACGTTCGCGATCGACAACCTCGCGGACACGTATTACCGTGAGCACTTCCAGTTCGCGCCCGCCCGCGGCCGGACGTTCACGGTGGGCGTGCATCTGCGGTCGCAGTGATCAGGG
>CAYUPN010000018.1:0-21602 GCA_964446605.1 uncultured Bifidobacteriaceae bacterium | reverse complement strand
TCAGGGGCCAGGGATCAGTAGGGCCGGACTTCAGCCCTCCTGGAACGCTGACCGGACAATCGGTTCTCCCAGGACCATGATGCTCAAGAGGTTGAGCCTGCCCGGAGTGCTGCTCGTCGCATGGACTGTGCTGCCGGCGCTCGCTGGCCAGGACGGTGGCCGCACGGGTGAAGCGCTGGTGGGCGGCCGCGACGCCTGGGAGGACTACTTTCCCTTCCGGCTCGGCGACTCGTGGACCTACGAGTGGCACACCTCGGGGCCGATGGCGTCGGCCGGAGCCGCCGTGCGGACCCGCACGTTCGAGGGCACCAGCTTCGTCGGCGACCAGGTCGGCTACAAGCTGGTGAGCGACGACGGCGCGTATCACCTCTACACGTTCCAGGACGGCGTGCTCGCCATCCACAGCTCGTCCGAAGGCGGCCGGCTGGTGTACTACGACCCGCCGGTCGTCCTCGCGTCGCCCGACATGATCGTGGGGCAGCCGCTTCGCGTGGAGCACGGAGACGGAAGCCGCGTCTGGAATGCGACGCTCACCGGTCTCGAAGACGTGGACACGCCGTTCGGCCGTCTCACGCGCTGCCTGACGATTGCGCTCGACATGAGCGGGCCCGACTTCACCTCGCGTGCCACGCACTGGTTCGCGCCGCGGCTCGGCCTGGTCGCGTACGACTACGAGCTGCGCGACGCCGGCGAGGGGCGCGTGCTGTTGACCGTGAACGCCCGGTTGAAGCTGGCGCGGCTGGCGGGGACGCACCTCACCGGTCCGGCCGATCTCGAGACGCTGCCGCGGCGGGCGCCCGGCCGTGCCGACCGCAGCGCCCGCGAACTGCTGCGGAGCGCGCTGATGAAGCGCTACACGTGGGACGCCGGATTCCCGGGATTCAGCGGCGCCTGGGAGCTGACCGGGACGGGTTCGACGCCGGTGTCCGGGCGCTTCGAGGTTCGTCCGGATCTCACGGTGCATGTCGAGGCGCCGGACGACCAGGCGCGCGCGGTGATGCGGAACGAGATCAGCAGCTTCATCACGCAGCGCAAGCCGTTGGCGTTCGATGAAACCTACGGCCGGACGACCTTCGCCCGGTCGGCGACCCGTCCCGACGGCAGCACGGTCATCGTCGCCGTCGGCGACCCGCTGGCGACGACCTACACGATCCGGGGCGGGGATGTGGTCGAGATCAGCCGGTCGATGGGGCGCCTGAGCTACACCGCGCGGGAGCTCCGGACCATCGCGACCGGTGATGGCCGGACGATCACCGCCGAGTACGACGTCATCTACACGTCGAACGAGGACCAGTCGCAGATTGCGGTCGAGCGGACGGTCGACACGTATGAGAACCGCAACGGCTGGTGGCTGCCAACCGGAAGGCGCACGGAGCGCACCGAAGCGGGATCGCCGCCGCGCGTCCGCGAAGTCCGGTTCACCGCGATGCGGTGACTACCGACTCCAGCACCTCGCAGATTGGGCAGCACCGGATCTCAACCACCGAGCTCCCGGACATCCTCGTCGCTGAGCTCGACGTCCGCCGCGCCCACGATGCCGTCGACCTGATCGGGATTGCGGGCGCCGACGATCGCTCCGGTGACGGCGGGGTGCCGCAGCGTCCACGCGATCGCGATCTCGCCGGGGCTGCGCCCGCCGTGCCGCTGGCCGATGGCGCGCAGCCGCTCGACGAGCTCCATCGCGGTCGTCAGCATCGGCTCCTGGAAGAACCGGCTGCGGCGCCGCCAGTCGTCCTCCGGCAGCCCCGCGAGCCGCTCCCGGGTCATCTTTCCGCTCAGCAGCCCCGACTGCATCGGCGAGTAGACGATCACGCCGAGGTCGTGCGCCTGGCACCACGGCAGCACGTCGCGTTCGATGTCACGGCGCACGAGCGAGTAGGGCGGTTGCAGGCTGATCACCGGAGCGATGGCCTCGGCGCGCTCGAGATCCTCGACGGTGAAGTTCGATGCGCCGATCCAGCGCACCTTGCCTTCGCGCTGCAGCGCCGCCATGGTCTCCCAGGCATCCTCCAGCGGACCCGGGTCGTGCCCCGGAGGCGAGCTCGGCCATCGCGGCCAGTGCATTTGGTACAGGTCGATGCGCTCGACCTGCAGCCGGCGCAGGCTGCCTTCCACCTCGCGCCGGATCGAGTCGGGACGCAGATTGTGCGTGACGTTCCCGGCGTCGTCCCAGACGAGGCTGCACTTGGTGAAGACGTGCGGCCGGGCATCGTGCGGCACCTCGGCGAGCACGCGCCCGACGACGGTTTCGGAGTGGCCGAGACCGTACGCCGGGGCGGTATCGATCCAGTTCACGCCACGGTCGAGCGCCCGCCGGATCGCGGCCACCGAATCGGCATCGTCCTGAGGGCCCCACCCGAACATCCATGGGCCGCCGATCGCCCAGGCGCCGAAGCCGATGCGGGTGATGTCGAGATCGGATCGTCCAAGCCGCCGTGTACGCATGGCTCCCGAATGTATCAGAAGCCGCTGCCGGATCCGGTTGTGGTGGCGGCGATCCGCGTGCGCAGCGGGTCTCCAGCCGGGCCGGGGGCTGCTGGCGTACGTCGACGGTGTGCCGGCCGGGTGGTGTGCGGTGGGACCGCGCGAGGAGTTCGTGCGGCTCGCGCGCTCGGTCGCCGCGCTGCCCGCGCCGGTTGAGCCCGTGTGGTCGATCGTCTGCCTGTTCGTCGCGCGTCCCTACAGGCGTCGGGGGCTGAGCGCCGTCCTGATCGAGGAGGCGGCGCGGTTCGCGAAGCATCACGGCGCGCGGACGCGGCCGATCATGCGAAAGGTGCTGAGAAAGCGGTAGCCCGTTCCCGCGTGTGCGCGATCAGTCGCGCACCTGTGTGACGGTGAGCCGCGACGCCGCGGCGTCCCAGTCGAAGTGCACCGTGCCGGCGGGCTTCACACCCAGGTACGCCGCCGGCTGCGTCGACGCCATCGCGAGCACCGTCTCGAGCGGCAGGCCGGTGAACTTCACCGTGTTGCCGACCGCCCGGTCGAGCGAGAGCGCCGATCCGGCGAGGTTCGGCTGCCCCGGAACCGCGACGCGCCCATTCTCGTCGAGCCGCACCCGCAGATCGCCGAACATGTAGTCGCCGGGAGGCTGGCCGGCTGCGATCGTCGCGTCGGTGACCAGTACCGTGCGTGCGGGCGTCTTCGCCCGGACCATCGACTTCACCGTCGCCGGCGGCAGGTGATGGCCGTCGACGATCATGCCCGCGACGAGCTCGTCCGCGGCCAGCTGCTCCCAGAGGAAATTCGGGTGCCGCGGCAGCATCTGCGCGCACCCGTTTCCGAGATGCGTCGACATCGTCGCGCCCGCCTTGACGCCATCGCGCACCTGCTCCGGTGACGCGGCCGTGTGCCCGATCGCGACCTTCACGTTCTGCGCGACCAGCTGCTCGATGAGCCGCAGCACACCGGGTACTTCGGGCGCGACCGTGACCAGTCGGATGCGCCCCTCGGCCGCCTCCTGCCGCCGAGCGAAGTCGTCGGCCGTCGGCGGCGAGATGTCCTGAGGCCGGTGGGCGCCGCGGGCTCCATCCTCGGGCGAGATGTACGGCCCCTCCATGTGGATGCCGAGGATCGCGCGCTCGCGCGATCGCGCCAGCGTGCGCGCGCAGGTGCGGAACCGGTCGAGCGGCATGGAGATCAGCGTCGGCAGGAACTGCGTGACGCCGGTCCGCCGCATCGCGGCGGCGGCCTCGGCAATCTGGTCGGCGGTGCAGGCCGGGTCGTTGAAGTCCACGCCGGCGAAGCCGTTCACCTGCACGTCGAGGAAGCCGGGCGACTGTCTCGTCATCGACGTCCCGCTCTGCGGCAAACCTGCCGCCGCCATCTCCATCGGTGGCAGCGCGCCTGCTGCCAGCCCCGCGGCCAGGCCGCGCATCAGATCCCGTCGCTTGATCATCTCGCTCCTTCAGACATTTGCGGCAGCCGCACGTCTCAGCGCGCGCCCCCGCTCAAATACACGCGGATGTTCTCCGTCGCACGCCCGCCGGCGACGATGTCCGGACGGCCGTCCGCGTTCAGATCGGCAATCACGAGGTCCTCGACCGCGACTCCCTCGTCGAGAATCTCGCGGCGCGCGAGCTCGCCGGCCGGCGTGAAGTGATACCGCGCCAGCGCGAACGGCTTCGTCCGCCAGCCCGCGACGAGCTCGTCGTGGCCGTCGCCGTCGAAGTCCCCCCAGCCCAGTGCGTGTCCGCCGGTGACGGCGTCGTCGATCACGCGGCGCTGCCACGCGCCGTCGGTCTCCGTGTAGGTGACGATTGACGTGCCGTGCCACGGTTCGACTGTCGCGAACACACGCCGGCCACCCACGCGGCCGAGCACCACCTCGCCGGGTCCCGGGTCCGCCTCCGCCAGGAGTCGCGACGACCACTTGCCTTGCGCGCCACGGGTGAACAGGGTCAGCCCTTCGCGGCTGGCCGTGATCAGTTCCGCGCCGGGCTTGCCGTCGAAGTCCACCGCCAGGAAGTTGTGCAGGATGTGGCGCGTGTCGTCGACGACTTCCGGAGTCCACGTGCCGTCGAGCGCAGCGGGCGCATGAAGCACGACGATCCGGGCGCCGGGGCCGTTCCAGTCCGGCGGCGACGTGCCGCGGCCGTGAAGCGGCGTGACGACGAGCTCCGGGCGGCCGCCGGGCTCGATGTCGGCCCACGCGATCCGGTGCAGCGTCGGTTCCTCGAAGATCTGGCGGACGGTCCACGGGGCGCGCCCGTCCGGCGTGGTCCGCACGGCCAGGTGCAGCGTGCCGCCCGAGGTCGTGTTCCGCGGGTTCCAGGCCGCGCCGACCGCGATCTCCGGCCGCCCGTCGCCATCGAGATCCGCGGCGGCAATGGTGACGTTGTCCCGCGGGGTCGCGCCGTCGAGGATCACGTGCTTCGTCCAGGTCGGGTTCTCGAACCACGCGAGCTGGGTCGGGTTGATGGCGACGATGTCGGGTCGGCCGTCGGCGTTGATGTCGGCCACGCGCACCGCGTAGACGACATCCCAGTCCCGCGCGATCTCGAGCGGCTCGACCCCGGCGGGAGGCGCCGGTGCGGATCCGGGCTGAAACAGCAGGGCGAGGGCGAGGACGAGAAGGCTGCGCGGCATTGCTGGGACTGAATATCACAAAGCGACCGGGCCCTGCAGGCGCCTCCGGTACAATCAGCGGCAGATGGTCATCGAACGCGAGCGATACCTGGACGACGGGTCCTCTCTGCTGGTGTCGCTGGCACTGTCCAGCCGCACCGTCGAGATGCACAGCCTGCTGACGGCGCTCAGCGCCGACGAGCGGGCGCAGGTCGCCGGCGTGCTGGTCCGGGCGCTGGACGAAATCGCCGGGATCCTGCGCGCACACCAGGCAGCCCGCGCGGCCGGGTGAACGGCGACTCGCCCTGTCAGACGGTCAGCGGGTCTGGAGCGCGGCGGACGCGTCCGGCGGCACGTCCAGCACCGTGCCGTGCCGCGCGCCGGCGGGCATCCGCACGAGCCCGGACAGGTCCTCCCACGTCTCGAAGTCGCGCGTCCGCATCGCGCCGTAGCGCTGGCGCGTGTACTCGTCGTAGTAGACCACCCAGGCGTCACCCAGCCGTGCGACCGATGGTCCCTCCACCCACTCGGGCGTGAACGCCGGCCCGGCGGGGCCCCACGGTCCGCCGGGCGACGGCGCGAAGGTCACCCGCAGGTGCTTGCACGGGATCGGCGCCCGGGTCTCGTCCTTCACGATCATCGCGAAGCGGTCACCGAGGTCGGCGATCGTGCCGTCGATGACGTTGAAGCCGCCGTCGTAGAACAGCGCGGCGGGCGCGAAGTGCTCGAAGTCGGTCGTCGTCGTGCAGTACAGGCGGTGATTGAGCTGGCGGCCGTCGTGCAGGTCGCCCGACAGGTCGGTCGTTGGAAAGCGGCCGGGGATCGTCGTTGCCCAGAACACCAGGTAGTGGTTCGCGGTCCGGTCGTAGACGATCTCCGGCGCCCAGGTGTTGCGCGCCTCCGGTTCGTGCGCCATCACGGGCACGAAGCGCGGCTCCGACCAGGCGCGCAGATCGCGCGACTCGGCATAGCCGAACCCCTGATCCCACCAGCCCGTTGTCCACACGAGGCGAAAGACGCCGTCGGGTCCGAGCGAGAGGTGCGGATCGCGCATGACGCCCGAGCCGGGCCCGGGGGCCAGCAGCGGCAGCCCGCCGTCCACCTCGTGCCACGTCAGGCCGTTCTCGCTGGTCGCGAGCCGCAGCCCGTCTTCGCCTTCCCCGGTGAAATAGCTGAACAGATACACGACGTTACGGGTGTCTGACACCGGTACCGTACGGGTGTCTGACACCCGTACCAGTACAGTCGCCAGTACCAGTACAGGCTACTGAGCCGTCCAGCCGCCGTCGATGAAGACGGAGCTGCCGGTGACGAACGAGCTGGCGTCCGAGGCGAGGAAGACGGCGACGCCGGCGATCTCGTGGAGCTCTCCCCAGCGGCCCATCGGAATCTTCGCGACGAAGGCGCGGTATTTCTCCGGGTCGTCGAGCAGCGGGCGGTTCATGTCGGTGCCGAAGGGCCCCGGGCAGATCGCGTTCACCGTGACGCCTCGTCCGGCCCACTCGAGCGCCAGCACGCGGGTGAGGTTGGCGACGCCGGCCTTGGACGCGGCATAGGGCGCGCGGCCCGGGATGCCGATGACGCTCAGGATCGACCCGAGGTTGATGACGCGCCCCCAGCCTCGCGCCGCCATCGCGGGGCCGAACGTCCGCGAGCAGAGAAACGTGCCCTTGAGGTTCGTGCCGACGACGGTGTCCCAGTCGGCCTCGGTGAGCTCGTCGCACGCGCCGCGGACGTTCACGCCGGCGTTGTTCACGAGGATGTCGATCGGCCCGAACGATGCCTCCAGCTCGCGCGCCAGGCGCTCGACGTCGGCGCTCGACTGCACGTCGACGGTACTGCTGTAGGTGCGTCGCCCCGTCGCATCCGCGATGGCGCGGGCGGCCGCCGCGCCCGCGTCCGCGTCGCGGCTGGTCACCGCAACGTCCGCGCCGGCCTGCGCCAGTGCCTCCGCCATCACGCGGCCAAGGCCGCGTGCTCCGCCCGTGACGAGCGCCCGCCGCCCGTCCAGCCGAAACCGATCCAGCACGTTCATAGTTTGAGAGTGTCCTTCGCGTAGGCGACGCTGCGGCGCACGTTCTCGTCCTCGGCTGCGATCTGCGCCTCGGGGGAGAGATGTGTGATGCGCGGCAGCGCACGCGACCATGCCCGGCCGAGCACGTCGCGCTCGAACCGTGCCAGCCGGCCATCGGCCGGCTGGTCGATGCAGATCCAGTAGGTGTCGATCCGGTACGGCACCGGGAGCGGGTCGCGGGTGATCATCTCGAGGCAGAACCGGACATCGGGACGTGCCGTGCGGAGAACGCGAATCCCGTCGGCCAGCGGTACCAGTCCCTCGCCCAGCGGCACCTCCGACAGCTCGAACCCGTCATCCGATGGCCTCACGGCCATGTCTTTCACATGCGTCGTCACCGCCCACGGCGCGAGCGTGCGGATCGTGTCGAGCGGATCCTCCAGCAGCGCGACGTTGTTGCCGAAGTCGACGCACGCGCCGATCCGGTCGCTGTCGAGTGTCGTGAGCAGCGCGGCCAGTTCGGACGCGGTGAAGTCCTTGTGGTTCTCGATGCCGACCCGGATCGGGAAGCGCTCGATCGTCGGCTTCAGCCGTGTCAGACGCTCCTGCCACGTCCGGTCGAAGGCCATCCACTCGTCGCGGCTCTTGAACGTCTCGTAGCGGCGGCCGTAGAGCAGCGCGACGCGGATGCGATCCGCGCCGAGCGCGCCGGCGACGGTGGCCATCGACTCGTACGCCTCCGGTGTCTCGAGATGCTTCGACGGCACCGACAGCTCCAGCCACACGCCGGCTTTCTCGACCCGGTCGCGGATGCGCGACAGGTACGCCGGATCGTGGGACTCCAGCTGCGACATGTCCATCTGCACCCCGCCCGCCCAGAAGCGGCCGCACAGGTCGAGCAGCGCGTCGGCCGGCAGCGCGGCCGCCGTGGTCTTCAGGATGTCGCGTCCCTGCAGCATCCGGACGACGAAGGAGGTGTAGGCGAGACACATGGTGGTCGCATCGGATGCGCGCGCGGGCCGGTACAGGCCCGCCGCCAGCACACCGCCCGCCGTCCGGAGGAACGCGCGGCGGTCCATCAGGATTTCCCGAGCGCGGCTCGCAGTTCGCGGTCCCACGGCACCCGATAGGGCTTCGTCAGCCGCGCCGACGCCTCGGCGTCGCCCACGATATCACCGGCGGCCTCGTCCCAGCGGATCGTGCGCCCGACGTCCGCCGCGATGTTGGCGAGGTGGCAGGCGATTGCGGTCCGGTGCCCGGTCTCGAGATCCGCGATGGGCTGCTTTCGCGATCTGACGGAGTCGAGGAAGTTCCGCACGTGCGGCACGAACTGGTCGCGCACCTGCTCGTAGCCTTCGTCCGTGATCGGCTCGCAGCGCGGACCGGGCGGCGGCGCGGGCTCGCGCGAGCCCGTGAAGCTGGGAATCTGACGCTCCGGCGGCACGTCCCGGTCGGGCACGACCTCGAAGCCGCGGCGATCAATCGTCAGCGTGCCCTTCGTGCCGAAGAACTCCAGCCCGCCGGTGCCGCCCGCGGCGACCTCGCGGCTCGACCAGTTCACGAGCATGTCGGGGTATTCGAAGATCGCCTCGAACACCTCGGGCGTCTCGCCGATCCCGCCGAGCACCCGCCGCTGGGCGAACGCCGCCACGCGCAGCGGCAGCTCGCCCGTCGTCCACTGGACGATGTCGATCTGATGCGACAGCAGGTTGGTCGTCTGGCCGCCGGAGTAATCGCGGAACCAGCGGAAGTGATACAGCGCGCGGCGCGGATCGTACGGCACTACCGGCGCGGGGCCGAGCCACAGGTCCCACTGGGCCGGCGTGAGCGGTCCGCCAACGGGCTGGGTGAATCCCGGCAGGATGTTGCGGAACGACCCGATGCGGGCCGCGCGAACGTCGCCGATGTAGCCGTTCCGGATCAGCGTCCGGGCGCGCTGGTAGTGGACCCCCGACCGCTGCTGCGTGCCGACCTGGACGACGCGCTCGTACCGGCGCGCCGCCTCGATCATCCAGTCGCCCTCGCGAAGCGCGAGCGTCAGCGGCTTCTCGACGTAGACGTCCTTGCCGGCGGCGCACGCCATGATCGTCATCAACGCGTGCCAGTGGTCCGGCGTCGAGACGACCACCGCGTCGATATCGGTGCGGTCGAGCAGCGCGCGGAAATCCTCGACGCGCCGCGCACCGCCCCCGGCGAGCTGCGCCGCATCGTCCAGACGTTCGGCGGAGACGTCGCAGACCGCGGCGATCTCGCAGTCGGGCTGGGCCTGAAAGTCGAGCAGGTGGCGGCGGCCGATCAGCCCGCTGCCGATCAGGCCGACGCGGACGCGATCGTTGGCGCCCTGAATGCGCCGCGCCGACGCGGCGGACGAGGGCAGGGCGGCTCCGGCGACGGTCGTACCGAGGAGACCCTTCAGGAACGCGCGGCGACGCGGCATCGGCACCCCTCCGGTTGCGGTGAACGTATATCACCGAACCGGCGAAGCTGGTAGTATCCGCTCGTGCGGCGTCGGGAGTTCCTGCTCGGGTCTGCGCTCGCGCTCGCGGGCGCGCGGGTCGCGGCGTGGAGGGTCGGCGAGAGCCGGTCGCGATGGCGTGCCGGCACGGCTGTGGCGGACATCACGCCCGAGCCGGGGATCTGGATGGCGGGCTACGCCGCGCGGACCGAGCCCGCACAGGGGACCGCGCTGCCGCTTTCGGCGAAGGCGCTGGCCCTCGAGGACGATGGCGGGCGGCGGGCCGTGCTGGTGACGCACGATCTGCTCGGTGTGACCGCCGCGATGCGCGAGCGGATCGCCGCCGCGCTCGAGCGCCGCGCCGCCATCGCGCCATCGGCGCTGATGCTGACCTCCAGCCACACGCACTCGGGACCCGTGGTTCGCGAGCAGTTATTCGTCGCCTACGACCTCGACCAGGCGCAGCGCGAGCGCATCACCGCGTACACGTCGTGGCTCGAGAGGACGGTGGTCGAGACGGCCCTCAAGGCGCTGGCTGCGCTCGAGCCGTGCCAGCTCGCGCTCGGCGAGGCGCGTGCGACGTTCGCCGCCAACCGGCGGACCGCGTTTCTCCCGACGGGTCCGGTCGATCACACGGTGCCAGTCCTGCACGTGACCGGCACGAACGGGCAGACCCGCGCCGTCGTGTTCGGCTATGCCTGCCACAACACGACGCTCCAGGCGGCCATGGTGCGGTTCCACGGTGACTATGCCGGCGTCGCGCAGCGCGCCATTGAGGCGGCCCATCCGGGCGCCGTGGCGTTCTTCGTGGCCGGTTGCGGCGCCGACGCGAACCCCAGCCCGCGCGGCACGCTCGAGCTCGTCGAACAGCACGGCACGGCGCTCGCGACGGCCGTAAACGGCGCGCTCACGCAAACGCAGCCGATTGGCGCGGGCCTGGCGACGTCGCTGGAGTGGGTGTCGTTGCCGTTCGCGCCCGCGCCGGACGAGGCGCACTGGCGGGCGCGGCTCGACGATGACGACGTGTACGTGCGGCGGCACGCGCAGCTGATGCTCGACCGGCTGGCCGCGGGCACATTCGAAACGGCACACGAGGAACCGATTCAGGTCTGGCGCCTCGGCGACTGGCGCCTCGTCGCGCTGGGCGGGGAAGTGGTCGTCGACTACCTGCTGCGCGTTCGCCGCGAACATCCGGGACCCATCTGGGTCGCCGGCTACGCCAACGACGTCTCGTGCTACGTCCCGTCGCTGCGCGTGCTCCGCGAAGGGGGTTACGAAGGGGGCGGGGCGATGCTCTATTACGGGCGGCCCGGTCCCTTCGACGAGACCGTCGAGGAGCGGATCGTCGGTGCGGTCCGCCGCGGACTCGAGCGCTGCGACGGCGCGCCAGCGTCGGCATGACCACCGGCCGGGCGGGGCATCGCCGCGCACGGCCTTTTCCACCATCCGAGACCATGTCCGAGATCACCCGTCGTCGATTCATTGGCACGATCGCCGCTGCCGGAGGCGTCGCCGCTGCCGGTGGCCGCGCACCGGCCGTCTTCGCGTCTGACGTGCGCCCGGCGCTGCTCGGCGGCACGCCGGTGCGCCGCGAGAGGTTTCCGTCGTGGCCCGTCAGCGACGACACCGAGGTGCAGGCGCTCACCGGCGTCCTGCGGAGCGGCCGCTGGAATCGCGGCGAGCAGGCGGCCGCCTTCGAGTCCGAGTACGCGAAGCTGACGGGCACCGCGCACTGCCTGGCGACCGCCAACGGCACGAGCGCGCTGCTGACGGTGCTCTCGTCGCTCGATGTCGGGCCGGGTGACGAAGTCATCGTCCCGCCGTACACGTTCGTCGCGACGGTGAACGTCATCCTCCTGCGGCACGCGCTGCCCGTCTTCGTCGACAGCGATATCGAGACGTTCCAGATCGACGCGTCGCAGATCGCCGGCGCGATCACGGACCGCACGAAGGTGATCCTGCCGGTGCACCTGGGCGGCGCGGCCGCCGATCTCGACGCGGTGCTCGCGGCCGCGAAGCCGCGCGGGATTCCGGTCGTCGAGGATGCCTGCCAGTCGCACCTCGGCGAGTGGCGCGGCCGGAAGGTCGGCAGCTACGGGCGCGCCGGATGCTTCAGCTTCCAGGCGAGCAAGAACCTGAACTCCGGCGAAGGCGGCGCCATCATCACGGACGACGCCGAGCTGATCGAGCGGTGCTATCAGTTCCACAACAACAGCCGCGGGCGCGCGACGGCCGGCGGCACGACGTTCTCGTACAGCGGCGTCGGCGCGAACCTGCGGATGACCGACTTCCAGGCGGCGCTGCTGCGCGCGCAGATGACGCGGCTGGAGGAGCAGTCGAAGCGGCGGGACGAGAACGGGGCCCATCTGACGCGGCTGCTCGGCGAGATTCCGGGCATCACTCCGGCGCGCATGTACGACGGGTGCACGCGCAACGCGTACCACCTCTACATGTTCCGCTACGACGCGTCGGCGTTCGCGGGGCTGCCGCGCGAAGCCTTCCTGAAGGCCCTTCGCGCCGAAGGCGTGCCGGCATCGGGTGGCTACACGCCGCTGAACAAGGAGGCGTCGGTGGTCGGGACGCTGCGCTCGCGCGGGTACGAGCGGATCTACGGGAAGGCGGAAATCGACCGGCTGATGGCGCGCAACGAGTGCCCGCAGAACGATCGCCTGTGCACCGAGGCCGTGTGGCTCACCCAGACGATGCTGCTCGGTCCCCGCAGCGACATGGATCAGATCGCCGAGGCGATCCGCAAGATCCAGCGCCACGCGGGGGAGTTGGCCAGGGGAAGCGTGTAGGGGCCAGGGGCCAGGGGTCAGGGGTCAGGGGCCAGGGGCCAGGGACGTAGGACCGAACTTCAGTTCGGCCATGAAGGGGCCAGGGGTCAGGGGTCAGGGGTCAGGGGTCAGGGGTCAGGGGTCAGGGGTCAGGGCCGGAGACGCAGCACCGGTTCCCTGCCCCCTTTTCCCGTACGTGAAGCGCGCCTCAGGCGAGCTTGGCGTTCAGCGTGATCTCGACGCTCGCCAGCGCCTTCGAGACGGGGCAGCCCTTCTTCGCCGCCTCCGCCTGCTGCTGGAAGGCGTTCGCATCCAGGCCCGGCACGGTCGCCTGCGTCTCGAGGTCGATGCGGGTGATCGAGAAGCCGCCGTCCCCCTTCTCGAAGTGCACCTTCGCGGTCGTCCGGATGTTCGAGGGGGGCGAGCCCGCCTGCGCGAGCCCGTGCGCCAGCGCCATCGAGTAGCAGCCGGCATGCGCTGCGGCAATCAGCTCCTCCGGACTCGTGGTTGCTCCTTCGGCGCTGCGCGACTTCCAGTCGTAGGCGGCATCGACGGTTCCGGTCTGGCTGCGCAGCCGTCCGTTGCCTTCCATGAGCGTGCCATTCCACTCGGCCGTTGCGGATCTCACGGGCATGTCGGCGTCACTCCTTTGTGATGAACTGCGTTTGGATTGCAAACGATCAGTATAGACAATCCGGCCGCGCCGGAAGCTGAGCGGGCGGATCGGATCACAACCTGCCGATCTGCAGGCCGCCGGAGACGTCGACGATCGAACCCGTGGCGTACGGCGCGTCGCCGCGCCCGAGCGCGGCGACGACCCGGCCCCCGTCCTCCGGGTGTCCCCCCGGCTGTTACGGCACCCGGCCGGCGGCGCTCCCCGCGGCGTTCACCGCCGTCACCGTGGCGGTCATGTCGGTCGCGGTGATGCCCGGCCGGACCTCGTACACCAGGATGCCATCCGCCGCGAGACGGACGGCGAACAGCGATGCGGCCATGCTGAGGCCGGCCTTGCTGACGCAGTACTCGCCGCGGTTCGTGGAGACGAGCGCCGCGGAGATCGACGTGACGAAGACGATGGTGACGGGACGGCCGGGTTGTGCCTGCCGTCGTGCGGCGAGCAGCGGCACCGCGGCCTGCGTGAGGAAGTACGGCCCCTGCAGATTCGTGCGCAGGACCTCCTCGAAGCTCTCCTCGGTCGCCTCGAGCAGGTCGGCGCGGACGCGCGGCGCGCGCCCCGCATTGTTGACGAGCGCGTCGAGTCCGCCAAAGCGGGCGCCGACGGTGTCCAGCAGGCGGCGCCGGTTGTCGGGCTGCCCGACGTCGGCGGGCAGGTAGAAGACCTCCGGCGATCCGGTGTCGCGCAGCGACGCGATCGCGCCGGCGACCTCGGCGTCCGGCCGGAGCCCGCACAGCGCGAGCGACCAGCCTTCGCGCGCGAGCGCTGCGGCGATGCCGAGACCGATGCCGCGCGTCCCGCCGGTGACGAGCGCCGTGCGTGGCTCGCTCACGCGCCGTGCTCCGGGCCGAAGAAGGTCAGGTACGGGCCGTCTCCCGCGAGCCGCAGGACGTAGAGCGCGGCCTCGCGGGCATGATAGTCGCCCCACTGGCTGCTCTCGCCGCGCGGGATGCGCGAGCCGTCCGGCACGTGATCCCACCCGTTCGGGCGGTGATACACGGAGTGGAGCAGCAGCCCTTCGTGCTCCGGATCGGTACTGAGATACGGGCCGTCCGGATCGAAGAGCACGGCGAGCACGCGCAGCCCCGCCTGCACGTAGAGGTCGCCCGAGCCGCCGTGCGACGACAGATAGCGGCCGAAGCGCAGCAGGCCCTGCGCCGCGATGGCGGCCGCGGAGCTGTCCACCGGCTCGTGGTCGTTGCAGGGATCGGCCGGCGCGACGGTCCAGTCGCCGAGCCGCACGAGTCCGGGCGCGCCCGTGTCCCAGTACGGGATGCCGTCGGACCCCGTGGCCAGCCGGATGTAGTAGTCGCAGGTCGCCTGCGCCGCATCCTGCATCCACTGCGCGACGGACTCGTGCCCGCCGTGCGCGGCGAGCGCGCCTGGCTCCAGCGTGTCGAGGAACTCCAGCTGCTCGGCGAACCCGAGCATCGCCCACGCCAGCCCGCGCGTCCACGTCGTGAAGGGCGAGTAGCCCTGCTGGCTGTTCGGCCCGCGATACGAGCCGTTGACGACGTTGAAGATCGATTCGTGCGCGACGCGTCCGCGCACGTCGTAGTGGTCGCGGCCGCGCCCGTAATAGACGCTGTACTCGGCGGTGGCCTTCGCGTGCTGGACGAGCCGATCGAGCAGGCTGATCTGCGCGTCCTGCTCGTCGCTGAGACGGTGGCCGAGGCGATGTGCGAGTGCGAGCGCGCGCAGCGACCGCATCGTGTCCACGAACAGCGAGTGCGGGCCGTTGAACGAGTGGATGAAGCCGCCGTCCGGCAGGCGCGTCCAGCGGCGCGCCTGCACGGCGCCGCTCACTTTCAGCGCGAGTTCGTAGCACGCCGTTTCCCACGCGCAGCCGTCGATGCGTCCCTCGCGCGCCAGGCGCCAGAGCCCGCCGTAGGTGCTGACGTTGTTGAAACCGTGGTCGTGGACGCCGGTGTGCGTCAGGTGCGGCGCCATCCGCCGCAGCGTCCGGTCGCGCGCCAGCGCCAGGAATTCGTCGTCTCCGGTGGCGTCGAACTGCAGCACCGCCGCGCCGAACTGGAACCCCTGGGTCCATTCGGTCCAGCCGCGCGCCTGGTAGCGGCCGTTGACGGTGAACACCGGCGCGCCGTCCTCCGGACGCCACCGCGATTCGAGCGCGCGGATCTTGCGCGCGGACAGGTCGAACAGCCGCTCGGCGAGCGGCACGAGATCGCGCGCCGTGCGCGCGCGGTCGATCGCAAGCATGACCGCAGCATGATACCGGGATCCGGACGGAGAATCCCGGCGTGTCCGGGCTAGAAAGTCGTGCCCAGCGTGATGTGCGCGCGGGTGCCGTAGTCCAGCCCGCGCGCGACGTCCACGCGCAGCCCGAAGAGCGGTCCCCAGAGGAACAGGCCCGCGCCGACGCCCGTGTCCCACCGGCTGTCGCGCAGGCGGCCGGTGGCGGACCAGACCGTGCCGGTGTCCGCGAACACCGCGACGCCGAGGCGCGAGTGGCCGAGCGGAGACGAGAACGGCGCGCGGAGCTCCACGCTGGCGGCGGCAAGGCGATCGCCCTGGCGGTAGCCGGTCCCGAAGCCGCGCAAGCGGGTGCCGCCGAGCAGCGCCTGCTCGAACACTGGCACCGGCTCCGAGGTCCGGATGTGGATCGCGTGCACGGCGAGCACCAGCTGACGGACCAGGCCCACGTACCCGCGACCATCCAGCGACACACGCACCGCGTCAGCGTTCTGTCGGAAGTCGAGGCGCTCGACCGCCGCGGACGCGAACACCGCGTTGCGCGGAAACGCCGGGTCCCGGCGCGTGTCGACCACGCCCTCGGCACCGATCGTGCCCAGCCGCTCGTCGATCGCGCCGAAGCGCACATCCTGCAGGCCGGCGGTTGCGGCGACGTGCATCCACGAGGTCACGGCGCGCTCCGCACGGACCCCGACGCCGGTGCGCCGATCTCCGATCTCGAGCGCGGGGTGCTCTCGTCGCGTGACGCCGGCACGTCCGGTGATGCGGGTCAGCGGCCCGCGTTCGAACCGGCGCTCCAGTTCGACGGCGGCCTGACGCTCGCCGCCCCAGGTCAGCGGCACCGACACGCGCGTGCGCGGACCGGCCAGATCGACGAAGCTGACGCGAACGCCGTACGTGAAGCCGTAGCCCTCCTCGCGGGACAGGATCGGCATCCACATCGTGTTCGCGCGCAGCCGCCGCATCGGCCCCGGGTCGGGCACGTCGACGCTGATGCCCGCCTGTTCCTCGACGACGAGGACGAGCAGGAGCGCGGTGGGATCGGACAGGGAGGCGAAGCGCGTGCGGACCTCGACGTTCCGGAAGCGGCCGCTCGACTCGAGGCGCTGCTCGATGGCCGCAGGCAACCCGTCATCGAACGGGCGGCCGGGTTCGACGCCCGCGAGACGCAGCACCTCCTGGTCCGGTGTCGTGTGGTTGCCGTGCACGCGGATCGCGACCACCGTGCCGCGGCTGCCGGGCGATGTGGAGCCGGGCGGCACCTGCTGCAGCGCATCAGCAGGGCCGCCGGCGCACGCCAGCACCAGCGCGATCAGGCCGGCGGCCGTCGTCATCGGACCTTCGCCTTGACCTCGGCCTCCCGGTAGTCGTGATACCGGATGGCGTACTGCACGTCGTAGGTGCCCGAGGCGAGCATGACGCTGCCGCGTCCTTCGATGCGCTCGGGCAGCCACACGCCTTGAAACGGCTGTCCCATTTCCATGAGCGCCCGCACGCCGTCGACGCGCACGAGCCAGCGGCCGGGGAGGAAGTCGAAGCCGAGATTCTCGAACACGTAGCGGACGATCTGATGGGAGTCCGGCTCGACCCAGAGCGTGACGAGCGCGACCTTGTTGAACTGCTGCTGCAGCCGCGACTCCTCGTCCGACGGGCTCGACTCCTTCTCATCCCCCTCGAACAGCCTGGAGGGGTAGTACTCGATCTTCAGCACGCGGCGGCCGGCGTGCTCGTCCGGGCCGGCGAACGCATAGTGGCCCGGCTCGAACTTGAAGCGGAGGAAGTAGGCGGCCGAGACGAACTGCGGCTCGCGCGTGAGGCGCACGAGGGAGTCGACGTCGGTCGCCGGCTGTGGCTCGGCCGGTGCGCTGTCACGTTTGTCGCGCCGTTCCGCGCGCTCCCGCTCGCGGGCGATCCAGCGATCCTCGTAGGTGCGGCGCTCGGCTTCCGTCAGCGTGACGCCGTCGAACCGCACGGGGCTGCGGACGAAGATCCCGTCGCGGATGTACCAGGTGTACTCGCGCGAGAAGCCGAACAGGCGCACGCCGCCGGGTCCGGTCAGCGAGGCGCGCTCCTCATCGTCAAGGACGTACTGCTGGAGCGTGCGCCAGTTCTCGTCGCGCCGCGCCAGCACGCGCGCCATGAACCGATCGAGGTCCGACTCCGCTGCCGGGGCCGCAGGCGTCATGCCCGGCAGCGCGAGCAGCGCCGCCAGCAGCAGTCCGGCCAGACAGGTCTGCGTCATGAGGCTCCTCGCCCGGCGGGCGGAGCGGGCGCGGCCCTCTCGGCGGGTCCCGCCTCGTCAGGTGCGTGCCGGCACGGCCGGCGCGGATCGCCTGCTTTGACGGGAGAACAGGCCGTCAGGTTCGGGTGGCAACGGTAGCAGCAAGGCCTCGGAGATGCCCGAGTCGCCGGACGTTCTGTTCTGACGAGAAACCGGTCACAGCCGTGGTGGTGCCGGCTTGATGGGCGCCTCGAAGTTGAGCAGCCCCTTCTGCCGCACCTTCCGCTTGTAGACCTTGTCGCCGATGGTCACGTACAGCTCGTCGAATCCCGCCCCACCGAAGCAGACGTTCGAGAGCGGCCCGGGCTGCGGCTTCGAGACGATGCTGTTGACCTTGCCGGCCTGGTCGGCGACCTGCAGGCCGATGCGGCTCGTGACGTACAGGCTGCCGTTGCGGTCGACCGCGATGCCGTCGGCGGCGCTGTCGACCGCGCCTTCCACGAGATGCAGGTGGAAGAACGGCTGCTTGTTCGCCAGCGTGCCATCGGGCTGGATCGACCAGGCATAGACGAACTGCGCGCCCGAGTCCGCGACGTACAGCTGCGTCTGATCGGGTGAGAGCGTGACGCCGTTGGGCCGCCGCAGCCCTTCGTCGACGACCTGCTTTCGCCCGTCCGGCGTGATCAGCCAGATCTTGCGGTTCTGGAAGTCGGTGACGTAGATGCGCCCCTGGTGGTCGACGGCGAGGTCGTTGGACGGGACGTCTTCCGCGATCACCGTCTCGTCGCCGTGCTCATCGTACGCGACGATGCGGTTCGTCGCGCCCTGCGCGGCGTAGAGCCGCCCGTCGGGACCGAAGCGCAGGCCGCTCACGCGGCCGGACTGTTCCTTGAAGACCGAGACGCGCCCGTCGAGGCCGACCTTGAAGATCCGCTCGCCGGGGATGTCGACGAAGAACACCTCGCCCTTCGCGTTCGTGGTCAGCCCTTCCGTGAAGCGGTGTCCCTCGCTCACGAGCTGCCAGCCCTCGTCCGGCAACAGTACATTCGTCAGGACGGGCGTCCGCGCGGGCTGGCCCGCTTCGATCGGCGCCGGGTAGCCCCGCCAGAGCCAGCGCAGCGCCGCTGGCAGGATCGCCCCGCCGTGCCGGCTGTCGTGCCCGCCGGTGCCCCAGTCGGCCAGCACGTCGTAGCCGGCGAGATCGAGCGCGGAGAACATCTCCTGGTTGGCGAGGAACCAGTCGCCGACGTAGTTGTTCAGGTCGTTGCTGCCTCCCTGCAGGAAGATGCGGAGCGGCTTCGGCTCGCTCTTGCGGACGAGCGGCGGGAAGTGATGCCCGCCGCGGAGGCCGACGTAGGTGCCGATCGTGCTGAACACGCGCCGGAACGCGTCGGGGCGGTTCCACGCGGCCGCGAACGCGGCGATCGCGCCGGAGCTGGCGCCGGCGATGGCGCGCGCGTTCGGGTCGGTCGAGAGGTTGTACGTCCTCCCGACCTCCGGCAGGATCTCCTCGAGCAGGAACCGCACATATCGGTCGCTGACATCGTCGTACTCGACGCTGCGGTTGAAGCGGGGGAGCGCCTGTTCGTTCGCGGCCGGCACGACGCCCGGGTTGACGAAGATGCCGATCGTCACCGGCATCTGCCCCTTGTGAATCAGGTTGTCGAAGACGACCGGCACGCGCCACGCCCCGTCCTCGCGCACGTAGCCGCCGCCGTCCTGGAACACCATCACCGCGGCCGGCGTCGCCGGGTCGTACTGCGCCGGGACGTAGACCCAGTAGTCACGCTCCGTGCCCGGATAAATGGTGCTCGTCCAGGTGTGCTTCGTGACGGTGCCGCGCGGCACGCCGGCCTGCACCTGCGAGTCGGGGCCGAGCGTGTAATTGGGCGCCGGTTTCGTGGACGGCGCATCGCGCCACAGCCAGCGGAGCGCGTCCGGCAGCAGCGCGCCGCCGTGGACGTGCGTGTGCGCGCCGACGCCGTACTCGAAGCGGTAGTCGTACCCCTTGAACTTCAGCGCGGCCGCCATCTGCTGGTTGGCGAGCGGCCAGTTGCCGTGCGGATTGTCGAGATCGGTGCTGCCGTCCTGCAGGAAGATGCGCAGCGGCTTGACGTCGCTCTTGCGGATGAGTGCGGGGTAGACGTGGCCGCCGCGGATGTTGGTGAAGCTGCCGATGTGGCTGAGGACCTTGCGGAATGCATCGGGCCGGTGCCAGGCGGCCGTGAACGCCGCGATGCCGCCGGAGCTCGCGCCGGCGATCGCGCGCATCTCCGGGTCGGTCGTCAGCGGGTACTTCCGGTTCACCTCGGGCAGCAGGTCGTCGATCAGGAACCGCGCGTAGCGGTCGCTGACGGTGTCGTACTCGACGCTGCGGTTGTTTCCGCGCCACTGGTTCTCGGGATAGGTCTCGCCGTAGTGCCCCGGGTTGACGAAGATGCCGATGGTCACCGGCATCTCCTTCCGGTAAATCAGGTTGTCGAACACCACCGGCACGCGGTACTCGGCGTCGACGTCGACGTACTTGTGGCCGTCCTGGAACACCATCACTGCGGCGGGGCTCGCCGGGTCGTACTGCGCAGGGACGTAGATCCAGTAGTGCCGGATGGTCCCCGCGAAGATCTTGCTGCGGAACAGGAACGGGCCCTCGACGCGCCCCTTCGGCACGCCCTCCTGTACCTGCGAGTCCGGACCGAGCGTGTAGGGTTCGGCGGGCGGAGCCGGGGACTGGGCCCAGAGCGCGAGCAGAGCGGCGGCAAGGGTCTGGAACATGGCGGGGGATTCTAGTGCGAAATGCCGCTCTCCGTGCGGATTGGGCCCGAACGCCGCCGGCCTGTGGTACAAGAACCCCCGGAGAGGCCAGATGAACAGACGCGACTTCCTGAAAACGACATCGGCGGCTGCCGCGGGGGCCGCGGCATTCGGGCCGGCGTTCGTGTTCGGGCGCAGCCGCTACCTGCCGCAGTTCGCCGACATGAAGAAGCGGGTCGGGCTGATCGGACCCGGCTGGTACGGCAAGGCGGACCTGTTCCGGCTGCTGCAGGTCGCGCCGGTCGAGGTCGTCTCGCTCTGCGACGTGGACCGCGCGATGCTGAACGACGCGGCCGACCAGGTCGCCGCGCGCCAGCTCTCGAAGAAGCGGCCGCGCGTGTACGGCGACTACCGCGAGATGCTGAAGGAGCGCGATCTCGACCTCGTGCTGATCGCGACGCCGGATCACTGGCACGCGCTGTCGATGATCGAGGCCGTGAAGGCCGGCGCCGACGTCTACGTGCAGAAGCCGATCAGCATCGACGTCCGCGAGGGACAGGCGATGCTCGCCGCCGCGCGCGAGCACGGGCGCGTCGTGCAGGTCGGCACCCAGCGCCGCAGCACGCCGCACCTGATCACCGCGCGCGACCGGTTCATCCGCGAAGGGAAGCTGGGGACGATCGCATACGTCGAGATCTACTGCTACTACCACATGCGGACGCGCGAGAACCCGCCCGACATTGCGCCCCCGGAGACGCTCGACTGGGAGATGTACCAGGGGCCCGCGCCCGCCCGTCCGTTCAACCGCCTCATCCACCCCCGCGGCTGGCGCGCCTTCATGGAATACAGCAACGGCATCGTCGGGGACATGTGCATCCACATGCTCGACATGGTGCGCTGGATGATGGACCTCGGGATGCCGACGCGCATCCACTCGACGGGCGGCATCCTCGTCGACACCGCCAGCAAGGCAAACACGACCGACACGCAGGTTGCGACCTTCGATTTCCCGGAGGTGAAGGTCGTCTGGACGCACCGCACCTGGGGCGATGCACCCGACCCGAAGTACCCGTGGGGCGCGACCTTCTACGGCGACAGGGGCACGCTCAAGGCGAGCGTGATGGGGTACGACTTCATCCCGCGCGGCGAAGGGGCGCAGCCGGTGCACGAGGACGTGAAGTACGAGCTCGACGAGTATCCCGAGGACCGCACGGAAAAGGACCTCGAGCGCCACGTCGCGCCGGCAATCCGCGGACACATGAGGGACTGGCTGACGTGTGTCCAGTCGCGGCAGCGGCCGGTCGCCGACATCGAGCAGGGCTACATGTCGACGACGGCCTGCATCCTCGCGAACCTGTCGCTGAAGACCGGCCGCTCCATCACCTGGGACCATGCGAAGGGGGAGGCGGTCGGCGACGAGGAGGTCAACC
>CAYUPN010000017.1:29110-57650 GCA_964446605.1 uncultured Bifidobacteriaceae bacterium | reverse complement strand
CGTGCGCCTGTTCGATGGGCGGATGGTGAACTGAGCGCTCAGGTCTGATCAGGTCGGATCAGGTCTGATCAGGTCTGATCAGGTCGGATCAGGTCTGATCGGGTCTCGCCTTCGCCGCGCGTGACCATGAACGCGGCTACGGCGGATCAGGTCGGATCGGGTCGGATCAGGTCCCGCCTTCGCCGCGCGCGTCCCGCGCGCGGCTCGGCGGATCAGGTCTGCCGTCGCCCGCGTGATCGGTTGGCGGGCGACGGCATCGGCGGCTCGGAATCGAGTCGGAGTACCAGCAATGATCAGCAGTTATCTGAAACTCGCCTGGAAGGTGCTGCTTCGCCGGAAGTTCTTCACCTTCGTCTCGCTTTTCGGCATCAGCTTCACGCTGGTCGTGCTGACGCTCGTGACCGCGCTCGCCGACAACGTCCTGGCGCCGTATCCGCCCGAGACGCAGCACGATCGGACGGTGGTCATCAGCTTCGCGTCGCTGCACGGCGAGCACTGGCGGTGGAACGGGGCGGCCGGCTACCGGCTGCTCGACCAGTACGCGCGCGACCTGCCCAACGTCGAGCGCCTGGCGGTCGCGTCGGTGCAGACGTCCGTGTACTCCTACCTGAACGGACAGCGCGTGCAGGCGTACCTGAAGCGCACGGACGCCGCGTTCTGGCAGATTCTCGACTTCCGCTTCCTCGAAGGCGGCCCGTACACGGACGCCGACGTGCGCGATCACCGGTTCGTCGCCGTCATCAACGCCAGCACACGCGCGCGGTTCTTCGGCGGCGCGCCTGCCCTCGGACGGACGTTCGAGGCCGACGGTCAGCGGTTCACGGTGGTCGGCGTCGTGGCGGACGTGCCGTTCCTCCGGCTCGTGCCGTTCTCGGACATCTGGGTGCCGCACACGACCGCGAAGTCGGACGCGTACCTGCGCGAGTGGGTCGGCAACTTCATGGGGCTGCTGCTGCTCGACGATCCCGCGCGGCTCCCGCTCACGCGCGACGAGTTCTGGTCGCGTCTGCGCACGGCGAAGCTGGACGTGCCCGGGTTCAACCGCCTCGAGGCCACGCCCGAAACGCCGCTCGACGCGGTCGGCCGCCTGTTCGTCGGCAACGGCAGCGGTGCAGGGACGGGATTCGGGCGGCGGCTGCAGATCGTGCTCGCCGTTGCCGCGCTGCTCTTCATGCTCCTGCCGGCCGTGAACCTGATCAACCTGAACACGAGCCGCATCATGGAACGTGCGTCGGAAATCGGCGTCCGCAAGGCGTTCGGCGCCCCCTCGACGACCCTGGTCGGCCAGTTCATCGTCGAGAACCTCGTGCTGACACTGGTCGGCGCGGCCGCGGGGTTCGTCGTCGCCGCGTGGCTGCTGGCGCTCGTCAACGCCAGCGGCGTGATTCCGTACGCGGAGCTTCGGATGAATCTCCGGATCTTCGGCTGGGGCGTCCTGCTCGCCGTCGCATTCGGGCTGCTGTCGGGCGTCTACCCGGCCTGGCGCATGTCCCGCCTGCACCCGGTGCAGGCGCTGAAGGGAGCCGCGCGATGATCCGCCATGTGTTCAAGTTGATCTGGAACCGGAAGCGGACGAACGGGCTGATGATGGCCGAGATCTTCGTCTCGTTCCTGGTGGTCTTCGCCGTCGCGGCGCTGGCGGTCTACACGGCCGACAACTGGCGGCGTCCGATCGGGTTCTCGTACGACCGTGTCTGGGCGGTGAGCATCGACATGCAGCAGACGAGCGACGACACCTGGAACGTGGCCCAGCAGGAAACGCTTCAGCAGCTGATGCTCGCGCTGCGCGAGTTTCCGGAGATCGAGGCCTCGGCCGGAACCCAGATCGCGCCGTACCAGATGGGATCGTCGAACAGCGGCCATGACTGGCGCGGACGACGGATCGAGTACGGGGTCGCCGAGGTCACCGATGGCTTCAAGGACCTGCTGGGGCTGCAGATCGTCGAGGGGCGCTGGTTCAGCAGCGAGGACGACGGGCAGGCGTACGATCCGGTCGTGATCAACCGGGACATGCGCCTGGATCTGTTCGGTACGGCGCCGGCGATTGGCGAGAACATCGCGAGCGATCGCACGCCCGACGGTTCGGCGGCCGTCCGTCCCCGTCGCATCGTCGGCGTCGTCGCGGCCTATCGCGAGGACGGCGAGCTCGACGGCATGAGGAACTACGTGCTCTTCCGGAAGGTCCTCGGCGTACCCACGCAGGCTGACGGCGTCCGGGATGCCGCACGCAGCGAACGTCCTCCGCGCAACCTGCTGATCCGCGTGCGGCCCGGCACCACCGCCGAGTTCGAAGAACGGCTGGTGAAGCGGCTCCAGGCCGCGGCGCCCGAATGGTCCTTCGATGTCGAGACGCTGGCAGCCATGCGCCGCTCCTTCCACCGGTTCGCGTTCGCGCCGCTCGCCGCCGTCGGCCTCGTCGCCGCCTTCCTGATGCTGATGGTCGCGCTGGGGCTGCTGGGCGTGCTCTGGCAGAACGTCACCCAACGGACCCGGGAGATCGGCCTTCGCCGTGCGAAGGGCGCCGCGCGGGTGCAGGTGCAGCGCCAGATTCTGACCGAAATTGCCGCCATGACCTCGCTGGCGGTCCTGGCTGGCCTGATCGTCGCGGTCCAGTTTCCGCTGCTCGACATCATCTATTTCGTTGAGCCGCACGTATATGCGATCAGCCTTGTGATCGCGGCAGCGGCCATCTATGGTGTGGCCCTCGCGTGCGCCTGGTACCCGAGCCGCCTCGCCATGCGGGTCGAGCCGGCGGAGGCGTTGAGATACGAGTAGCGGGCAGCGGGCAGCTGGCAGTAGGTAACAGGCAGTGGGGGATTGAAGTAGTGGCACCAGGCAGCTGTCAGTATGCTGGAGCGAACCGCAAGAAGCTGAGGGCGATCGCCGCTGCCAGCCGCCAGCTGCCAGCTGCCAGCTACGAGGATCATGATCCTGATCGTCGATGACGACAGCTCGGTGACGGCATCGCTGGCGCTGCTGCTGAAGCAGGCGGGATACCGCTCGCACGCGGCGGCCTCGCCGGCCGAGGCGCTGGCCTGGCTGGAGTCGCACGGCTGCGACCTCGTCCTGCAGGACATGAACTTCAGCCGGCGCACGACCGGCGAAGAAGGACTGGAGCTGCTGGGCCGCATCCGGCAGTTGCGACCGGACCTGCCGGTCCTGCTCATGACCGCCTGGGGATCGATTCAGCTGGCGGTGCAGGGCATGAAGGCCGGGGCGGCCGACTTCATCACGAAACCCTGGACGAGCGAGCAGATTCTCCAGACGGTCCGCACCTCGCTCAGCCTGGCGGCGGCGCCACCCGCCGAGACCCCCGTGCCGCCGCGCGACGACCTGGACGCGCGCTACGACTTCGGCGACCTGGTCGGCGAGGATCCCCGGCTGCTGCGCGTGCTCGACGTCATCGGCCGGGTCAGCGTCACTGACGCCTCGGTGCTGGTGACGGGCGAGAGCGGCACCGGCAAGGAGCTCGTCGCCGACGCCATTCACCAGAACAGCCGCCGCCGCGCCGGGCCCTTCGTGAAGGTCAATCTCGGAGGCATCTCCGCGACGCTGTTCGAGAGCGAGATGTTCGGCCACGTGCGCGGCGCGTTCACCGATGCGCGGCACGACCGCAAAGGACGCTTCGAGCTGGCGCACGGCGGCACGATCTTCCTCGACGAAATCGGCGACCTCGATCTGGCGTCGCAGGTCAAGCTGCTCCGGGTCCTGCAGGATCGGACCTTCGAGGTCCTCGGCTCCAGCCAGCGCCGCACGGTCGACGTCCGCGTCGTCTCGGCCACGAACCGCCCGCTCGCCGAGATGGTCGGACGCGGCGAGTTCCGCGAGGACCTGCTGTACCGGATCAACCTGATCGCCGTCCACATCCCGCCGCTGCGCGAGCGCCGCGACGACATCCCGATCCTCGCGGCGCGATTCGCGCAGACGCAGAGCCAGATCTACCGGCGCGACCCGGTCCGCATCGCACCCGACGGGATCCGGTGGCTGCAGGCGCAGCCCTGGCCGGGCAACGTCCGGCAGCTGCGGCAGGCGATTGAACGCGCGGTGCTGATGTCCGACCGGCCCGAGCTCACGGCCGCCGACTTCGAGCGCGCCTCGGCGATGGAGCCGCGCGACACCGAACGCGACGCGCTGCCGCCGGTCGGCAGCATGACGATGGACGAAATCGAGAAGGCGATGATCCTGAAGTCGCTGCGCTACCACCAGGGCAACATCTCGAAGGTCGCGCAGGCGCTCGGGCTCAGCCGTGCCGCCCTCTACCGCCGCTTCGAGAAGTACGAGATTGCCGTGTGAGCCAGCGCGCGCGCCTTCTCGTGTACCTCGTCGCCGTCCACCTGCTGATGGCCGCAATCGCGGTTCCCCTCCTGGGCCGCCGCGGCTGGTGGTTCCTCGGCGTGGAGCTGACCCTCGTGCTGTCGTTTCTCACCGGCCTGTACCTGGTGCGGCGCTTCATCGCGTCGTTGTCGTTCATCGACGAGAGTGCCCAGCTGCTGGAGGACGGGGACGTGACGTCCCGCCTGCGCGAGGTCGGGCATCCGCAGATCGACCGGCTCATCCGCGTCTACAACGGGATGATCGACTCGCTGCGCGCCGAGCGCGTGCACCTGCAGGAACAGCATCATTTCCTCGCGCTCGTCCTGCGCGAATCGCCGGGCGGCATCCTGATCTTCGACTTCGACGGACGCGTCGTCATGGCGAACCCGGCCGCGGAGCGCCTGCTGCAGGCGGCACCCGGTGCGCTCGCGGGGCGGCGTCTCGACGAACTGGACCAGCCGCTCGCGCACCGCGTCGCCGGACTGGCATCCGGTGAGCGGCGGGTCTTCGCGGTGTGGGGCGGCCGGCGCGTGCGCGCCTGGCATGGCACGTTTCCCGATCGCGGGTTCCGCCGCGGCTTCGTCCTGCTGGAGGAGCTGACCGAGGAGCTGCGCCAGAGCGAGAAGACCGCGTACGAACAGCTGATCCGGCTGCTGTCCCATGAAGTCAACAACACCGTCGGCGCATCGAACTCGCTGCTGCATTCCTGCCTCAGCTACGCGGGACAGCTCCGTCCGGAGGATGCGGCGGACTTCACGCAGGCGCTCGGCATCGTGATCGCCAGGACCGAGCAGCTGAACCACTTCATGCGCGGGTTCGCCGACGTCGTCCGGCTGCCCGCGCCGCATCCGGCGCCGGCCGAGCCGGGCGTGCTGCTCGATCAGCTCGTCGAGCTGCTGAGGCCGGAGGCGAACCGGCGCGGCATCGAGATCGTGCGCACCGGGGAACCCGCCGTCGGGCCCGTCGCGCTCGATCGCGCCCAGGTGGAGCAGGCGCTGCTCAACGTGATGAAGAACGGTCTCGAAGCCTCGCCGGCGGGGGGCCGTCTGACCGTTCACCTGTTGCGGCGCGATGGACAGCCCGTGATCGAGATCGAGGACTCCGGACCGGGCATCCCGGCAAGCGTGCGCGAGCAGCTGTTCACGCCGTTCTTCAGCACGAAGAGCGGGGGGCAGGGGATCGGGCTGACCGTCGTGCAGGAGATCTTCGGGAACCACGGGTTCCCGTTCGCGCTGGACGCGCCGCCCGGCGGGCCGGCGACCTTCACGGTCGTTCTCGCCGCGCCGTCGCCGGCCATCGTGTGACTATTTCAGCCGCCTGTGGCGGCGGGCCTTTCAGGCCCGCACCGACAGCGCTGAGGCGGGGCTGAAGTGTGCGACGCTACAGCCTCCCGAAAAAAATGCGCCGGCCCCGGAGATCAGCGCCGGCGCTACCCCTTCGGAATGCCGGTAGCGGCGGGCTTCAGCCCCGCCCGCAAGCCGCCGGTCAACGCCGGCGTTGGAGATCGCGGAGCGCCCGGTACCCGATCCGCTTGACCTCCCGTCGTTCCAGCAGCTCACGGATCGACGGGTCGGTCGTGAACAGCTCGTACTCGCGGGCCCGGTCCTGCCACGAGCCGGTCATCGCGCGCATCTCCTCGCCCGGCAGCGCGGCGTGGATGTACAGCTCGGTCACGCCGGGCTGCAGGCCCTCGAGCATGCGGCGCCAGTAGTCGTCCACCGCCTCGCCCGGCCTGCGCTCCCCGTGAATCAGATAGTCCGGATAGACGATGCCGTCGGCATCGAGCTGCGCGCGCTGGTGCCCCGCGCCGATGGTCTCCAGCGCGGCCTGCGAGCCCATGCGAAGCGGCAGGTCGAACTCCTTCGCCAGCCGGCGGTACGCCTGGAACCAGGGATCCGCGTACTGCAGCGCGCCCATGTGCGAGTCGAGGTGCGTGACGTCGATGCCCGCATCGAGCGCCTTGCGGATCTGCGCGCGCGCCTCGACTTCCGCCTCGGCCGGCGTGCCGTGCCGGTACAGCGGCTGGAGGTCGGGCCAGAGGTAGCCCTGCGGGTCGACCAGCCCCGGCACGACCGTGCGTCCGCTCACCGGGCCCCACTTCATGCCCTTCCACTCGGACGTGTGCACGAGGTGCAGGCCGAAGTCGGCATCCGGGTGCTCCCGCGCGTACTGCGCGATCTCGGGAAACCACGGACAGGGCACCATGATCGTCGCGCTCGTCATGAGCCCCTTCTCGAGCGACGCGATCGTGGCCATGTTTGCCGCATGGCTCACGCCGACATCGTCGCCGTTGACGATCAGCACGATGTCCGTCGGCAAGAAGCCGAGCCGTTCGGCGAGGGACGGTGTGGCGGCAGATGGGGCGACGCGGAACGTGACGAGCGCGAGGAGAGCGGCGAGCAGGGCAGTCAGTCTCAGCATCATGAGGACTCTGGCGTGAGCGCGACGGCGAAGACGCCGTCGCTGAAGGCTTCGAGGCGCTCGGTGTCGGGCCCCCGGGTGCGGCCGGTGGACACCGCGCTATTCTAGACAACCCGGCCGGGCGGCTCACATTCCCGCCGCGTGCCGGACTGGTGCGACACATGCTGACGATCAGGACGCCGGGACCGCATCACGGACAACCGATTCTTCAGGCCGGCCCGCCCCCCGGCGGGGCGCCCGTGGCGGGCGTGCTGGTGCACGGCCGCGGGGCGACGGCCGACGGAATTCTCGAGCTGGGGCTGGCACTTGCGCGCGACGGCGTGACCTGGCTGGCGCCGCAGGCGTCGGGACACACCTGGTATCCGCAGCGGTTCCTGGCGCCCATTGAAGCCAACGAACCGTGGCTGTCGTCGGCGCTCGACGCCGTCGGCGACGTGGTGGTGCAGCTGGAAGCGAGCGGAGTTCCCGCGTCGCGGATCGTGCTGGTCGGCTTCTCGCAGGGCGCGTGCCTGGCGCTCGAATGGGTGGTCCGGACGGCGCACGGCGTCGGCGCGGTCGCCGGGCTCAGCGGCGGTCTCATCGGGCCGCCGGGGACCGTCTGGGCCGACACGGGGCCTCTCGACGCGACGCGTGTGTTCCTCGGGTGCAGCGACGTCGACCCGCACATCCCGAAGGAGCGCGTGCTCGAAACGGCGGACGTGCTCAGGGCCAGGGGCGCGGTGGTGGACGCGGTGATCTATCCGGGCATGGACCACACCGTGAGCCCTGACGAAGTCAGGCGGGTGCGGGAGCTGATCGAGTCGCTGCGATAATCCCCGCATCGACGCGGGGTCGACGGATCCGGGACAGGGCACGTACGGACGGGACGACGGGAGATAGAATCAGCGCCTGACGCGGGGGAACCCATGGACGTGACGAGACGCGAGCTGTTGCAGACGGCGGTGCTGGCGGGTGCGGGATCACTGATGGCCGCGACGGCGCATGCCGCGCCGCGGGCCCTCGGCGTGCAACTCTACACGGTGCGTGACCAGATCACCGCGAATCCGGGCCCCACGCTCGAGGCGATCGCCGCGCTCGGCTACCGGGAGGTCGAGGTGCTGCGCGGCACGCTCGATCAAGTGGTGCCGATCGCGCGGCGCGTCGGGCTGTCGCCGGTGAGCATCCACGTCGAGACGCCGATCGTCACGGGGAAGTGGGAGGCCTGGTCGTTCATGCGCGGCGCCGTGCCGGAGGGCTACGGGCTCACCGATGCCATTCGCGATGCGAAGGCGCATGGGGCGAAGTACTTCGTGCTGCCCTATCTCATGCCCACCGAACGCGAGCACACGGCGGCGTTCTACACGGGCCTGGCCGAGACGATGAACCGCGCCGGCCGGCAGGCCGCCGACGCCGGCCTGCAGTTCTGCTATCACAATCACGGATTCGAGTTCGAGCCGCTGCCCGACGGCCGGCTGCCGCTGGACGTGCTGATGGCCGCCACGGATCCGGCGCTCGTGAAGCTGGAGCTCGACGTGTTCTGGGTCGGCATCACGGGGAACGATCCCGTGGCGCTGATCGGGAAGTACGGCAGCCGCATCGCGCTGATGCACCTGAAGGACAAGAGCGCCGGCGCGCCGACGGCCACGCAGGAGGCGCAGGTGCCGCCGACGGCGTTCAGCGCCGTGGGCAGCGGCTCGCTCGACTTTCCCGCGATTCTGGAAGCGGCCGCCGCCGCCGGCGTGGCGCACTACTTCGTCGAGCAGGATCACACGCCGGGCAACCCGATCGACAGCCTGCGCACGAGCTACGAGTACCTGCGCGGTCTCTGAGCGGTCTCGTCCGGCCGGGACGAACCGCCGGGAAGGACAGCATGGACAGGCGCACCCGCGGATACCTCTGGATCGCGCTCGGCGTCGTGCTCCTCCTCGTCATGGTGGGTACTGCACTGGTCGTCGGCGGCGGCTACTGGTTCTATCAGCAGGTCGCCCCGGAGCACCAGACGCTCGAGCCCGCTGCGGCCGGACAGGAGTTCGACGCCATCAGGGCGCGCTTCGCCGGCCGTGCGCCGGTCTTCGATCTCGACGAATCCGGGGACGGACAGACGACGGTGCGGCTCCGGCCGGGCTCGACCAGGCCCGCGTCGCCAGCGCGGATCACCAGCATCCACGTCGTGGCGTACAACCCGGCGGAGCAGACGTTGATCCGCTTCTCCGTTCCGTTCTGGCTGCTCCGGTACACGCCGGACGCCCGGATCACCATCAGCGAGGACGGCCGTGTCGTGGAAGGCGGGGAGGGCACGCCGTTCTCGGTTGACGAGCTCGAGCGCATCGGGTCTGCGCTGCTGCTGGACGACACCGACGAGGACGGGGAACAGGTGATCGTGTGGACGGAGTGATCGGCGGCGCGCGGCGCTCAGACGCGCTCGCCGACGATCTCGCGGAAGAACGCGTCGGCGTTCACCGGGCGCCCGAGGAACCGCTCGACGAGCACCTGCGCGGGCTCCTCGCCGCCGCGGCTCAGCACGTCGCGCCGGAACCGCCGGCCCGCCTCGGGGTTCATCAGATGGTCGCCGAACACCGACAGCATGTCGAGCGCGATGACCTCCGCCCACATGTAGCCGTAATACCCGGCCGCGTACCCGCCGACGATGTGGGCGAAGGTGCCGGGGAAGGCGGTGCCGTCCACATGCCCGAGGCGGGTGTCCGCCTCCATCTGCCGCCAGACCTCCAGCGCTGAACCCGGCGACGGCCCGGTCAGCGCCAGGTCGTACGTCGCATACAGCCACTGCCGCGCGTAGAGCAGCCCCTGGCCGAAGCGGCGCGCCTCGTTCAGCCGCTCCACGAGCCCGGCATCCATCACCGGCGTGTCCGGCGAGACGATGCGCATGCGCTCGAGGCTCTCGAGGCGGCGCGTCCACTCTTCGTAGATCTGGGACGGGGTCTCGACGAAATCGCGCTGCACGCTCGTGCCGGAATGGAAGTTGAACTCGGTCTCCGACAGCACGCCGTGCAGGATGTGGCCGAATTCGTGGAACAGCGTCTCGACCTCGTCGTGCGTCAGGCCGCGGCGATCGAAGTTCGTGACCAGCACGCTGATCGGGGTCCGGTTCGTCCGCCGGCTGACGCCGCGCACCGGCCAGGCGGCGGCGTGCGAGAACTTCCCTTCGCGCGGGTAGAGGTCGAAGTAGATCCCGCCGATGAACCGGCCGTCGTCGCGGTCGAGCACGTCGACGTACATCACGTCCTCGTGCCAGACGGGCACGCGCGCCTCGACGAACCGCAGGCCGAACAGCTCGCCGCTGACGTCGAGCAGCCAGTCGATCGTCGCGCGGGGCGGGAAGTACTTCCGCAGGGATTCCTGATCGACGCGGTAGCGCTGCTCGCGCAGCCGCTCGCTGAGAAAGGCGAGGTCCCAGCGGTGCACGAGGGTGCGATCGGCCGGCGTGCCGTTGCGGCCCGCCTTCAGCGCGCGGAGTTCCTCGAGGTCGCGGCGCTCGGCCTCTTCGACCGCGGTCTTCACCTCCTGCAGGAACCCGTGGACCGCCTCCGGGGTCCCGGCCATCCGACGGCGCAGCACGAACTGCGAGTAGCTGGGCAGGTCGTAGAGGGACGCCAGCTCGCGGCGCAGCGTCATCACCTCGTCGAGAATCCCGACATTGCGCGGCGTGCCGCGGTTCAGGTACGCGATGTAGTAGCGGCGGCGCGCGTCCTCGCTCTCCGCGTTCGCCATGAACGGGTTGAAGTCCGGATAGTCGAACGACAGCAGGTAGCGTCCCACGGCGTCGCGCGGCTGCCGCGCGATGAACGCCTCGGGGAGCCCGCGCATCTCGTCGGGCGTGAACGCGATCCGCTGCGGGTTGTCGCGGAGGTTGCGCGAGAACTCCTGGTAGAGCACCGTGATGCGCTCGGCAATCGCCTTCGCGCGCGCGCGCCGCTCGGGCGGCAGCGTCACCCCCGTGTCCTCGAACGACTCGATCAGGTCCTTGCGGAACTGCGCTTCGGCCGGTGTGCCCGGCTCCACCGCCTGCACCCGCGCGTACAGCGCCTCGTTCTGGAAGATCTCGACCTGGAACGCGGCCAGCTGCCGCACGGCGTCGTCGGCCGCGTCGCGCACCGCCTTGTCCGGGTGCACGTTGTTCAGGATCGACACGGGGCCTTCGATGTTCTCGACGAGCTGACCGAGGCGGTCCCATTCGTCGAGCACCGAGGCCGGCGTGGCCTCCTGCAGCGGCAGGGCCGCCAGCCGCTCGAAGCCGGCGCGCACGTCGGCGAGGATCTGGGTGCACGCCGCGGTCAGCGTGACCGCGTCGAGGATGGGCAGGGTGACACGGGACACGGGAGCTCCTAGCGCGCGGCTTCGTACACCGCCTCGCGGGGGTGATACCCGTCCGCGATCACGGTGACGTCGATGTTGGTCCGGTCGACGGCGATGGGGTCGAGCAGGCGCGCCGGCACGTCCTTCAGGCCGTTGTTGACCTTGACCAGGCTGTCGACGCTTTCGCCCCGCGCGAGGTTGACGGCCGCGCCGGCGGCCATGCGCGCGAGCGGCCGGAGCGGCTTGTACACCGTCATGGTCTGCGTGCCGTCGATGATGCGTTGACAGGCGTCGAGGTCGGCGTCCTGGCCGGAGACGGCCACGCGCCCCGCGAGGCGCGCCGCCGTCAGGGCCGCCACCGCGCCGCTCGCCGTGCTGTCGTTCGACGCCACGATGGCCTGGACGTCGCGCGTGCGCCGCAGCACCTCGCCGACCGTCTGGGCCGCCCGATCCGGATCCCAGCCCTGCACCCAGCGGTCGGCGACGATCCGGACACGGCCGGCGTCGATGGCCGGCTGCAGCACGGCGAGCTGTCCTTCGCGGACGAGCCGCGCGTTGTTGTCGGTGGGGGAGCCGCCGAGCAGGACGTAGCGGCCGGACGGCTGCGCCTCGAGCAGCGCCTCGGCCTGCAGGCGACCGACTTTCACGTTGTCGAACGACACGTAGAGTGCGACGTCGGCGTTGCGGATCAGGCGATCGTAGCTGACGACCGGCACGCCGTGCGACGCGGCCGCCCGGACGATTTCGCCCGCGCGGTCGAGATCCGTGGGCACGATCACGAGGACGTCGACGCCATCGGCGAGCAGTTCGCCGGCGAGCGCGTGCTGGCGCTCCGCGTCGCCGTCGGCCGCGCGCACGGCGACCTCGACGCCGAGCTCACGCGCCCGGGCCACGAAGAGGTCGCGGTCGCGCTCCCAGCGCTCCTCGCGCAGCGTATCGAACACGAGCCCGACCATTGTCCGGTCGGCCGCATGGCCTTCCGGCGGCGATCCGCCGCAGGCCGCCGCGAGGAGCGCCGCCAGCACGACACCGACCAGCCACATGCTTCGAGGACCTCCGTTGCTGCCGTCTGACTGTACCCTCCCCCGGTCGCCCCGAACAAGGTGTACACTGCGCCGCATGTCCGCCCATGCGACCCCCGCGTCCGGTGCCGTTGCGTCCATCGACGCCATCCGCGCCTGCTTCCCCGCGCTGGAGCGGCGCTACGGCGGACAGCGGGTCGCGTACTTCGACGGTCCGGGTGGTACGCAGGTGCCGCAGACGGTCGTCGACGCGATGACGGACTCTCTGCTGCATCACAACGCCAACACCCACTGGCACTTTCCGACGAGCCTCGAGACCGATGCCGCGCTCGAGGCCGCGCGCGCGGCGTTCGCCGATTTCCTGAACGCGACGGCCGCCGAGATCGCGTTCGGGCTCAACATGACCACGCTGACCTTCCATGTCGCGCGGGCGCTCGGGCGCGGCTGGGGACCCGGCGACGAGGTGGTCGTGACGGAGCTCGACCATCACGCCAATGTCGCGCCCTGGCAGGCGCTCGCGCGCGAGCGCGCGATCACGCTGCGCGTCGTCCCGGTCGATCCGGCGCGGGGCGTGCTCGAGGACGGCGCGCTGGAGCGTGCGATCGGGCCGCGCACGCGGCTGGTGGCCATCGGCGCGGCGTCCAATGCGCTCGGGACGATCACCGACGTGTCCCGTATCGTCGAGCTCGCACACGCCGCCGGCGCGCTCGTCTTCGTCGACGCGGTGCACTACGCCCCGCATGCGCTGGTGGATGTGCAGGCGCTCGGCTGCGATCTGCTGGCGTGCTCGGCGTACAAGTTCTACGGGCCGCACGTCGGCGTGCTGTTCGGGCGCCACGCCCTGATCGAGACGCTCGACGTGCCGAAGCTGGAACCGGCGCCGGATACCGCGCCGGAGCGCCTCGAGACGGGGACCCAGAACCACGAAGGGATCATCGGCGCGGCCGCGGCCGTGGAGTTCCTCGCCTCGCTGGCCGGGAACGGTCTGCCGCGGCGCGACGCGCTCGTGCGCGTCTTCGACGAACTGCACCGGCGCGGGCAGTCGCTCGTGACGCGACTGTACGAGGGGCTGGCGGCGATACCCGGCGTGACCGTCTACGGACCGCCACCGGACGCGCCGCGTACGCCGACGATTGCGTTCGTCGTCCGGGACCGCACGTCCGACGAAGTGGCGCGCGAGCTGGCGTCGCGCGGGCTGTTCCTCTCGAACGGCGACTTCTACGCGACCACCGTCGTGCGGCGCCTCGGACATGCGGAGGACGGGCTCGTGCGCGCGGGCTGTGCGTGCTACACGAGCCAGGAGGAAGTCGAGCGTCTCGTCGCCGCGGTCGCGGAGATCGCGGCGTAGCCCGGACCCGGTCGCGGCCGTCCGCGCCGGATCGCGAAAGGAGCGAACGCGTGCGCGCTACCGCCATCGTCGGCGTCGTGCTGATCGTGCTCGGGCTGGCCGGGCTGCTGCTGGGCGGCTTCTCCTATACGCGCGAGGACGAGGTGCTGGAGCTCGGCTCGCTGGAGGCGACCATCGAACGCCGGGAGAACGTGCGGATCCCACCGGTGGCCAGCGGGCTCGTGCTGGCCGCGGGTGTGGCGCTGCTGTTCGTCGGGAGGAAAGGCACGCGCTGAGTGCGCGTGCGGCTGGTGGGTCCCCCGGGGATCGAACCCGGGACAGCCTGATTAAAAGTCAGGTGCTCTACCACTGAGCTAGGGACCCGCTGCGATCTTACCATTGCGGATTTCGGATTGCGGATTTCGGATTGATTGCGGATCGGCGGCGTCGCTTCGCTCGCCGCGATTGCGGATTCAGGATCCGTAGCCGACCCGCGAAGCCGTCGGTTCGCAAGGATCGGCGACGGTCTATCGGCAGTGATCGCAAATGAACGGCCGGAACGATTCAGCGGCCGATCAAACCGCAAGGATCCGCAATCCGAAATCGACACTCGCTATAATTCCTGCTGAGTGACAGCCCTGCTCCCCGGGGACCGTCTGGGCCCGTACGAGATCACCGCCTCGATTGGCGCCGGCGGCATGGGGCATGTCTTCAAGGCGCGCGACACGCGGCTCGATCGCGTGGTCGCGATCAAGGTCCTGCCGCCCCTCTTCGCGGGCGATCCGATCCTCCGGCAGCGGTTCGACCGCGAGGCGCGCACCGTCGCCGGGCTGAATCATCCGAACATCTGCGTGCTCCACGACATCGGCGAGCAGGGGCCGCTCGCCTATCTGGTCATGGAGTACCTGGAAGGCGAGACGCTGGCCGCGCGTCTGAGCCGCGGGCCGCTGCCGCTCGACGAAGTGCGCCTCTACGGGGCGCAGATCGCCGACGCGCTCGACCGCGCGCACCGGCACGGCGTCGTGCACCGCGATCTCAAGCCCGCCAACGTCATGCTGACGCGCACGGGGGCGAAGCTGCTCGATTTCGGCCTGGCGCGTCCGCCGGTGGAGGCGCTCTTCAGCAGCGAGACGCGCGCCCCGGGCGAGACGCCGATTACCGCCGAAGGGGTGCTCGTCGGCACACTGCAGTACATGGCGCCCGAGCAGCTCGAGGGGCGCCCGGTCGACGCGCGCACCGACGTGTTCGCGCTCGGCGCGCTCCTCTACGAGATGGCCACGGGCGAGCGGGCCTTTCCCGGCTCGAACCAGGCCAGCATCATCGCCGCGATCCTGAACCGCGAGCCGCCGCCGCCGTCCACCCGCCAGCCGCTCGCGCCGCCGTCGCTCGACCACATCGTCGCGCGGGCCCTCGCGAAGGACCCGGACGACCGCTGGCAGACGGCCCGCGACGTCTGTCTGGAGCTGCGAACACGGACGCACGCGCAGCCGGCCGGCGCGACCCGGACGGCGTCGCGGTCGACGTGGGCCGTGGCGGCCGCCGTGCTCGCCGCGCTGCTGGTCCTCTCGTACGCCTCGCGCTGGTTGACCCCGCTGACGCCGCCGGGGCCCGTCGTCCGGGCGATGCTGACGCCGCCCGAGCGGATGCTGTTCCAGCTCACCGGCGACTACGGGGGCCCGCCGGTCGTCTCGCCCGACGGGCGCCGTGTGGTCTTCGCGGCGATGGACGGATTCGGACGACGGCAGCTCTGGCTCCGGCGGTTCGAAGCCCTGGCGGCCGAGGCGCTGCCGGGCACCGACGGGGCGTCATTTCCGTTCTGGTCGCCCGACAGCCGCGCCATCGGGTTCTTCGCGGACGGCAAGCTGAAGCGGATCGATCTCGGCGCGGGCTCGCCGCTGACCCTGTGCGACGCGCATGCCGGGCGCGGCGGCGCGTGGAGCCCGCAGGGCGTGATCCTGTTCGCACCGACCACGCAGTCCGGGCTGCATCAGGTCCCGGCGGGCGGCGGCGTGCCGACCGAGGTCACGGGCATCGCCGGCACGCCGTTCCAGAGCCACCGCTGGCCGCAGTTCCTGCCCGATGGCCGGCGGTTCCTGTTCCATGCGGTGCGGCGCGAACCGGACGGCGCCGACCGGAGCGAGGTGTTCCTCGGCGCGCTCGGCGTCCGGGAGCCGCGGCCCATCATGCGCGCGTCCAGTCAGGCGCAGTACAGCGCCGGACATCTGCTCTTCGTCCGCGACCGCACGCTCTGGGCGCAGCCCTTCGACCTCCAGTCCGAGACGCTCGGGGCGGCGCCGTCGGCCGTGGCGCACGACGTGCTCGAGGATCCGACGATCTGGCGCGCCATCTTCTCGGCGTCCGATTCCGGCGCGCTCGTCTACCAGACCGGCGTCGCGGGCACGCAGCTCACGATCTACGACCGCGACGGCCACGAGGTCGGGCCGGTGGGGGAGCGCGGCATCATCTTCGACGTCAACGCGTCCCCCGACGGCACCCGGGTTGCGGTGAACCGCGGCGAGCCGGCCGACATCTGGGTCTACGAGCTGAGCCGCGGGACGAGCCTGCGCCTGACGTTCGACGCGCGCAACGAGACGCTGCCGGTCTGGTCTCCGCAGGGGGACCGGCTGGCTTTCAACCAGTCGCAGCCCGACGGTACCGTGAGCGTGCTCGAGGTGCCGGCATCCGGCGGCCAGCCGCGGGAGATCGTGCCGGCCGGCGAGACGTCCGTCACCGACTGGTCGCCCGATGGCCGGATGCTGCTGCTGCGCCACGGGCCGCCGGTCGCCAGCCCGGGTGATATCTGGATCGGCCCCGCGACCCCGGGGGCGAGCCCCTCGGGCGCCCTGCTGCAGACCCCGTTCGCCGAGTACCACGCGCGCTTCTCGCCCGACGGGCGCTGGGTCAGCTACGTCTCGAACGAGTCGGGGCGCGACGAGGTGTACGTGATGCCGTTCCTGCCGCCCGGGGAGGACGACACGCCGGTCCAGCCGGCGCGGGTGCGCGTCTCGACGGCGGGCGGCGTGCTGCCGCGGTGGCGACGCGACGGCCGCGAGCTGTTCTACATGGCGCCGGATCTGCGGCTCATGTCGGCGGCGGTCGACGGCGCCGGCCGGTCCCTGGCCGTGCGATCGATCGCCGCCCTCTTCCCGATGAGCCCGAAGGCCGTCGGCTGGGTCTACGACGTGCTGCCCGATGGGCAGCGCTTCATCGTCAACGCCGTCGGTGACGAGGGACGGCGGCCGCTCGTGCTCGTCACCGACTGGACGCGCGAGGCGAACAGCGGATCCTGACCGCGTCAGAAGAGCACGAACTCGACGCCGCGTTCGGCCGCCAGCGCGTCGAAGTGCTCGACCAGCCGAGCACTCCGTGCCATCAGCGCCGCCACTTCGCCGCGATCCAGATACCGGCCGACCGCCGCGCGGACGTCGTCCTCGTTCAACGTGCGGAGCCGCTCCAGCAGCGCACGCGGACAGCGGACCAGCGCCTTCGGCGACCGGAGCTTCGTGTCACGGCGGAAGGCACGGGTGAAGTCGACCATTCGCAGCTGCCAGTCGCGGGTGATGAGCATGTTCGTCTGGTTCCGGTCGGTATCCGCGATGAGCTCGCGGAACACCCGCGCCGTGTCCCACTGACGGGCCCAGTCCGCCGGATCCGGAGGCGGCAGCTTCCGGGCCTGACGCATCTGCTCGTCCCACTGCCACTCGACCCACCAGACGAGTGAGCCGCGCCGACCGTCGATGACGCGCTCCACCGCCAGCGGCACCATGTGCCCCAGTCCGACCAGCCGGGCCACTTCTCCCGCCGCGATGTTGAACATCCACGAATCGCGAAAGTCGATCTCGATCCGTCCCCTCTCGAATCGCTGGATCGTCTTCGCTTCGTCGATGACCTGGAACACGGCGTCATGCGTGAGCGTGCCGTCGCTCAGCGTGATCCGCTTCGGCCGGGTCGTGCCTTTCGGCAGGGACTTCACCGACACGATGGGCGCGCGACGCAGGAACTCGCGAATCCGCTCGTCGTCGGGCTCCGGTGGCGGCGCCGGCAGGGCCTGCGCCACCGCAAGGACAGTCGCCAGGGCGTACGCATGCATACCGGGAATTTACGCGAGTCGGGGTCTGGAGGTTGCGAAGGCTCGGAGGGGAGGGGAGGGGAGGGGGCCGGGGGAGGGAGGGAAGAGGAACGGCGGTGCAGCCGGACCGGCTCGGGGCCGGTCCGGCCGTCCAGCGGTCAGCCGGCCTTCAGCACCGTGGCCCGGAAGTACTCGCGGTTCATCCGGGCGATGGCCGAGATCTTGATTTCCTTCGGGCAGACGGCCTGGCACTCGCCTTCGTTCGAGCACATCCCGAACCCTTCGGCATCCATCTGCTCGACCATCCGGACAGCCCGGCGACTCCGTTCGACGTCGCCCTGCGGCAGCAGCGCCAGGTGCGTGATCTTCGCCCCCGTGAACAGGGCGGCCGACGCGTTCTTGCACGCGGCGACGCAGGCGCCGCAGGCGATGCACTGCGCGAAGTCCATGGCCGACTCGGCGACGTCGCGCGCGATGGGAATCGCGTTGGCCTCCGGCGCCGACCCCGTGCCCACCGAGACATAGCCGCCGGCGGCGACGATCCGGTCGAACGCACTGCGATCGACGACGAGGTCCTTGATGATGGGGAACGCCTTCGCCCGCCACGGCTCGATCACGATCGTCTCGCCGTCGCGGAAGCGGCGCATGTGCAGCTGGCAGACCGTGCCGCCCGGGTCGGGCCCGTGCGCGACGCCGTTGACCATGAACCCGCACGACCCGCAGATGCCTTCGCGGCAGTCGGAGTCGAAGGCGATCGGATCCTCGCCGCGCCGGATGAGCCCTTCGTTGACGACGTCCAGCATCTCGAGGAAGGACATGTCGGGCGAGACCTGCTCGGCCGTGTAGTCGACCAGCCGCCCCGGCGCGTCCGGCCCGTTCTGGCGCCAGACCTTCAGGTGAACCGTGATGCGAGGTGCTGCTGCGGACATATCGAGTCTGCCACTCTCTCTGGGCCTTGGGCCTTGGGCCTTGGGCCTTGGGCTTTGGGCTTTGGGCCTTGGGCTTTGGGCTTTGGGCTTTAGGCTTTGGGCTTTAGGCGCAACTGCCTACTCACTTGTAACTCCGCTGCGTCGGGCGCACGTTCTCCCAGACGAGCGGTTCCTGATGCAGCGTCGGCGGCTGGCCGACGCCGTTGAACTGCCATGCCGCCACGTACGAGAAGTGCTCGTCGTCGCGCAGCGCCTCGCCGTCCGGCGTCTGGCTCTCCTCGCGGAAGTGGCCGCCGCAGGATTCGGTCCGGTGCAGCGCGTCGAGCGCCAGCAGTTCGCCGAACTCCAGATAGTCGGCCACGCGTCCGGCGTAGTCGAGGGTCGGGTTCAGGTAGGACGCCTCGCCGGGAATGGCGACGTTCTGCCAGAACTCGTCGCGCAGGGCCCGGAGCTCCTCGATGGCCTCGCGCAGCCCGGCGTCGTTGCGCGACATGCCGACCTTGTCCCACAGAATCCGGCCGATGGACCGGTGGAAGTCGCGCACCGTGCGCGATCCCTTCACCTGCAGCAACCGGTCGATCCGGCCCGTCACCTCGGCGGCCGCGTCGCTGAACGCGGCGTCCTCGGTCGACACCGCCGGCAGCGGCGTGCCGGCCAGGTAGTGGCCGATGGTGTAGGGGATGACGAAGTAGCCGTCGGCCAGCCCCTGCATCAGCGCGCTCGCGCCGAGCCGGTTGGCGCCGTGGTCGGAGAAATTCGCCTCGCCGAGCACGTGCAGGCCGGGCAGGTTGCTCATCAGGTTGTAGTCCACCCAGAGCCCGCCCATCGTGTAGTGGATGGCCGGATAGATCCGCATCGGGACCTTGTAGGGGTCCTCGTCGGTGATCCGCCGGTACATCTCGAACAGGTTGCCGTAGCGCGCGCGGATCGTGTCGACGCCCAGGCGCGCGATGGCGTCGCCGAAATCCAGATAGACCGCCAGCCCCGTCTCGCCGACGCCGCGCCCCTCGTCGCAGACCGCCTTGGCGTTGCGCGACGCGACGTCGCGCGGCACCAGGTTGCCGAAGCTCGGATAGCGGCGCTCGAGGTAATAGTCGCGCTCCGACTCGGGGATCTGCGCCGGCGGCCGCCGGTCGCCGGGGTTCTTCGGCACCCAGACCCGCCCGTCGTTGCGCAGCGACTCGCTCATCAGCGTGAGCTTGCTCTGATGGTCGCCGCTGACCGGGATGCAGGTCGGATGAATCTGCGTGAAGCACGGGTTGGCGAAGAACGCGCCCCGCTTGTGGGCGCGCCAGGCGGCCGTGACGTTCGAATTGACGGCATTCGTCGACAGGTAGTACGCCGTCCCGTAGCCGCCGGTCGCCAGCACGACCGCGTGCGCCGCGTGCCGCTCGATCTCCCCGGTCAGGAGGTTCCGGCAGACGATGCCGCGGACCTTGCCGTCGATGACGACGAGATCGAGCATCTCGCGGCGGGGGAAGAGCTGCACCGTGCCGGCCTCGACCTGCCGCATCAGCGCCTGGTATGCGCCGAGCAGCAGCTGCTGGCCGGTCTGGCCCCGGGCGTAGAACGTGCGCGAGACCTGCGCGCCGCCGAACGAGCGGTTGTCGAGCATCCCGCCGTACTCGCGCGCGAAGGGCACCCCCTGCGCGACGCACTGGTCGATGATGTTCACCGAGAGCTCGGCGAGACGATGGACGTTGGCTTCGCGCGCCCGGTAATCCCCGCCCTTGATCGTGTCGTAGAACAGCCGGTAGACGCTGTCGCCGTCGTTCTTGTAGTTCTTCGCCGCGTTGATCCCGCCCTGCGCGGCGATGCTGTGCGCGCGGCGGGGGCTGTCGTGTATGCAGAAGTTCAGGACGTTGTAGCCGAGCTCGCCGAGCGACGCGGCGGCCGACGCCCCGGCCAGCCCGGTCCCGACCACGATGACGGTGAACCGCCGCTTGTTGGCCGGATTCACCAGCCGGATCTCGAACTTGTGGCGCTCCCACTTGTCGGCCAGCGGTCCGCCGGGAATCTTCGAATCCAGCGTCATGACCCGGCTCCGACCAGCAGGAAGTAGAGCGGGATGGTGATGAATCCGCCCGCGATGACGATGGCCACGATCCATCCGAATCGCAGCAGCTTCGGCGCGAGCCCGGTGCGGTCGATGCCCATCGACTGGAACGTGCTCGAGACGCCGTGCCACAGATGGAAGCCGACGATGACCATGGAGACGACGTAGAAGAGGGCGTACCCCGGAGAGCTGAAGACCTCGGCGACGAGGCGGAAGAGATCGCGTCCCCCCTCCGGCGCCTCGTAGTACGGGCCGTACTTGAACGTCTTCAGGTGGAACGGCACGAACAGCAGCAGGAACGTCCCCGACAGGATCATCGTCGTCGAGGCCCAGCTCTTGCGGCTCGAGTGCCCGGCCCACTGCTTCTGCGCGTAGGGCGCCGGGCGGGCCCGGCGCGCACCGAGGAACAGGCGCGCGGCCTTGTACACGTGCAGCAGGAAGATCGCCAGCAGTCCCAGCTCCGCCGGGATCAGCAACGGGTTCCGGATCATCGACTCGCCGTACGCGTTGAACGTCCCGGGCGAGGCGAAGACCAGCAGGTTCCCGGCGAGATGACCGACCAGGAACCCGACGAGGGCGAGTCCGGTGAAGGCGATCAGGTACTTGGAGCCGACGGACGTTGAGAGGAATGAGCGGCGCACTGCCATGTGAGGTTGACGTGTCGGTCCGATCGTTCAGCGATCGGACATCCAGACAATTCTATCAGGTGGAAGCGCGACCGGTCTCGCACGCTACAATGCGCGCGGCCGCGGGCCGGCGCGGCCGCCCCCACGCGCCATGCCCGCCACCGAAGTTGCCGAGCTCGCCATCGGGTCCGTCATCTGCGCCATCGGGGCGCTCGCGATCGCGGCCGCGGCCGTGCGGCAGCCGCGCCGCGAGCCGGCGGGGCTCTGGTTCGGCATCTTCACGCTGCTCTATGGCATCCGGCTGCTGACGGACTCGCAGCTGGTGCGCGAGCTGGCCGGACCGGACGCGGCATTCTGGCAGTACCTCGACGCCGCGATCACGTACGGCATTCTCGCTCCCGCCCTCCGGTTCGCGGTGTCGCTGGTGCCCGGCCGCCGGCACCCCGTGGTGGGACGCGTCATCATCGGCTTCTGGGGCTATGCGGCCGTCGCATTCGCGCTCGACCTCCTGCGGGGGCGTCCGGGCTCGATGCTCTGGCTCAACCCGTTCGCCGTCGCCGTGTTCGCGACGGCCCTCGGCGCGGTGTTCGTGTCGTGGGCGCGCGCGGCACCGTGGCCACGCGAGGTCCGGGTGGCCGTGGCGGGCGGGGTCGTCTTCACCGCCTTCGCGCTGTACTCCACCTTCGGACGCGGGTGGTTCGCGGCACGCTGGGACCTCGAACCGCTCGGCCTGCTGGTGTTCATCTGCGCGCTGGGCTATCTCGTCGCGCAGCGATCGTTCGACACCGAGCGGCGCCTGGTCGCGGTGTCGCGGGAGCTCGAGCTCGCGCGCGAGATCCAGCAGTCGCTCCTGCCGCGCGCGCTGCCGGAGCGGCCCGGCCTGCGCATCGCGGCACGCTATCTCCCGATGCAGGCGGTCGCCGGGGACTTCTACGATGCGGTAGCCGGCGAACGGGGCGGCGTCGGCATTCTCGTCGCGGACGTCTCCGGCCACGGCGTGCCGGCGGCGCTCGTCGCCTCGATGCTGAAGGTGGCCTTCGCGTCGGAGGCAGCCCGGGCCGGCGACCCCGGCGCGGTCCTGCACGGCATCAACCGGACGCTGACCGGCCTGTTCGACCGTGCGTTCGTGACGGCGTGCTACGGTTTCTTCAGCGAAGACGGTCGGCGCCTCTCGTATGCGGCCGCCGGACATCCGCCCCTGATCGTGCGCCGCCGTGGCGGCGGCGTCGAGCGCCTCGAGGAGCGTGGCCTCATGCTCGCGGTCGTGCCCGCGGCGGACTACGAGACCCGGACGGTCGATCTCGAGACCGGCGACCTGGTGGTCTTCTACACGGACGGCCTGCTCGAGGCCCCTGACGCCTCCGACGCGTTCTTCGGAGACGCGCGGCTCGACGCCGTGCTCACGTCGGCCGGCACGGTGCCCGCCGAGACCATGGCGGACCGGCTCGTCGACGAGGTCCGCCGCTGGTCGGACGGGCCGCTCCAGGACGACGTGACCGTGGTCGTCGTGGGAGTCGGCGGATAGGAGCGGCGGCCATCGGGCGCGGCAGTGCTATCATCCGCCGCCCTCCGTTCATGGCCACGCCGGTCTGTCCATCGGTCGGCGGCACGTCGGGACCCGCCCGCGACGGGTCCGCGCCGGTCCATGCCGGCCGCATTCCCTCGCTCGACATCCTGCGCGGTCTTGCGCTGCTCGGGATGCTCGTCGTCCACTTCCACGTCCGATCCATCGAGCGCGGCGGCATCGACGAGCTGATCCGGACTGCGGTCTGGCGCCTGGTCGAAAGCAAGTCGTTCGGCGCGTTCGCGCTGCTGTTCGGCGCCGGGTTCGCGCTGCAGCTGCGGCGGAGCGCCGAACGGCAAGGCGGCCGCTTCACGGCGTTCTCCGGGTACGGGATTGACCTCGGCACGGTCCGCCCCGTCACCGGACTCGCGGCGGCGTGCGCCCTGTTTGCCGTGCAGGCGCAGCTGAGCGCGTGCTGGCTCTCGCGGTTCCGGATCGGCCCGGCCGAATGGGCCTGGCGGGTCCTCGCCCTCGGACGCGCCGGGCCGCTCCGGAGGGCCGCCGCCATCCAGCCCGGAACGCGGAGCGAGCCGCGCTAGACCGGCGCCCATCCGATCACCGGGGACGGGGTGATCGGGTCGCGGCTCGCTTGACCTTCGCGCGCGGCGGTCGCTACGATTGGCGGTCGCGGTCGTCGCCGCGCGGCAGTCCTTCTGAACCCGGACATCTCACGTGAAAATCCACGAATATCAGGCCAAGGCGATCCTCGCGCGGCATGGTGTGCCCATTCCGCGCGGCGAGGTCGCGTTCACGCCGGCCGAGGCGGGCGAAATCGCCCGGCGTCTCGGCGGCGGCACCACCGTCATCAAGGCGCAGATTCACGCCGGCGGACGCGGCAAGGGGGGCGGCGTCAAGCTCGCGAAGACCCCGGACGAGGCGGAGCGGATCGCGCGCGACATGATCGGCATGACGCTCAAGACGCACCAGACCGGCCCCGAGGGGCGGCTGGTCTCGCGCGTCTTCGTCGAAGAGGGGCTCGCGATCGCCCGCGAGCTCTATCTCGCGCTGATTCTGGACCGCGGGGCGGCCCGCCCGGTCCTCATGGCGTCGCCGGCCGGCGGCATGGAGATCGAGGAGGTCGCCGCCGCGACGCCGGAGCTCATTTTCAAGGAGCACATCCATCCCGGCGCCGGTCTGGTCCCGTTCCAGGCCCGCAAGCTCGCGTTCGCGCTCGGCCTGGACGCCGCGCAGGCGGCGAAGGCGACCCGCCTGATGCTCGCGCTCTACGAGACCTTCAAGGACACCGACGCGTCGCTCATCGAGATCAACCCGCTCGTCGTCACCGAAAGTGGCGACCTGCTGGCGCTCGACGCGAAGATGAACTTCGACGACAACGCGCTGTACCGGCACCCGGACATCCGCGAGCTGCGCGACCTCGGCGAGGAGGACCCGCTCGAGATCGAGGCGTCGAAGTTCTCGCTGAACTACATCCGCCTCGACGGGGCGATCGGCTGCATGGTCAACGGCGCCGGCCTGGCCATGGCGACGATGGACATCATCAAGCTGGCCGGCGGCGAGCCGGCGAACTTCCTGGACGTCGGCGGCGGGGCCAATGCCGAGCAGATCCGCAACGCGTTCAAGATCCTGATGGCGGACGCGAACGTGAAGGCGGTGCTCATCAACATCTTCGGCGGGATCCTGCGCTGCGACGTGCTGGCCGCCGGCGTCATCGCCGCCGTGCGCGAGCTCGAGGTGCGGGTGCCCATCGTCGTCCGCATGGAGGGCACGAACGTCGAGGAGGGCAAGCGCATGCTGCGGGAGAGCGGGCTGAACTTCACCGCCGCCGACGGCATGGGCGATGCGGCCACCAAGGTGGTGGCGCTGGTGAAGTAGCGGCCAGCGCCCGCCAGCCGCCAGCTACGAGGATCAGAGACGAATGGCCATACTGCTCGACGAATCGACCCGTCTGCTCGTCCAGGGCCTCACGGGCCGCGAGGGGACGTTCCACGCCAAGCAGGCGGCGGCCTACGGGACCACCGTCGTCGGCGGGGTGACACCGGGGAAGGGGGGCACGCAGCACGAGGGCTGGCCCATCTTCAACACCTGTGCGGAGGCGGTGAAGGCCACCGGCGCCAACGCCTCCGTGATCTTCGTCCCGCCCGCCTCGGCCGCCGACGCCATCATGGAGGCCGCCGACGCCGGACTCCCGCTGGTCGTGTGCATCACGGAAGGCATTCCGACGCTCGACATGATGCGGGTGCTGACCTTCCTCAAGGACAAGCCGACGCGGCTGATCGGGCCGAACTGCCCGGGCGTCATCTCGCCGGACCGGACCAAGGCCGGCATCATCCCGGGGCACATCTGCCGGCGGGGCCGCATCGGCATCGTCTCGAAGAGCGGCACGCTGACGTACGAGGCGATCCACCAGCTCTCGAACCTCGGACTGGGGCAGTCCACCTGTGTCGGGATCGGCGGCGACCCGCTGATCGGCACGTCGTTCATCGACGTCCTGCAGCTCTTCGCGGGCGACCCCGAGACCGACGCGGTCATCATGATCGGGGAGATCGGCGGCAGCGCCGAGCAGGAAGCGGCCGCCTGGATCAAGTCGCACTTCAAGAAGCCGGTCGTCGGCTTCATCGCGGGGCAGACCGCCCCGCCGGGGCGCCGGATGGGGCACGCCGGCGCCATCATCGCCGGGGGGCAGGGAACCGCCGCGGAGAAGATGGCCGCGCTCGAGGCGGCCGGCGTGACGGTCGTCAAGAGCCCGGCGGAGATGGGGGCGGCGCTGAAGCAGCGGCTCGCGCAGGCGCGGACCTGAGCCGGCCGATCCCGCCCGGGACGTCCAGCGCCCGTTCGAGCGCCGATCCGGCCCGCCGGGTGCCCGGATCGGCGGGGCGCATCGTATACGATCCGTCCCGCCCTCTGTAGAACCCCGGAAATCTCGCGTATACTCAAGCGGTTAGGGCTTCGAGCCGCGGCGGGGTAGGTCGCCGCGGCCGTGGGCCCTCGGGATCCGCATGGCCACGACCGACCCCGCTGCACAGGCTTCATCGATCTCCACCAGCCGCACCGCGAACGAGTTCAGCATCCAGGTGGCGACCGTCAACGGGTCCGGCAGTCAGACCGCCAACCTCATCCTCATCCGTTCGCTGTTCCAGATGGGGATTCCGGTCTCGGGGAAGAACCTCTTCCCGTCGAACATCGCCGGCCTGCCCACGTGGTACACCATCCGCGCCAACCGGCACGGGTACATCGCGCGCAAGAAGGAGATCGACTTCCTCGTCGCGCTGAACCCCGAGACGGCGCGCGAGGATGTCCTCTCGCTCGAGCCGGGCACGTCCGTCGTCTACGACGCGCCGCTGAACCTCGAGGCGCTGCGTCAGGACGTCACCTTCTATCCGGTGCCGTTCGACAAGCTCGTCGCGCCGGTCTGTCCCGACGCGAAGCTGCGGCGGCTCGTCCGCAACATGATTTACGACGGCGTCCTCTCCTACCTGCTCGACATCGAACTGGCGGAGATGGAGAAGGCGCTGGCGCGGCAGCTGGCACGCAAGCAGAAGGCGCTGTCCCTGAACATGGCGGCGCTGCGCGCCGGCTACGACTACGCGGCGGCGACCTTCCCGGCGAAGCCGCCGATCCGCGCCGAGCGGATGAATGCGACCGCGGGGAAGATCCTGATCGAGGGGAACGCCGCCGCGGCCATCGGCTGCCTGATGGCGGGCGTCACGGTCGTCTCGTGGTACCCGATCACGCCGTCGTCGTCGCTCTGCGAGACGCTGATCGATCTGCTGCGCAAGTACCGGACGGACAAGGAGACCGGGAAGGCGTCGTTCGCCGTCGTCCAGGCGGAGGACGAGATCGCGGCGCTCGGCATGGTGATCGGCGCCAGCTGGGCCGGGGCCCGCGCGATGACGTCGACCTCGGGGCCGGGCATCTCGCTCATGGCCGAGTTCACGGGGCTCGGGTACTACGCCGAAATCCCGGCCGTGATCTTCGACATCCAGCGCGTCGGGCCGTCCACGGGACTCCCGACCCGGACGGCGCAGGGGGACATTCTCGCGACCGCCGTGCTGTCGCACGGCGACACCCGTCATCCGCTGCTGCTGCCCGCGTCGGTGAACGAGTGCTACGAGATGGCGATGCAGGCGTTCGATCTCTCCGAGCGGCTGCAGACGCCGGTCTTCGTGCTGTCCGACCTCGATCTCGGCATGAACATGTGGATGTCCGAGCCGTTCGCGTATCCCGAGGCGCCGGTCGATCGGGGCAAGGTGCTCGACGAGGCCGCGCTGGCGCGCATGGGCCAGTGGGGGCGCTACCGGGACGTCGAGGGGGACGGCATCCCGTGGCGGACCGTGCCCGGCACGGGCATGCCCGCGTACTTCACGCGCGGGTCGGGGCACAACGCGCAGGGGCAGTACAGCGAGCGCGGCGACGACTACACGGCGAACATGGACCGGCTCACGCGCAAGTTCCGCACCGCGGCCACGCTCGTGCCGGCGCCCGAGATCGCCTGGGAGCCGGGCGCGCGGATCGGCCTCATCGGGTACGGGACGACGCACTGGGCGCTGGTCGAGAGCCGCGATCAGCTCCGGGACGAGGCGGGGGTGGCGACGTCGTATCTGCGGCTGCGCGCCTACCCGTTCACGCCGGAGCTGGCGGCGTTCATCGACCGCCACGACCGTGTCTACGTCGTGGAGCAGAACCGGGACGCCCAGATGGCCGCGCTGATGCGGATGGATCTCGATCCACAGCGCATGGCGAAGGTCCGCAGCGTGCTGCATTACGACGGGCTGCCGATCGACGCCCGTTCGGTCACGGACGCGATCCTGGCGCAGGAGGACCTGCCGGTCGGCGCGGAGGTCCCGCGCGGGTCCGTGAAGACGGTGTGAGGCTGACATGACGACCACGACGGGAGCGGCGCCGGCGCCGGGCCGCAAGCAGAACCGGATCGGGCTCGAGCTGACGCAGTACCGTGGCAGCAAGACCACGCTCTGCGCCGGATGCGGCCACAACGCGATCTCGGAGCGGATCATCGAGGCCTGCTTCGAGCTGGGCATCAAGCCGGATCAGGTGCTCAAGCTCTCCGGCATCGGCTGCTCCAGCAAGAGCCCCGCCTACTTCCTGAGCCAGGCGCACGGCTTCAACTCCGTGCACGGGCGGATGCCGTCGGTCGCCACCGGCGCGCTGCTCGCCAACAAGAACATGCTGGCCATCGGCGTCAGCGGCGACGGCGACACCGGCGCGATCGGGATCGGCCAGTTCGTGCACCTGATGCGGCGCAACCTGCCGATGGTCTACATCATCGAGGACAACGGCTGCTACGGCCTGACCAAGGGGCAGTTCTCGCCGACCGCCGACGTCGGCTCGACGCTGAAGAACGGGGTGGTCAACGACCTGCCGCCGATCGACACGTGCGTGCTGGCCATCGAGCTCGGCGCGACGTTCGTCGCCCGGTCCTTCTCCGGAGACAAGAAGCAGCTGCTGACCCTGCTCAAGGGGGCGCTCGCCCACCGCGGCACCGCGATGCTCGACGTGCTCTCGCCCTGCGTGACGTTCAACGACCACGAGGGGTCGACCAAGAGCTACGCCTACGTGAAGGAGCACGACGATCCGGTCTCGGACGTCAGCTTCGTCCCGTTCTTCGAGGACATCAGCATCGAGCACGACGAGGGCACCGCCCGCGAGGTCACGCTGCACGACGGCTCGCGCATCGTGCTCCGGAAGCTGGAACGGGATTACGATCCCACCGACAAGGCCTCGTCGCTGCGCGTGCTGCGGGAGACCGCCAGCCGCGGCGAGTACGCCACCGGGCTGCTCTATGCGGAGCCCGCGAAGCCGGACTTCTGCTCGCTCCTGAACCTGGTCGACGAGCCGCTGGCCTCGCTGCCGCTCGAGCGGACGCGCCCCGGACGGGACGTGCTCGAGCAGCTGATGGAGCGGCAGCGGTAATCAGAGCTCAGGGGCCAGGGGCCAGGGGCC
>CAYUPN010000017.1:0-29010 GCA_964446605.1 uncultured Bifidobacteriaceae bacterium | reverse complement strand
GCAGCTGATGGAGCGGCAGCGGTAATCAGAGCTCAGGGGCCAGGGGCCAGGGGCCAGGGGCCAGGGGCCGGGAACAGGGCCAGGCCTGGCGACGACACGCGAACAGGAGACCATGGAACAGACGTTTGCCATCATCAAGCCGGATGCCGTGAAGGCGAAGCAGGCCGGCCGCATCCTCCAGCGCATCGAGGAGGCGGGCTTCCGGATCGTCGCCATGCGGCTGCAGCACCTGACCAAGTCCGAGGCGGAAGGCTTCTACGCGGTGCACCGCGAACGCCCGTTCTTCGGCTCCCTCACCGATTTCATGTCGTCCGGCCCGTGCATCCTGCTGGCGCTCGAGGCCGAGGATGCGATCCGCCGGTGGCGGGCGCTGATGGGCGCGACGGATCCGGCGAAGGCGGACGCCGGCACGCTGCGGCGCGAGTTCGGCACGTCCATCGAGTACAACGCCACGCACGGCTCCGACGCGCCCGAGACGGCGGCGTTCGAGCTCGGGTACTTCTTCCGCGGGATGGAGCTTCGCTAGTCAGGCCGCGGCCCGGTCCGCTCCCCCGCACTCCCGCATGGGCAAGACGCTCGTTGTCATCGGCCTCATCGCCACGGCGCTCGGCCTCCTGATGATGGCCGGCTTCCCGCTCGGGCGGCTGCCGGGCGACTTCACCGTGCGCCGCGGCGGCGTGACCTTCTACTTCCCGTTGACGAGCTCGATTCTGGTGAGCGTGCTGCTGACGCTGGTGTTCACCCTCCTCCGCCGCTGACGCGGCGCGCACAGTTCCGGAGATGCTCCCCGATGGCCATCAAGGCTGACCGCTGGATCAAGCGCATGGCGCTCGAGTACGGAATGATCGAGCCGTTCGTCGAGGGACAGGTGCGGAACGACGTCGTGTCCTTCGGCCTGTCGTCCTACGGCTACGACATCCGCGTCGCCGACGAGTTCAAGGTCTTCACGAACGTCTACAGCACCGTCATCGACCCCAAGAACTTCGATCCGCGGTCGTTCGTCGACATCAAGGCGCCGGTGTGCATCATCCCGCCGAACTCCTTCGCGCTGGCGCGGACGATCGAGTACTTCCGCATCCCGCGCGACGTGCTGACGGTCTGCCTCGGCAAGTCGACCTACGCGCGCTGCGGCATCATCGTCAACGTCACGCCGTTCGAGCCGGAGTGGGAAGGGCACGTGACCATCGAGATCTCGAACACGACGCCGCTGCCGGCGCGGATCTACGCCAACGAGGGCATCGCGCAGGTGCTGTTCTTCCAGAGCGACGAGGTCTGCGAGACGTCGTACAAGGACAAGCGCGGGAAGTACCAGGCCCAGCGGGGGGTAACGCTGCCCAGAATCTGACGGCGCAGCTGGCGGCTGGCCGCAGGCAGCTGGCAGCACGGAGCGGGGCCGATGCGGCTGGCGGCAGCGAGAGTGGGAACAAGCGGCTGCCAGTTGCCCGCCGGCACTGCCAGCTTGCCAGCCGCCTGCTGCATGAATCGATGATCAGAGACTTCAAAGGCACGTCACCCGACATCGCCGCGGACGCCTACATCGACCCGTCGGCGCAGATCATCGGCGACGTCGTCATCGGCGCCGAGAGCAGCGTCTGGATGAACGTCGTCGTCCGCGGCGACGTGAACCGGATCCGGATCGGGCGGCGCACGAACCTGCAGGACGGCACGATCGTGCACGTGATGCGCGATCCGTCGCATCCGACCCTCGTCGGCGACGAGGTCACCGTCGGACACGGGGCGATCCTGCATGGGTGCACGATCGCGAACCGGTGCCTGATCGGCATGGGCGCGATCCTGCTCAACGGCTCGCAGGTCGGCGAAGGCTCGATCGTCGCCGCCGGCACGCTGCTGCCCGAAGGCGCGGTGGTGCCGCCCCGCTCGCTGGTGATGGGATCGCCCGGGAAGGTCCGCCGCCCCGTCACCGACGAGGAGTACGCGTTCATCGCCGGTTCGGCGGACAATTACGTCCGCTACCGGCTCGATTACCTGTGATGTCGGACGCCACCAAGCCCGCGCGCGGCATGCGCGACTTCCTCCCCGACGACGTGCGCCGGCGTGCGTACGTGATCGGCGTCGTCGCGGACATCTACGAGCGGTACGGGTTCGAGCCGCTCGAGACTCCGGCGGTCGAGAACATCGAGACGCTGATGGGGAAGTACGGCGAGGAGGGGAACCGCCTCATCTTCAAGATCCTCAAGCGCGGCGAGCACGAGCGCACGGGCGAGGCGGACCTGGCCCTCCGGTACGACCTGACCGTGCCGCTGGCACGCGTCGTGGCGGAGCATCGCGGCAAGTTGCCCCGCTTCTTCAAGCGCTACCAGATTCAGCCCGTCTGGCGCGCCGATCGGCCGGCCCGGGGCCGCTTCCGCGAGTTCTACCAGTGCGACGTCGACGCGATCGGCTCGACCTCTCCGGTCGTCGAGGCCGAGGTCTGCGCCGCCGTCAGCGAAGTGCTGGAGCGTCTCGGCTTCGACGACTTCGTCGTCCGAGTGAATCACCGCGAGGTGCTGCGCGCGCTGCTCGACGGCGCCGGTGTCCCCGCCGCGCTCCACGACACCGCGCTCGTCGCCATCGACAAGCTCGACAAGATCGGACAGGACGGCGTCCGCGGCGAGCTCGAGACACGCGGGGTCGAGGCCGACGCGGCGGCCCGTACGCTGGACGCCTTTGCCAGGCCGGCGTCGCCGTCGAATGAAGGCTGGATTGCGGTACTCGAGTCGCGCATTCCCGCCGGCCATGCCCCGGGCCTTCAGGGGCTCGCGACGCTGCGCGAGATCCTGGCGCTCTCGGCGCTTACGCCGGCCGGACCGCGCCTGCAGCTCGATCCGTCGCTCGCCCGCGGCCTTTCGTACTATACGGGCGCGATCTTCGAAGTGGCGGTCCCGGACCTGGCGGGCAGCCTCGGCGGCGGCGGCCGCTACGACGGACTTGTCGGCATGTTCTCGGGCGATCAGGTTCCCGCCTGCGGCTTCTCCCTCGGGCTCGAGCGCATCCTGGTCGTGATGGGGGAGCGCGGGATGTTCCCGGCGTCGGTGCAGGCGGCGGGCGCCGACGTGCTCGCGACGATCTGGAACGCCGAGTCGGCCGGGGATGCTCTCGCGCTCGCGCGGACGCTGCGGGCCGCGGGGCTGCGGGTCGAGGTGTACCCCGAGGCCGACAAGCTCGGCAAGCAGATGAAGTACGCCGCCTCGCGCGGCATCCCCTTCGCGGTCATCGTCGGCGACGACGAGCGGGCGGCGGGGATGGTGATGGTGAAGGACCTGCGGTCGGGCGGACAGCAGCCCGTGCCGCGCGGCGAGACGGCGGGCTGGATCCGCGCCAGGCTGGCGCCCGCGCCCACGACGGCCTAGGACAGACACACGCAATCGCTCATGGCAGACGCACTCGGCTCTCTCTCCCGGACCCACACCTGCGGCGCGCTCAGACCGTCCGACGTCGGCGCCGACGCCGTGCTCCTCGGCTGGATTCATCGCGTGCGCGATCTCGGCGGGCTCCTGTTCCTCGACGTCCGCGATCGCCACGGCATCACGCAGGTGATGGTGCCGAACGACAGCGAGTCGATGACCATCGCCAAGCGGCTGCGCTCGGAGTACGTCGTCGCGGTGCTCGGCACCGTGCGGCGCCGCGACCCCGAGACCGTCAATCCGAAGATCGAGACCGGTGAGGTCGAGGTCGTCGCGCGCGAGATCCGGCTGCTGAACGAGGCGAAGACGCCGCCGTTCCCGATTGCGGACGAGACGCCCGTGTCGGAGGACGTCCGGCTCCGCTACCGCTATCTGGATCTGCGCCGGCCCGGGCTGCAGCGGAACATCGGCCTGCGGCACCGCGTGACCATGTCCGTGCGCCGCTACTTCGACGCGAACGGCTTCTGGGAGATCGAGACGCCCATCCTGAACAAGTCGACGCCGGAAGGGGCGCGCGACTACCTGGTGCCGAGCCGCGTGCACCCGGGGTCGTTCTTCGCGCTGCCGCAGTCGCCGCAGCTGTTCAAGCAGATCCTGATGGTCGCGGGCATGGACCGGTACTTCCAGATCGTGAAGTGCTTCCGCGACGAGGACCTGCGCGCCGATCGCCAGCCCGAGTTCACGCAGATCGACGTCGAGATCTCGTTCGCGCACGTCGACCTGGTGTTCGGCCTGATCGAGCCGCTCGTGGTCGAGGTCTTCCGCGAGATCGGCATCGAGGTCCCGACCCCGTTCCGGCGGATGCCGTACGCCGAGGCGATGGCCCGCTACGGGTCGGACAAGCCGGACCTCCGCTTCGGGATGGAAATCGCCGACGTGTCGTCCGTCTGGGCCGAGTCCGGCTTCAACGCGTTCCGCAAGATCGTGTCCGAAGGCGGTGTCGTCCGCGCGCTGGTGGTGCCGGGCGGGGCGCGCTACTCGCGCTCGGAGCTCGACGGTCTCGTCGAGCAGGCGCGCGGCTGGGGAGCCGTCGGCATCCTCTGGGCGCGCCGCGCCGAGGGGGGCGTGCACACCAACGTCAAGGCGGCCGGCGAGGCGACGCTCCTGCAGTCCATGGACGCCGCCGGCTGCGGCGAGGCCGACCTGCTGCTGCTCGCCGGCGGACGTCCGAACGACGCGTCGGAGCTGCTCGGCAACTTCCGTGTCGCGCTGGCGAAGAAGGAGAATCTGATTCCGGCGGACCAGTACGCGTTCGCCTGGATCGTCGACTTCCCGCTGTTCGGCTGGGACGCCGAGGCGAAGCGCTGGGATCCGATGCACCATCCGTTCACGGCCCCCCACGACGACGACCACGCGCTGCTCGACAGCGACCCGTCGAAGGTCCGGGCGAAGGCGTACGACCTCGTGCTCAACGGCAGCGAGCTGGGGGGCGGCAGCATCCGGATTCACGACGCCGCGATGCAGAGCCGCATCTTCCAGCTGCTGAACATCAGCGACGAGCAGGCGCGGGCACGGTTCGGTTTCTTCGTCGACGCGCTGCAGTACGGCACTCCGCCGCACGGCGGCATCGCGATCGGGCTCGACCGGCTGGTGGCCCTCATGGCGGGGGAGAGCTCCATCCGCGAGGTGATTGCGTTCCCGAAGACGGCCGCTGCGGTGGACCTGATGTCCGGCGCCCCGTCGCCGGTCGATCCGCACCAGCTGGAGGAGCTGAAGCTGCGCGTGACGGCTCGCCGGGAGAACGGGTGACCGGGGCCGTGCGGCGCGTCCCGTCCCTGCGGGAACGCCCGTGCCTGCGGGGCCCGATCGTTGATCTGAGTGCCTCCGTGTGGTATGATTGCCGCCTAAACCCATATCCTTTCAAGGAGTTAGCGCGGCCACGCCGCCGCTGAATGCGCAAGATCGAGGTCCCCGAGGCCGGCATCGAGACCCTGTTCGGGTCGTACGACGAAAATCTTCGAGAGCTTGAAACGACCTTTGGTGTACGGATCCGGACGCAGGGCCACGACCTCATCGTGGACGGCGATCCGGAGAACGAGGCCAAAGTGGAGCGGACGGTCAGTCAGCTTTCCGCGCTGATGCAGGAGGGCTACCGGTTGTCCAATGGCGACGTGCGTACGGCCGCGCAGCTCGTCTCGGACGACAGCGCCGTCGAGCTGCGGGATTATCTGGGCCGCGCCTCCACGCGGGTGGCCGGCCGGCGGCAGGTCGCGCCGAAGAGCGTGAACCAGCGCCGGTATCTCGACGCCATCGACCGGCACGACATCGTCTTCGGCATCGGCCCGGCGGGCACCGGCAAGACCTACCTCGCGATGGCGCAGGCCGTCACGTTCCTGCTGCAGAAGAAGGTCACGCGCATCATCCTCGCCCGCCCGGCGGTGGAGGCCGGCGAGAAGCTGGGTTTCCTGCCCGGCGACCTGCAGGAAAAGGTCAACCCGTACCTGCGCCCGCTTTACGACGCGCTCTACGACATGCTGGAAGTGGACCGCGTCGATCGGCTGCTCGAGCGCGGCACGGTGGAGATCGCGCCGCTGGCGTTCATGCGCGGCCGGACGCTCAACGACGCGTTCGTGATCCTGGACGAAGCGCAGAACACGACCAGCGAGCAGATGAAGATGTTCCTGACGCGCCTCGGCTTCGGGTCGAAGGCGGTCGTCACCGGGGACGTGACGCAGATCGACCTGCCGTCGGGCCGGACGTCCGGCCTCGTGGAGGCGATGAAGGTGGTGTCCCGGGTCGAGGGCATCGCGTTCATCCACTTCGACGAGCGCGACGTGGTCCGGCACCGCCTGGTCCAGCAGATCGTGAAGGCCTACGAGGCCTATCAGGCCGCGGAACCCCGCACCGCCTGACTCCCCACCATGCCTGCAGATGGCCAACGCGTGTCGCCGCGGCTCGACGTCGCGGTGGTTGACGGGGCCGGGCGGCCCCTGCGCGCTCCCGGGCTCGCCGGCTGGCTGGCGCGCGTCGCGCCCCGCGCGGCCCGCGGCACCGTCACGCTGGCGGTCGTCTCCGACGCCCGGATGCGGGCGCTCAACCGCGACTACCGCGGCGTCGACGCCTCCACCGACGTCCTGTCGTTCCCAGCATCCTCGCCGGCACGGCTGACCGGCCACCTCGGCGACATCGTGATCGCGCGCGGCGTCGCCCGCCGCCAGGCGGCCGAGGCGGCGCACGCCGAGTCGACGGAGTGGCGCGTCCTCGCGCTGCACGGCCTGCTCCACCTGCTTGGACACGATCACGAGCGGGACGGCGGCGCGATGCGGCGCCTCGAGGCGCGCCTCCGCCGGAAGGGCGGTCTGCGCGAGGGCCTGATCGAGCGGGGAGGCGGCCGATGACGCTGCTGGTCCTCGCCCTGATGGCGATTGCGACGACCTACGTCGGCACGATCGCGGCGGCGTTCAGCGCGCTGATGCGGCTGTCGCTCCGGCTCACGGTCGAGCGGAACGGCCGCGCCGCCGGTCTGGGGCCGTACCTCGACGACCCGGTCCTGCTCTTCGTCCCGCTGCGTCTGCTCCTGGGGCTGATCATCGCGATCACCGCCATCTTCCTCGCCACGCTCACCGGCGTCGACGATGTGAAGGACCCGGGCGTGCTGCTGCTGTCGATGGCCGGGTTCTTCCTCGTGTTCGAGCACCTGCTTCCGCTGCTCATCGTGCGGCGCAATCCCGAGCGCGTGCTCATCCGTCTGCTGCCGACCTTCAAGCTGTTCGAGCGCATCCTCAAGCCGATCACGCTCAGCCTGGTCGGCCTGATCGCGACGCTGCGCCCCGTGCGGCGGGAGCCTGGCACGGAGGCGGAGCATGCAGGAGGCGAGTCGTCCGAGCCGGACCACGCGGCGCACGCGTACCTGGAGGCCGGGGAGCAGGAAGGCCTGATCGAGCGCGAGGAACGGCGGCTGCTGGAATCGATCGTCGACTTCGGCGACACGCTCGTCCGCGAGGTCATGACCCCGCGGCCCGACATCGTCGCCGTGCCGATCGAGGCGACGCTGGCGGAGCTGCGGCAGCTGTTCGGCGAGCAGCAGTACTCGCGCGTCCCCGTCTACAAGGAGACGCTCGACCAGATCCAGGGCTTCGTGTTCATCAAGGACCTCGTGCGCCTGGCCGAGGGGAGCCCGTCCGAGCAGGTCGTGCCGCGGCTGCTGCGCCCGGCGTTCTTCGTCCCCGAGACGAAGCGCGTCTCCGAACTGCTGAAGGAGTTCCAGCGCCAGCAGCAGCAGATTGCGGTGGTCGTCGACGAGTACGGGGGGACCGCCGGGCTCGTGACCCTCGAGGATCTCATCGAGGAGATCGTCGGTGAGATCCGCGACGAGTACGACGTCGAGACGGAGGCCGTCCAGGACGAGGGGAACGGCTCGTACGTGTTCAGCGGCCGCGCCGGCATCGACGAGCTGGCGGAGCGGCTCGGCGTCGAGATCGAGAGCGACGGGTTCGACACGGTGGGCGGGTATCTCGTCACGACACTCGGCCGCGTGCCGGCCGCCGGGGAGATCTTCGAGGTCGACGGGCTGCACATCGAGGTGCTCGACGTCGAGCGCCGGCGCGTCGGCCACATCCGGGTGCGGCGCAGCCAGCCCGCGCCCCAGGCGCAGGCAACGGGAGAGGCCGTGTGAAGTCCGGGATGCTCTCGCTCGTCGGCCTGCCCAACGCGGGGAAGTCGACGCTGCTGAACCGCCTGGTCGGATCCAAGCTCGCCATCGTCTCCGACAAGCCGCAGACCACGCGCACCCGCCTCATCGGCGTGCGCAACCATCCCGGCGGCCAGGTCGTCTACGTCGACACGCCCGGCATCCACAAGCCGATGCACCGCATGAACGTGCGGATGGTCGACGAGGCGAAGGACGCGCTGCGGGACGTCGACGTCGTCGGCGTCGTGCTGGACGCGACGCAGAAGCCGGGGCGTGGGCAGCGGATGCTGGTCGACCTGGTGCGGCCGCTGCGCAAGCCCGTCATCCTCGTCCTGAACAAGATCGACCAGATCGCGAAGTCCGCGCTGCTGCCTGTCATCGACCGGCTTGCGCGCGAGCAGGTGTTCGCGGAGATCGTGCCCGTCTCGGCGCTGACCGGCGACGGCGTGGACCGGCTCGAGCAGGTGTTCCTGGCGCATCTGCCGGAAGGCCCGGCGCTCTTTCCCGAGGACTATCTCACCGACCGGCCCGAGCGCTTCTTCGCGGCCGAGATCATCCGCGAACAGGTCCTGCAGCACACGCACGCCGAACTGCCGTTCTCGACCGCCGTCCTGGTCGATCGGTGGGAAGAGGCGGAGAACGGGCTCGTGCGGCTCTACGCCACGATCCTCGTCGAGCGCGAGTCGCAGAAGCCGATTCTCATCGGCCGCCGGGGCGAGATGATTCGCACGATCGGCACGGCCGCCCGGCTCGAGCTGGAGCGCTTCCTCGAACGGCGGGTGTATCTGGATCTGCGCGTGAAGGTCCGCGGCGAATGGCGCGAGGACGAGCGCGTGCTGGACGAACTGCTTCCGCGGATCTGACCGAACGGCCGCGGCGTGACGGCAGGGAAGCCCGGTCGGGGTTCGGAGCCGGCAGCCGCACCCCGGAAATCTACTGTTCAATCACCCGCGCTTCGGTCGTGAAGCGACGATAGTCGCGATAGGTGGCCGTTCCCTGGACGACGAACCTGCGGGCGCCGTAGGTCTCCGTCATCTCGACCGGCAGCGTCAGCCCGATTCGCTCGACCGGCGCGAAGCGCGTTTCCAGCGTGTAGTCGTTCCCGTTGACGCGCACGTCGAGCAGGGTCCGGACCACCTGGCCCGACTCGCGCTCGATCCAGACCCGCCCGCGGCTGAAGACCGGCTTCCGCTCTGCCGTGCGGATGACGGTCGGACGCTCCCGTTCGCGGAACGAGAACTCCCAGACCTCCGCCTCCCGCGGACTCTGACGCTTCCACGAAAAGCGGGGCTGCCACTCCGGGAGCAGGAAGAAGAACACGAACGTCGGGATGTTGATGTTGCGCGTGCCGGGCGCCAGGTTGTAGCGCGCCGCGGAGTCGAGCAGCGCCCGCGCCTCGTCGGCCGTCGCACGGCGCCCGCCGCGGAGGTGCCGGGCTCCGCGGATCCGCGGGACCGGCTCCCAGTCGACCGACTGCACGTCCCGCAGCGCGAGCGGCTCGTCGATTTCGTCCAGCCGGACCCATCCGAGGTCCGCGACCACCCGCCGGCTGACGGGTTCCTCGTGCCGTCCGCGCCGCGGGCGCAGGTGCTGCGTCATCGTCTCTTCCGCGACCAGGTGCGGCAGCAGGCGCGCGTAGCGTGCGACATGGGCACCGGCCCGGGCGAGCACCGCCCGGTCGTCGGCTGCCTGCACCCCGGGGCCGCCCGCGAACAGGAGCATCGCGGTGGCCAGCCAGGTGGCGACGACGCGCTGGCGCAGTGACCGGCTCATGTCGCGGACCCTACCACAGCTGCTGTCGGCACGGGCAGTTGATGGCCAGGGGCCAGGGGCCAGAGGCCAGGGGCCAGAGGCCAGCGGCGAGCGGCCAGAGTTGGCGTTCCGTTCACGCCATCGTCCGGGCGCCTCGACATTTCCCGGATCCGCATGGCCGTGTTACCTTTGGGGGATTTTGTGTTGACGAGACCCTGATACCTCCTGAGCGACCGGCTGATGGCTCCCACGCGGAAGATCGACGTCGTGCTGGACTCGGTGAAGCGGTTGCAGCGCATCGGCGCGACGGCCAACCTCTTCAACCTGCTCCAGAAGCAGCATCCCGCCGATCTTGCCGCCGTGCTGAACGAGCTGCAGGAGCGGGATCGCCGCGCCGCCTTCGCCGTCGTCGTCGAGCGCGCGCCGCGCCTGGCCATGGAAGCCGTGGCCGAGATGGAGCCCGAGATGGCGGGGCAGCTGCTCGCCGATCGCTCCGCCGACGAAATCGCCCGTCTCATCGAGGAGATCCCGTCCGACGACGCGGCTGCCCTGATCGAGTCCCTCCCGGACGATCTGTCGTCCGCCGTCCTGGAGCTGATGCGCCCCAAGGAATCGGGGCAGCTCGAGAACCTCCTCGAGTACCCCGAGAAGACCGCCGGGCGCATCATGAACCCGAACGTCTTCGCCGTCCCCGAGGAGCTGACGGTCGGCGAGGCGATCGTGGAGCTGCAGGCCGCCCGGGACGTCGAGATGGTGTTCTATCTCTACGTCGTCGACGTGCGGCGGCATCTCGTCGGCGTGACGTCGCTGCGGCGCCTGCTGCTGGTCTCGCCCGAGACGCCGCTGAAGCGCATCATGACGCCGGAGGTGATCAGCGTCCGGGTGGACACGGACCAGGAGGAGGCCGCGCACATCGTCGCGTCCTACAACCTGCTGGCGATTCCGGTCGTCGACGAGGAGAACAAGCTGGCCGGGGTCATCACCGTCGACGACGTCATCGACGTCATCAAGGACGAGGCGACGGAAGACATCTACCGCATGGCGGGCGTCACGGCCGACGAGCGCGTGTTCACGGCTCCCGGCGAGTCGCTGACCAAGCGCCTCCCGTGGCTCGCGGTCAACATGGCCACGGCGTTCCTCGTCGCCTGGGTCGTCAGCCTGTTCGAGGACACGATCTCGCAGGTCGTCGCGCTCGCGGTCTTCATGCCGATCGTCGCCGCGATGGGGGGCAATGCCGGCATGCAGACGCTGACCGTCATCGTCCGCGGCCTCGCGCTCGGCGAGCTGACCTGGGGCAACGCCCGCAAGGCGCTGCTGAAGGAGGCGCTGGTCGGTCTGGGCAACGGGATGACGCTCGGCGCCCTCGGCGCGCTGGTCGTCTGGCTGATTCGGGGCGATCTGGTGCTGGGCGGCGTGCTGGCGCTGGCAATGCTCATCAATATGTTCATCGCATCGACGGCCGGCACGCTGGTGCCGCTCGGGCTGCGGGCGCTGCGCGTGGACCCGGCGCTGGCGTCCTCGGTGTTCATCACCACCTTCACCGACATGGCCGGGTTCGCCTCGTTCCTCGGACTGGCGACGATCTTCCTGCGCTATCTCGGAAAAGGGTAGAATACGGGGATTTTGCCGGCGGCGCGCATGCCCCTGTATACGGCCGACGCCCTCGTGCTGCGCTCGTACAAGCTCGGCGAAGCCGACCGGATCGTGGTCTTCCTGACCGCGGATCGGGGCAAGAAGCGGGGGGTGGCGCGCAGCGCCCGGCGTCCGCGGTCCCGGTTCGTCGGCGCGCTCGAGCCGCTCACCCAGGTGCGGGTGGCGTACTTCGAGAAGGAGACCCGCGAGCTCGTCGGGATGAACTATGCCGAGCCCGTGCGCTCGCCCCTGTCGGCGCCGGGCGACGCGGTGAGCTACGCCAGCTACTTCGCGGAACTGCTGGACGAGTGGGCGCCGGCCGACGACCCGAACGAGACGCTGTACCGGCTCGGGGCGTCGGTGCTCGACGCGATGGCGGCCGGCGCGTCGATCGAGCCGCTGGCCCGCTATTTCGAGTACTGGCTCCTGCGGCTGCAGGGGGTCTACCCGCCGCACCTGGCCTGCCACCGGTGCGGGGAGCGGTTCGGGGGCGGTGACCGCGGGGCGTGGCTGTCGCCGATCGACGGGGTGTTCACCTGCGCGCGCTGCGCCGACGCGACGGACCGGCAGCGGGCGGGCGCGAGGCTCTCGCCGGGCGCGCTGGCGTTCCTGTCCGAGGTGCGGCGGCGGGCGCCGGGCGATCTGACTGCCGTCGCGCCGCCGCAGGGGGTGCTGGCCGAGCTCGAGGCGCTGCACCGCGGGCTGATGCTGCGGCATCTCGATCGCGAGCTGCGGTCGATGCGGGTGCTGCGGGCGTTGCGGCGGGCGCCGCAGGAACACTGATCACGCGCCGGAACGGCGCATCGGGAACGGCTGCAAAGACGTTGACCTTCCAGGATCTCATCACCAGGCTCTCGCAGTTCTGGATCGCCAACGGCTGCCTGCTGCAGCAGCCGCTCGACCTCGAGGTCGGAGCCGGGACGTCGCATCCCGAAACGCTGCTGCGCGTGCTCGGTCCGGCGCACTGGAACGTCGCCTACGTCCAGCCGTCGCGCCGGCCCGACGATGGCCGCTTCGGCGAGAACCCGAACCGGCTGTTCAAGCACCATCAGTTCCAGGTGATCCTCAAGCCGTCTCCCGACGAGGTGCAGCACCTGTACCTGCAGTCGCTCGAGGCGTGCGGCATCAACCCGCGCCAGCACGACATCCGCTTCGAGGAGGACAACTGGGAGTCGCCGACGCTCGGCGCCTGGGGCATCGGCTGGCAGGTGCTCTTCGACGGGCTGGAGATCACGCAGTTCACGTACTTCCAGCAGGTCGGCGGCATCGACCTCGCGCCGATTGCGTGCGAGATCACGTACGGGCTGGAGCGGATCGCGATGGCGCTCCAGAAGGTCGACAACGTCTACGATCTCGAGTGGGCGCCCGGCGTGCGGTATCGCGAGGTGCGGCTGCGCGAGGAGATCGAGCAGTCGCGCTATGTCTTCGGGCAGGTGGAGGGCGTGTCGCGCGAGGCGTTCGCGGCGCACCACCGGGATCTCTTCGAGCGGCACCACGATTTCGGCCGGCGGCTGCTCGAGGCGGGCCTCGTGTGGCCGGCGCTCGAGGAATGCCTGAAGTGCTCGCATCTGTTCAACATCCTCGACAGCAGCGGCAGCCTCGGCGTGACGGAGCGCACCGCCTACATCCTGCGCGTCCGCGGCCTCGCGGTCGCGATCGCCAGGCGCTACGTCGAGACGCTGCCCGCGCCGGAGCCGGTGGAATGAGGCACGGACGGGCGCGCGGAACGAACGCTTTCAGGACGGCATGGATCGCGAACTCCTGATCGAGATCGGCGTCGAGGAGATGCCGGCCGGCTGGCTGCCGGGACTGACGACGCAGCTGGCCGACGTCGCCGCCGCGCAGCTGCGCGCCGCGCGGCTGGACGTCGACGGGCCGGTCGAATCGTGGACGACGCCGCGGCGGCTCACCGTGCGCGTCGCGCGCGTGGCGGAGCGCCAGACCGACTTCGAGGAGGTCGTCAGCGGCCCGCCGGTGCAGGCGTCCCGCGGCGCCGACGGCGCGCCGACGCCCGCGGCGCTGGGCTTCGCCCGCAAGCACGGCGTCGAGGTCGGCGATCTGGAGGAGATCGAGTCGCCGAAGGGGCGGTATCTGGCCGTGCGGCGCCGCCAGCGCGGGCGCGCGGCGGTGGACGTGCTGCCGCAGGTGCTGACGGGGCTGCTGCGCGGGCTCGCGTTCCCGAAGGCCATGAGCTGGGACGCCTGGCTCGAGGACGGGCGCGGGGACCTCCGGTTCGGGCGGCCGATCCGGTGGCTGCTGTTCCTCTTCGGCGGGCGCGTGGTCCCCTTCGAGATCCGCCGCACGGAGGGGGCGCAGTCGCCGCTGGTGCAGGACGTGCGCTCCGGCGCGATGACGTACGGCCACCGCTTCCTCACGACGAGCGGCCGCGCCGGACGGGCGGTGAAGGTCAAGACGTTCGACGACTACCGCACGCGGCTGCTGGAGCACTTCGTGATGCTCGAACGGACCGAGCGGCGCGACCGGATCGCGCGCGACCTCGACGTGCACGCCGGACGGCTCGGCGGCCGCGTGCATCGCCAGGCCGCGGGTCACGCGGGGCTGCTCGACGAAGTGCCCGACCTGGTGGAGTGGCCCTCGGTCGTCGCCGGCGTGTTCCCGGCGGAGTTCCTCTCGTTGCCCGAGGAAGTGCTCACGACGACGATGATTCACCACCAGCACTACTTCCCGGTGGTGGACGACCAGGGGCGTCTGAAGCCCGCGTTCCTCGCCGTGATCAACATCGAGGTGGAGCGCCCGGAGCTCGTCAGCCGCAACGCGGAGCGCGTGCTGACCGCGCGGCTGCGCGACGCGCAGTTCTTCTGGGAGGCGGACCGGCGCGCGCCGCTCGACTCGCGCATCGAGCGGCTGGACACGATTCTGTTCCACGCGAAGCTCGGCAGCTACCGCGCGAAGGCGGAGCGCATCGAGCGGCTCGCCCGCTGGATTGCCGCCGACGTTCTCGGCGCGGCCGCCGCCGCGGATCACGCCGCGACAGCGGGACGGCTCGCCAAGGCGGACCTCGCCACGGAGATGGTGCGCGAGTTCACCGAGCTGCAGGGAACGATGGGCGGGATCTACGCCCGCGAGGACGGTCAGCCCGAGGCGGTGTGGCGGGCGATCTACCATCACTATCTGCCGGTGGCGGTGGAGCCGGACGCGCCGCCCGCGCGCGAGGCGCTCGGCGCGGCCGCCCTGCCGTGGGCGGCCGTGGCGCTCGCCGACAAGCTCGACACGCTCGTCGGGCTGTTCGCGGCGGGCGAGCGGCCGACCGGGTCGCGCGATCCGTACGGGCTGCGCCGGCAGGCGCACGGCGTGCTCCGCATCCTGGTGGATCTGCCGGAGCTCACCGGACTCGACGTCCGTCCGCGGCTGGGAACGCTCGTCGACCGGGCGGCGGCCGGCTTCGGCGGATCGCCCGCGCCGGACGAGGCCGCGGGCGCCGCGCTGGACGCGTTCCTGCGCGAACGGCTGTCGTATCTGCTCGAGGCGCGCGGGTTCGACGTGCGCAACGTCCGCGCCGTGCTGCACGCGGCCGAGACGGTGCGCGACGTGAGCCCTCTCGACGCGCGCCGCAAGCTCGACGTGCTGCCGGACTACACCGGCACGCCGGAGTTCCAGCAGCTCGCAACCGCGTTCAAGCGCGTGAAGAACATCGCGCGCGAGCTGCCGGAGGCCGAGTTCCTCGCGGCCGAGCAGCAGGGTCCGCCGCTGGCGGCGCTGCTGACCGAGCCGGCCGAGCGCGCCCTGCTGGCGGAGTACGAGCGCCGGCGCCCCGTCATCGAGCAGGTGCTCGCGGACGGGGATTCGTACCGGCAGGCCTTCGCCGAGGCTGCCGCGTTCGGTCCATTCGTGGACCGCTTCTTCACGGAGGTGTTCGTGATGGTCGACGACCGGGCGCTGCGGCGTGCGCGGCTGCGGCTGATGGCGTCGATGGCGCGGCTCATCCTCCAGCTGGCCGACATCTCGGAGATCGTTCCTCAAGCGGAGTCCTAAGACACATGGCAAAGAAGCAGGTGAAGCGAGCGAAGACGAAGAAGAAGGCGGCCCCGGCCGCCGCGCGCCGCGCGGCAGGCGCGCGGCGAACCGCCACCGCGGCCCGCCGGACGGCGCGGAAGTCGACACCGGCAACGCGCAAGGGCGCGACGCCGCGAGCCGGGAAGTACGTCTACTTCTTCGGTGGCGGCAAGGCCGACGGCGACCGGACGTTGCGCGATCTGCTCGGCGGCAAGGGGGCCAACCTCGCCGAGATGGTCAATGCCGGCCTGCCGGTACCCCCGGGCTTCACGATCACGACGGCGGCCTGCAATCTCTGGTACGCCAACAAGCGCAAGCTCACGCCCGCGATCGAGCAGGAGATGGAGGCGAACGTCCGGAAGCTCGAGAAGCTCGCCGGCGCGAAGTTCGGGTCCGTGACGAACCCGCTGCTCGTCTCGGTCCGCTCCGGCGCGAAGTTCTCGATGCCGGGCATGATGGACACGATCCTCAACCTCGGCCTGAACGACGAGGCCGTGGAAGGGCTGAAGGCGCGCACGAACAACGGTCGCTTCGCGTTCGACAGCTACCGCCGCTTCATCCAGATGTTCGGCTCGGTCGTGCTCGAGATCCCGAAGAATCGCTTCGACCACGAGTTCGAGGGGGTGAAGGCGGAGCGCGGCGCGGTGGCCGACACCGACCTGGACGAGGAGGGCCTCAGGGAGGTCGTCTCGCGGTTCAAGGCCGTCGTGCGCGCCGAGACCGGCAAGGCGTTCCCGCAGGACCCGTTCGTGCAGCTGCGCGCCGCGCGTGACGCGGTGTTCCGCTCCTGGAACAACGACCGCGCCAAGACCTACCGCCGCCTGTACGAGATTCCGGACGACATCGGCACCGCGGTCAACGTGCAGCTGATGGTGTTCGGCAACACGGGCGACCGGTCGGCGACGGGCGTGGGCTTCACCCGCAACCCGGCCACCGGCGCCAACGAGTTCTTCGGCGAGTTCCTCGTCAACGCGCAGGGCGAGGACGTCGTGGCCGGCATCCGGACGCCCCAGCCGATCGCCGAGCTGGAGAAGGTGCTGCCGAAGGCGTACCGCGAGCTGCGGCGGATCACGTCGAAGCTGGAGAAGCACTACCGCGACATCCAGGACTTCGAGTTCACGATCGAGAACGAGAAGCTCTACATGCTGCAGACCCGGAACGGCAAGCGGACCGGGTATGCGGCCGTGGTGATTGCGACCGACTTCGTGAAGGAGAAGCTCCGCACGCCGCGCGAGGCGCTGCTCCTCGTCGAGCCGGCAGCGCTCTCGCAGCTGCTGGCGCCGGTCTTCGACCCGAAGGAGTGGGCGAAGCTGCCGGCGGCCACCCGCGGGCTGCCCGCGTCTCCCGGCGCGGCCTCGGGCCAGGTGGTCTTCACCGCGGACGACGCCGTCGCGTGGTCGCAGCAGGGACGCAAGGTGCTGCTGGTCCGGAAGGAGACCGTCCCGGACGACATCCATGGCATGGAGGTCGCCGAGGGGGTCCTCACCGCGACCGGCGGCATGACCTCGCACGCCGCCGTCGTCGGGCGCCAGATGGGCAAGCCGTCGGTCGTCGGCGCCGGCGAGATCCACGTGAACGAGCGCGACCGGCACTTCCGGGTCAACGGCCGGACGGTCCGCGAAGGCGAGTGGGTGTCGTTCGACGGCCTCACCGGCGAGGTGAAGGTCGGTCAGGTCGCGACGAATCCGAGCGAGATCCTCCAGGTCGTGTCGGGCCGGATGAAGCCGGAGGCGTCCGACATCTACCGCCGCTTCAACCAGCTGCTCACCTGGGCGGACAAGGAGCGCCGGCTGGACATCCGCGCGAACGCCGACATGCCTGACCAGGCGGCGCTCGCCTACGCGTTCGGGGCGCGCGGCATCGGGCTGTGCCGCACCGAGCACATGTTCTTCGGCGAGGGGCGGATCGAGAAGGTCCAGCGCATGATCCTCGCCGACAACGAGGCCGATCGCCGCACTGCGCTCGCCGAGCTGCTGCCGCTGCAGCGCGCCGACTTCTATGGCGTGTTCAAGGCGATGAAGGGGCAGCCGGTGACCATCCGGACGATCGATCCGCCCCTGCACGAGTTCCTTCCGAAGCGCGAGGACCTGATGGTCGACATCGCGCGGCTGGAGGCCACGGGGCGGACCGGTGAGGAGCTGGAGGAGAAGAAGCGCCTGCTCGACCGGGTGGAGGAACTCCACGAATTCAACCCGATGCTGGGGCATCGCGGGGTCCGGCTCGGGATCACGTATCCCGAGATCACCGAGATGCAGGTGCGGGCCATCTTCGAGGCGGCCGCGCAGCTGGCGAAGGAGGGCGTGAAGGTCGTGCCCGAGGTGATGATTCCGCTCGTCGGGATCGTCAAGGAGCTGCGGGACCAGAAGGCGATCGTCGACCGGGTGGCCACGGACGTCATGAAGGAGAAGGGCGTCCGCTTCAAGTACCTGGTCGGGACGATGATCGAGGTGCCGCGCGGCGCCGTGACCGCGGACGAGATCGCCGCGGAGGCGCAGTTCTTCTCCTTCGGCACGAACGACCTCACGCAGCTCACGTTCGGCTACTCGCGTGACGACGTGGGCAAGTTCCTGGCGATCTACCAGGAGCAGCAGATCCTCGCGCGCGATCCGTTCCAGTCGATCGACACCACGGGCGTCGGACAGCTCGTGGAGGTCGCCGTCGAGCGCGGCCGCCGCACGAAGCCGGACATCAAACTCGGCGTCTGCGGCGAGCACGGCGGCGACCCGTCATCGGTCCACTTCTTCCACAAGGCGGGCCTGGACTACGTCAGCGCCTCGCCGTACCGCGTCCCGGTGGCGCGGCTGGCCGCGGCGCACGCCGCGCTCGCGGTCAAGGTGGGGGACTGACGCGGGCCGGCGACGGCCGGACGGGCTGAGCGCCCGATCAACGCGGGGCAGGGCCGGCCGCCAGGGCGGCCGGCCCGTCCCGGGTCTCGAGACGTGCTCACGATTCTGGTGTACCGGGACGGACGCATCGAGCAGGTCGATCGCCTCGACCCGTCGTGGCTGACGCCCGGGGCCGGAATCGCCGCCTGGGTGGACTTCGCCGCGCCGGAGGACGAGGAACTCGGCCTGCTCGGCCGGGTGTTCGGGTTCCATCCGGTCGCCGTGGAAGGGGCGCGCGCCGAGACGCCGTATCCGAAGGCCGAAGCGTACGACGGCTATCTCTACGCCGTCCTGCACGGCATCCATTTCGAGAAGTCGCGCGAGGCGTTCGCGACCCACGACACCGATTTCTTCCTCCGCCCCGGCGTACTCGTGACCGTCCACGACGGCCGGACGCGCAGCATCGGGCGCATGCAGGAGCTCTGCCGCGCGAACCCGCAGGTGCTCGCGGAGGGGCCGGCGGCGCTCATGCACCGGATCGTCGACCAGATGGTCGACAACTACGGGCCGGAGGTCGCCGAGCTCGAAGCCTGGCTCGACGAGCTCGAAGAGGAGGTCTTCGAGCGCCCGCGTCCGGAGATCGTCCGGGAGCTGCTGCGGGTCAAGCGGGACGTCACCGCCCTGCGGCGGATCGCGCTGCCGCAGCGCGACGTCGTGAACCGGCTGGCGCGCCGGGAGTTCCCGATCGTCGAGCAGGAAATCGCCTATCGGTTCCGCGACGTCTACGACCACCTGGTGCGGATCGCCGACGAGGCGCTGATCTTCCAGGAACGGGTCAACAGCCTGCTCGACGCGCACCTGTCGAACGTCTCGAACCAGCTGAACGCGATCATGAAGGTGCTCACCGTCATCACGGTGATCTTCCTGCCGCTGACGCTGGTCACCGGGCTGTACGGCATGAACATGCGGCTGCCGCTGGTCGGCTCGGAGCAGGATCCGCGTCCGTTCTGGTGGCTGTTCAGCGCGATGATCGGGCTGGTCGTCGTGATGCTGGCCGTGTTCCGCCGGCGCCGGTGGATTTGAGCCCGCGCGCGGGTCCCTGGGGAGTGACATGGCGAAGATCCGGCGTCTGCCGGCCGAACTGGCCAACCAGATCGCCGCCGGCGAGGTGGTCGAGCGCCCGGCCTCGGTCGTCAAGGAGCTCGTCGAGAACGCGATCGACGCCGGCGCGCGCCGGATTGCCGTCACGACGGAGTACGGCGGCAAGCGCCTGATCCGGGTCGAGGACGACGGCGCCGGCATGGAGCCGGAGGACGCGCGGCTCGCCCTCGAGCGGCACGCGACGAGCAAAATCCGCACGTCCGGGGACCTGGCCGCCATCGCGACGCTGGGGTTCCGCGGCGAGGCCCTGCCGTCGATCGCGTCGGTGTCGCACCTGCTGCTGCGCACACGCGCGCGCGGCGCCCTTTCGGGCACCGAGATCCGCGTGCATGGCGGCGTCGTCGCATCCGTCGTCGAGGCGGGCGCGCCGGAAGGGACCCGGGTCGACGTCGAGGACCTGTTCTTCAACCTGCCCGCGCGGCGCAAGTTCCTGAAGTCCGATCAGGCCGAGTCGGCCCAGATCTCGCGCGTGATCACGCAGCTCGCGCTCGGCGCGCCGCACGTCGGGTTCACGCTCGTGAGCGCGGGGCGCCGCGTGCTCGAGTGCCCGCCGGCGCGGGACCGCCGGGAACGGCTGTTCCAGATCTACGGCGATCCCGGCGATCTGCTGGAGGTCTCGCGGGAGACGGCCGGCATTCGCGTCACCGGGTTCATCGCGCCGCTGGCCGAGACCGGGCCGCGGCGCGGCCCGCAGAACGTCTTCATCAACGATCGACTGGTCCGCGATCGGACGATCGCTCATGCAATCGCGGAGGCCTACAGCGTGGCCTCCATCAAGGAGCGCAGTCCGGAGGTCCACCTGTTCATCGAGATGCCGTTGGACGCGCTCGACGTCAACGTGCATCCGAGCAAGGCGGAGGTCCGCTTCCGCGAGCAGTCGCTGGTGCACCAGGTGATCTGGCGTTCGCTGGCCGACGCGCTCGGCCGCGGCCCGGCGCCGGCGCTGGCGCTGTCGGCGCCGACGCTGCAGGTCAGGCCGCCGGCCGGCGAGACGCTGCCGATTCCGGGGGTGCTGGCCGGCGGCGTGTTTCCGAGCCGCTGGCGGATGCCCGATGCCGCCGGCGGCGGCTGGCCCCCGAACGCCGCGCCATCCGACCAGGCGACGCTGTCACCCGGTGCGCCGGCGGAGCCCGCATCGACGGCAGGGACGCCCGGGGCGGTCCCGGGCGAGCTCGGCCCGCTCATTCCCCTCGGGCAGTTCCGCGACACCTACATCATCGCCGTCGATCAGGACGGCGTCGCGATCATCGACCAGCACGTCGCGCACGAGCGCGTGCTGTACGAGCGCACGCTCGAGCGGCTCACGGCGGGGCGGCTGGAGAGCCAGCGGCTGCTCACGCCGCTGCTCGTGGAGCTCCCGCCGGCGGGCCGCCAGGTGCTCGTCTCGCGAGCCGCCGCGCTGGAGCGCCTCGGGTTCGAGGTGGAGGAGTTCGGCGGCGACGCGGTGAAGGTCGGCGCCGTGCCGGCGCTGCTCGGCGCGGAGCTCGCGGCGGCCACGCTCCGCGCGCTCGCCGACGACCTCGAGGGGCTCGATCGCGGCAGCCCCGCGGAGGCGGCGCTGAAGCAGATGGCCGCGACGATCGCCTGCCATGCCGCGGTGAAGGCGAACTACCCGCTGACCTACGAGAAGATGGCGCACATCCTCGACGAGCTGCGCGCGACGTCGTACTCGACCATCTGCCCGCACGGCCGCCCCGTGATGCTGCGGCTCACACGCCGGGAACTGGAGCGGAACTTCCAGCGAATTTAGGGGCCAGGGGCCAGGGGGCAGGGGCCAGGGGCCAGGCGCGGCTACTTCCCGCCGCCTTCCTCTCGCCGTCGAGCCTTGATGGCCTTCCAGCCGTCGAGACGACGCTTGATCTCCTTCTCGAAGCCGCGCGCGCTCGGCTCGTAGTACGTGCGGCCGCGAAGCGACGGCGGCAGGCACTCCATGTCGGCGATCGCGTCGGGCTCGTCGTGCGCGTACTGGTAGTCGCGGCCGTAGCCGAGATCCTTCATCAGCCGCGTCGGTGCGTTCCGCAGGTGCAGCGGCACCGGATCGGCCAGCTGCCGGCCCGCGTCCTCCGCCGCGCGCGAGTAGGCGGCGTACACGGCGTTGCTCTTCGGCGCCGTCGACAGATAGATGGCCGCCTGCGCCAGCGCGGTATTGCCCTCGGGCATGCCCATGAAATGGACGGCATCCTTCGCGGCGATGGCGATCGCGAGCGCCTGCGGGTCGGCGTTGCCGACGTCCTCCGAGGCGAAGCGGACGAGCCGACGCGCGACGTAGAGCGGGTCCTCGCCGGCCTCCAGCATGCGCGCGAGCCAGTACACGGCGGCGTCCGGATCGCTGTTCCGCATCGACTTGTGGAGCGCCGAGATGATGTTGAAATGCTCCTCGCCTCCCTTGTCGTAGCGCAGCATCCGGCGCTGGATCGCGCGCTCCAGCCACGCGTGCGTCATCTGCCGCCGGCCGCCGGTCTCCGGCGCCGAGCGTGCCGCCAGCTCCAGCAGGTTCAGCGCCGTCCGCGCGTCACCGCTGGCGAGCCGCGCGATCGCCGTCAGCGCCTCGTCCTCGACCTCGATCGCCTGCCCGCCCAGGCCGCGCTCCGGATCGGCAATCGCCCGCTGGAGAATCTGCCGGACCGCGTCCGGTCCGAGCGGCTCGAGCACGAAGACCTTCGAGCGGGAGAGCAGCGCGGCGTTGACCTCGAAGGACGGATTCTCGGTGGTCGCGCCCACGAGCACGATCGTGCCGGATTCGACATAGGGCAGGAACGCATCCTGCTGTGCCTTGTTGAACCGGTGGATCTCGTCGACGAAGAGCATCGTCCGGCGGCCCGTCCGGCGGCGCTCGGCGGTGGCGCGCGCCATCACCTCCTTGATCTCGCGGATGCCGGAGAGCACCGCGCTGAACGCGACGAAGCGCGCCTGCGTCCGATCCGCGATCAGGCGCGCCAGCGTCGTCTTGCCGGTACCGGGCGGGCCCCAGAAGATGACGGACTGCAGCGCATCGCGCTCGATGGCCTCGCGCAGCGGCGCGCCGGGCGCGACGAGCGCGTCCTGGCCGACCAGCTCGTCGAGCGTGCGCGGCCGCAGGCGCTCGGCGAGCGGTGCGTCGGGCGCCGCGTCCTGCCTGCGGGCCCCTTCGTCCTCGTCGAAGAGGCCGCTCTGGAGATTCGACTCGTCGGGAGACATGCGTGCCTGGCTCTCGTGCTCAGCGTACGGCGGGCATTCCGGTTCCGCCGCTCCGCGTGCGGCGCTGCCGCCGGGCCTCGTACAGCAGCAGCGCGGCGGTCACGGCGACGTTCAGCGACTCCACGGGCCGGGCCATCGGGATGGTGATGCGGACGTCGGCGGCCTCGACCACCTCGGGCGGCAGGCCGCTGCCCTCGGCGCCGAGCAGCACGATCGTCGGAGGCCGGAGGTCCACGTCTTCCGGGTCGAGTCCGCCTTGGCCGGCCGTCGCGGCGACGTGCAGCCCCGCCTGGCGCGCCGCGTGGACGATGTCCCCCGCCGACGCGAGCCGTGCAACCGGAAGCCGGAAGGCGCTGCCCATTGCGCCGCGCAGCGCTTTCCAGCCAAATGGGTCGGCGCCCGAGGTGGTGGTCAGCACGGCCGTTGCCCCGGCCGCTTCGGCCGCCCGGACCATCGCGCCGACATTGCCCGGATCCTGCACGTCGATGGCCCCGACGACGAGCGCGTCGGGACGCCGGAGCAGTTCCTCCAGCGCGGGTCCCTCCGGTCGTGCCGCCAGCGCGACGATGCCCGCCGGAGTGCGTGTGGGGCTGATGGCGCCGAGGACCGCGGACGGCGCGTACACGACACGGTCGGGCGGCAGCCGGTGGAGCAGCCCGGTATCGTCGCGGCCCGTCTCGCAGACGGCGACCTCGATGTCGAGGCCGGCCGTGATCGCGTCCTGCACGAGGTGCGGCCCGTCCAGCAGCAGGGACGGGCCGCCGCGCAGCGCGCGGCGGAAGCGGCTCACCAGCGGGTTCCTGCGGCTCGCAATCGTGCGCGGCGCGCTCATGCGGCAAGCATAGCGAAACTCCGGCGCGGCCGGCGGGCCGGATCCGCTATGTTAAGATTTCCCGGACAGATCGCGCGATCCGGCCTTTTTCCAGGAAGCGATGAAGGATCAACTCATCAAGCGGTTGCAGGAGGAGATCGCGGCGCTCGATCGCGAGCTGAAGACCGAGCTGCCGAACGAGATCAAGCGGGCCCGCGAGCTGGGCGACCTCCGCGAGAACGCGGAGTACAAGGCAGCCAAGGAGCGCCAGACCTTCGTCCAGGCGCGCATCTCGATGCTGCAGAAGCGCCTGGCCGACATCCAGCTGATCAACATGGACAAGCTGCCGAAGGATCGGGCCGCATTCGGGTCGACGGTGCACCTGCGCGAGGTGGACGGCAGCGATCTGGTGTATCAGCTCGTCATGCCGGAGGACGCGGACGTCGAGAAGGGGCTCATCTCGACCGCGTCGCCGATCGGCCGTGCCATCCTGGGCAAGGAAGAGGGGGACGAAGTCATCGTCATGACCCCCAACGGCCGGCGCGAGTTCGAGATCACGAAACTCCTCACCATCCACGATGTCGCCTGACGCGCGTCCGCGGCGTTCCGGCTGCTAGGCTGCTGCGTCGTGGCCGAAGGGACCGCGCGCGCCGTGCACTACTCGCCGGACCGGCGCACCGCGCTGGTCCTCAGCGGCAGCGGCGTCGACGGGGCGTATCACGCCGGCGCGCTGCGCGCGCTGTCGGAGGCGGGGGTGCGCCTCGACCTGCTGGCCGGGCACGGCATCGGCGCGGTCGGCGCGCTGTTCGGCGCGATCGACGGCGGCGCGCGGCTGTGGGATCCCTCCGGCCTCTGGCGCCAGGCGCTCGCATCCGGGCTCTATGCCTGGCGTCCGGCGCTGCGCCGCATCGCCCGGGGGCTCGCGGTGTCCGCCGCGCTGCTCTTCCTCCCCGTGCTGTTCCTGGCACTCGGCACCGCCGCCGTGCAGGGGGCCGTCCTGCTGGATGGCCTGTGGCCCGGCATCGCGGCGGAGGCCGGCCGCCGGTGGGGCGCCGTCGTCGCGGCGGCGCTCGCGCCGCAGGCGCTGCCCGCACGGGTGCCGCAGGTCGTCGCGCTCGTCATCGTCGTGCTCCTGGCGGGCGTGCTCGTGGAGGCCGTGCGTGCGTGGCGTGCGGCGCCGGCGCGGCGAGTCGCGCGCGGCGGTCTCTGGTGGACCACGCTGGCCGCGCCGCTCACGTCCGCGGCCCCGTGGGTCACGCGCGGACTCTGGGACCTGCTCCGGGGCGGGGCGCAGGTCACCGAGCCTCCGCCGGCCGAGCTGAGCCGCCGCTACGCGGAGCTGCTGGCCGAGGGGCTCGACCAGCCCGGGTTCCACGAGCTGCTGCTGCTCGCGCACGACCTCGACGCGCGGCAGGACATCGTCTTCGCGCTGCTCTCGACGCCGTGGCGCCGGGCGTTCTTCCTGCGCCGGCAGGCGCCGGGACAGGATCGCCGGTCCGCCGAGGCGGTCGATCTGGCGGGCGCGTCACGCGACCACGTGCTGGACGCGGTCTGCAGCGCCGTGTCGCTGCCGGGCGCCACCGATCCGCAGCTCGTGACGTTCGCGCCGGAGAGCTACTGGCGCGGCGAGTCGCACCGGCTGTGCGCGCGTCCGGGCGCGCTGCTGCGGCTGCTGGAGGAAGTGGCGCAGGCCGGCGTGCGGCAGGTGATCGTCGTGAGCGCGTCGGAGGCGCTCGGGACGCCGCATGCGCTCAGCCGGCGGCGGCTCGCGCCGCGGGCGCGGCTGGGCGAGTATCTCGCGTCGGCGGAGGCCGCGGCGGTGCGCGACGCGCTGACTGTCGCCTCGGGCTGGTTCGATGCGCTGTTCGTCGTGCGCCCCGCGCACAATCCGGTGATGCCGCTGGACACGACCGGCACGTTCGACGAGCGATCCGACCGCGCGCACGGCATCCGCGAACTGGTGGATCGCGGGTACGAGGACGCGTACCGCCAGTTCATCGATCCGATGGTCGGCGCGAGCGGCGAGCAGATGGCCGCGGGGGATCCGGTCAGGAGCGCGGAGTAGCGGGCTCGCGGTCGCGTTCGCGCGCCCGCCGCTCGACCCCGGTGTATTCGCGGAGGAACCGCGTGGCGTGCTCGAACAGGCGTGCCGTCACGGCCGAGGGTTCGAGGTCGCCGTACTTCCTGCGGTAGGCGTCGACGGGCACCACCGCCTTGGCCATCGCGCGGTGGCCGCCGGCGCTGCCGAGGTCGCCGAAGTACTTCTTCACGAACTCGCCGGCGTTGCGCGAGTACCCCAGGTTCCGGACCGAGACGACGAACGACTTGTTCACCACGCCGGCGACGATCGTCCACTTCGTGTCCTCCACCTGGAGGAAGAAGTCGGCGACGTAGGGGACGAAGTCCTCGCGCGGGATCTCGCCGAGATAGGCACAGAACACCTGGTCCTCGAGCCGGCCGTTCTGGGTGGCCTGCAGCACGTAGCCGAGGCGCTCCATCGTGATCTCGGCCCCCTCCATCTTCCGGATCAGCGCGGCGTCGGCGAGCGAGTAGAGGTACGAGAACGCCTCGAGGTCGACGCGGTTCGCCTGGCGGTTGAAGAAGAGCGTGTCGCTCTTGATCGCGTACAGCATCGCCGTGGCCGTGCGCTCGGAGATGTTCGCGTCCACGGATCGCAGGTGCTCGGTCAGGATCGTCGAGGTCGACCCGTAGTCCGGGCGGATGTCCTTGAAGACGGCGGTGTAGCCCTGCTGCTCCGGGTGGTGGTCGATGACGAGGTCGACGCGGTCCACCAGGCCGGTGAAGTAGTGCGGCTGGACGTCGACCATCGCGATGCGGTCGTACGTCTGCAGGTCGGCCGGCGCGATCGTCTCGACCTGGATGTCGAGCAGGTTCGCCATCCGGAGGTTCTCCGGCCGGGTCACGTTCTGAATCGCGCCGATGATGGCCGTGGCCTTCGTGCGGCGCAGCAGGTTGCGCAGCGCCAGGCCGCTGGCCATCGCGTCGGGGTCGGGGTCGTTGTGCAGGAGGATCAACACCCGGTCCGCGTCGGCGAAGTAGCGCTGGTACTGCTGCACGCGCGCGCGGGTGAGGGAGCGGCTGAACTCGGTGAGCAGGGGGCCGCCGAACAGTTCGGCCATCGCGAGGTACGCGACGTCCGGGAACTGGGACTTGACCTCCTCCTCGCGGCGCGCGGACGCGCCGGTGCCGACGCCGAGGACGTAGACGAGCGTGCCTCCCGCGTCGCGGATGTTCTCGAGGATGCGGCGCAGCCCGCGCTTGCCGCTGTCCTGCACGATCACGCAGGTGCTGGGCGAGATGTCGGCGCGGGTGTAGGTATCCTTCCGGCGCAGATCGGCCGCGGTGATCTGGACGCCCGCCTCGCTCAGCCGGCGCGCGAGCGCCGGGCTGTCCACGAGGAACTCGATCTCGAAGCTCGGCAGGAGGATCTCGTCGAGAACCTTGATGACGAGTTCGTCCTGGCAGATGGCGACACACCTCATCGGCGACCCGGCGCCGACGGGCGGAGCGCGAACACGGCGACCATCGCTTGGAACCCCGGATTATATACCTGCCGCGACGGCGGCGGGCCGGCCGCGGATCCGCTGGACGCGGCGCGCGCGGCGCCGGTGCTATTATCCGCCGTATGGCGGCGGCCCGCGCGCCCGCGCGGCCCGGCGCCGGTCACGCGGAGGCTGTGGTGCGGAGTCTGCTGCTGAGCGCGGCGCTCATCGTCGTGGCGGCGTCGGGGCTCGCCGGACAGCCCGGTCGCTTCCGGGCCGGCGTGGAACTGGTGAACGTGGCCGTGATGGTCATGGACCGCCAGGGACGCTTCATCACCGATCTGACCGCCGAGGACTTCGCCGTCTACGAGGACGGGCGGAAGCAGGACGTCACGCATTTCCTCCGCGGCGACGCCGACCGCGAGGCGCTCAACCTGCGGCTCGGGCTGCTGCTCGACACCAGCGGCAGCATGCAGAGCGACATCGCCCTGGCCCGCACCGCCGCGATCCGGTTCCTGAACGCCCTGCCCGAGGCGTATGACATCACGCTCGTCGACTTCGACACGGAAGTGCGCGTGTCGCGCTACGGCGTGGCGAGCCTGCCGCGGCTCATCGAGCGTATCCGCACGCGCAGGCCGTCGGGGTGGACGGCGCTGTACGACGCCCTCGGCATCTATCTGGACGGCATCCACGGCCTCGACGGGCGCAAGGTCCTCGTCGTCTACAGCGACGGGGGGGACACGCGCAGCGCCCAGACCTTCGCCGACGTCCTCGAGATGCTCAAGTCCTCCGACGTCATCGTCTACGGGATCGGGTTCCTCGACAACCAGCCGCAGGCCGCCCGGACGGAGCAGCGGCTGCGGCTCCAGCAGCTGGCCGACGTCACCGGCGGCCAGGCCTTCTTCCCGTCCTCGACGAAGATGCTGGACGACGTGTTCGGGCAGATCGTCGCGCAGGTGCGCGCGCAGTACAGCCTCGGGTTCACGAGCACCAACCAGGCCAAGGACGGCACCTGGCGGGAACTGGAGGTGCGCCTGGTGCCGGAGCACCTGCAGGATCTGCGGGTGCGCTCGCGCAGGGGCTACTACGCCCCCTACCAGGCGGCCGGAGCGGGCGGGCTGCACTGACGTCCCCGGCGCCGGTCATGGTACGATTGACGGATCCGGTCCGCACGGGCGGACCGACCGTGCCATGGCCTCTCTCACCGATCGATTCGAGCTGGTTACCGATTTCGAGCTCCGGGGCGACCAGGAGCGCGCGCGCCGGGAGCTCGTCGAGGGCCTCGAGCGCGGGGATCGCCACCAGGTGCTGCTCGGGGTCACCGGGTCGGGCAAGACGTTCACGATGGCGCAGGTGATCGCGCAGGTGAACCGCCCCACCCTGGTGATGGCCCACAACAAGACGCTGGCGGCGCAGCTGTACCAGGAGTTCCGGCGCTTCTTCCCGCACAACGCGGTCGAGTACTTCGTCAGCTACTACGACTACTACCAGCCCGAGGCGTACGTGCCGGCCAGCGACACGTACATCGAGAAGGAAGCGACGATCAACGACGAGATCGACCGGATGCGGCTGTCGGCGACGCGCTCGCTCTTCGAGCGGCGCGACGTCATCATCGTCGCCAGCGTCTCGTGCATCTACGGCCTGGGCTCGCCGGAGGCGTACTACGGCATGCTGCTGCCCCTCACGCGGGGGCAGCGCATCTCCCGCGACGAGATCCTGCGCCGCCTCGTCGAGATCCAGTACGAGCGCAACGACGTCGAGTTCGGGCGCGGCACGTTCCGGGTCCGGGGCGACACGATCGAGGTCTACCCGTCGTACGAGGAGCACGCGCTGCGCATCGACCTGTTCGGCGACGAGATCGACGAGCTGGCGGCCGTCGATCCGCTGACCGGCCGGACGCTGCGCCGGCACGACCGGCTGTCGATCTTCCCGAAGTCGATCTACGTGGTCTCACGCGACCGGACCAGGCGCGCGGTCGAGACCATCAAGGCGGAGCTCGAGGTGCGGCGCACGGAGCTCGAGGCCGAGGGGAAGCTGCTCGAAGCGCAGCGGCTGCACCAGCGGACGATGTTCGACCTCGAGATGATCCGGGAGATCGGCT
>CAYUPN010000016.1:0-59147 GCA_964446605.1 uncultured Bifidobacteriaceae bacterium | reverse complement strand
CGATCGTCCCCACGTTCACGTGCGGCTTGGAACGGTCAAACTTTTCCTTGGCCATGTGTGCTCTGCGCTCGTGTGATGTACCTGCGTTACGTATGCCCGACGATTCCGTCTCTGCCTGCGGCGCCCGCCGCCTGCGTCGGGAGCCGACCGTGCGATCCGCCGCCCGTGCTCACGGCTCGGAGCGAGGGATGGAGCCGATGACCGGGATTGAACCGGTGACCTCGTCCTTACCAAGGACGCGCTCTGCCAACTGAGCTACATCGGCCTTCGCTGAACGCTCGCTACGCTCGCAGCTCCGGCCGACAGGTCGGCTGCCGCTGAATGCTCATCTCGCTCGCAGCTCCGGCCGACAAGTCGGCTCGCGCTGAACGCTGATCTCGCTCGCAGCTCCGGCCGACAAGTCGGCCTCTTGTGACTCGCAACGAGCGTTCGGCTCCATGCTTGCCACCCGTAGCCGCGAGCGTAGCGAGCGTCTGGCTCCGTGGCCTGCCACCCGTAGCCGCGAGCGTAGCGAGCGTCTGGCTCCGTGGCTTGCCACCCGTAGCCGCGAGCGTAGCGAGCGTCTGGCGGAGGGTGGCGGAGGGTGGAGCGGGAGACGGGGATCGAACCCGCGACCAACAGCTTGGAAGGCTGTGACTCTACCACTGAGTTACTCCCGCCCTTCGACTCGCCTTCCGGGGCGCTGCGCGCTCTGGAAGGCTCGCTCAGGGCAGGCCTTCCTCGCGCATCGCCGCACCAGTCCAGCGCCCGCTCGTGTATCAGCCCGCCGATTCCCCAACCCTGCCCGCTGCCTTCAGCAGGCGCTCCGACTCCGAACTTTTCCCCGGCCTGCCATGAGCGAGGCCGTCCGACCCGGTCCCGGGTCGGACGGCCGAGTCGAATGGTGGCGAGGGGAGGATTCGAACCTCCGAAGCCGCTAGGGCGACAGATTTACAGTCTGCTGCGTTTGACCGCTCCGCAACCTCGCCGTGCACGCTCGTGTTCCCGAGCACCCGCGATGGGCGCGCGCAGACGCGTGCCCGACCACGGTTCCCGTATGAAAATGCTGTGAAATCAGCTACGTTTGGCGCCGTACCCTGCAGACCCCGGGGGCTGGAGACCACTGGAGCTGGCGGAGGGACTCGAACCCCCGACCGGCTGATTACAAATCAGCTGCTCTACCGGACTGAGCTACGCCAGCCGGACAAAAACGGCAGTGTAGCATGTCCTGTGCCACGCCTGCAACACCCCCGGCCCTCCCACCGGTCCGCCCCGCAGGGGCAGGCTGAGATGTCCTCGGGCAGGCCCCCAACCGACCATTATCCTGTACTCTGAGCCACGGCGTCCATGTCGAGGCGGCTTCGCGTCCTCCACGCGATTCACGATTACCTTCCCCGTCACGGAGCCGGCTCCGAGATCTATGCCGCCGGGCTCACCGTGGCACTCGCCCGCCGGGGCATCCAGCCGGCGGTGCTCTGCGCGGAGTTCGATCCAACCCGCCCGCACGGAGCGCTGTGCTGGCGCACCCATGCCGGTGTGCCAGTGGTGGAGCTCGTCAACAACTGGCAGTTCGGCGATCTTGCCGGTGCGTGGAGCGCCCCGGAGCTGGAGCGCGCTCTCGAGCACGCCCTCGACGCGCTCCAGCCCGACGTGCTGCACGTCCACAGCCTGCTGAATCTGACCCTGACGTTGCCCGCAATCGCGCGGCGGCGCGGCATCCCGGTCGTGGCGACCCTGCACGACCACACGCTCGTGTGCCCGTCCGGCGGACAGCGAGTGCATCGGGCCGATCGTCACCTCTGCCGCAGCCTGGACACCTCACGCTGTGCGCGCTGCTTCCGTGAGTCCCCGTTTCATGCGCGGATGCAGGCCGGGCGCCTCGCCGGCTCTGCTGGTCCGCTGGCGGCCCGCGCCGCGGTACGGCTGCGACGCGCGATGCCCGTCGCCGCCGCGATCGCCGCGCGCGCGCTGGCGCGCGCCCCCGGGCCGGCGGTCGACGCCGCGGCGATCGAGGCGCGGCTCGCGGCCGCGCGCGAGGCCTGGCGGCTCTTCGACCTCGTCGTCTCCCCCTCGGAGGCGCTCGCCACGGCGTTCCGCGATCTGGGCTTCCCCGGGGACTCGGTCGTGATCTCGGACTACGGGTTCGAGCCCGTGCCGCCGGTCCCGCGCACGCCGCGCGCCGGCGGTCCGCTTCGCGTCGGCTACGCCGGGACGATCGTGTGGCACAAGGGGGTCGACGTCCTGATCGACGCGATGCGCCTGCTGCCTCCGGGGAAGGCGGTGCTCCACGTCTTCGGCGATACCGGGGTCTTCCCCGACTACGCGCGCGACCTGCACCGCCGCGCGTCGGGACTGCCGGTCCGCTTCATGGGCGGCTACGGCCGCCGCGAGCTCGGAGACGTCTTCGCGCGCATCGACGTCCTTGCGGTCCCGTCCCGGTGGATGGAGAACTCGCCGCTCGTGATTCACGAGGCGTTCCTGGCCGGCGTGCCGGTGATCGGCACGCGCATGGGCGGCATCCCGGAGCTCGTCGCGCCGGAACGCGGCGGGCTGCTGGTCGACGCCGATTCCCCTGCCGATCTCGCCGCGGCCATCCGGCGCCTGGCCGACGACCCCGGGCTCGGCCCCGCGCTGGCCGCAGCGGCGCCGCCCGTGAAGTCGATGGACGAGGACGCCGCCGACTGGGAGGAGCGCTACCGCGCCGCGCTGGCCGTCTCCCGCGCCCGTCCGCCGGCCGGATCGGTGGCGTGACTCCGGATGTCGCGATCGTCATTCCGACGCTGAACGGGATGGCGACGCTGCCCGCGCTGCTCGACGCCGTCGACGCACAGGACGATGCGGGGATGCGGGAGATCGTGGTGGTCGACTCCGGCTCCACCGATGCAACGTGCGCACACGCGGAGGCCCGGGGCGCCCGGCTCCTCACGGTCGACCGTTTCGACCACGGCGAGACGCGCAACGCGGGCATCGCCGCCGCGCGCGCTCCGCTGATCGTCCTCGTGGTCCAGGACGCCCGCCCGGTCGGGCCCGACTGGCTCCGCCGGCTGCTCGAACCGCTGCGAACCTGCCCACGGACAGCCGGTGCGTTCGCGCGGCAGATTCCTCGCGCCGATGCGCATCCGGCAATCCGGATGAATCTCGAGCGCTGGGTCGCATCCGGCGAGGGGCCCCGAACCGTCGAGCTGACCGCCGACGCGTTCAGGCGGCTGTCGCCGGCCGAGCGCCTGGAGCGCTGCGCCTTCGACAACGTGTGCGCCGCGATCCGGCGTGACGTGTGGGTCCGGCATCCGTTCAGGCGTGCCAGCATCGCCGAGGACCTCCAGTGGAGCCGCGACGTCCTGCTGGCCGGCCACCGCATCGTCTACGAGCCGGCGGCCATCGTCGAACACTCGCACGATCGGTCCGCGTGGTACGAGCTCGCGCGGACGTGGGTGCTGCACCAGCGGCTGCACGATCTGTTCGGGCTGCGGGCGATCCCCACGCTGCGGGCGCTCGGCCACTCGCTCGCACTCACGACGGCGGCCCACCACCGTCTCGTCCGCCGACACGGGGCGCCGCTTCTTTCCGCACCGTGGCGGCGCGCCATGGCCCTCGCGATGGCCTGGCCGCTCGGGCAGTACATCGGCGGCTGGACCGCGGCGCGGGGCCTGAGCGGGTGGCGGCCCGCGGGGGTGTGACGTGCGCGTGCTGATCGTCGCGCACGGATTTCCACCGCACGGGCGAGGCGGCGCCGAGCTGTACGCCGAGTCGTGCGCGCTGCAGCTGGCCGGGCTCGGCGACGAGGTGAGCGTGCTCACCCGGGAGGCCGTCGAGAGCGCGCCCGAGTACCGCGTGCGTGACGAGCGCCGCAGTCCGCTGCGCGTGCGCTGGATCAACAACACCTTCCGCAGCGCGCGGCGATTCGAGGACACCTACGACAATCCGGTCATTCAGCGCCTGGCGGCCGACTTCATCGAGGAGACGCGTCCCGACGTCGCGCACGTGCACCACCTGACCTGCCTTTCGACACGCGTGCTGGACGAGCTGGCCGCGCGCGGCATTCCGACGGTGCTGACGCTGCACGATTACTGGATGCTGTGCCACCGCGGCCAGCTGTTCGACCGCGATCTGCAGGTCTGCCGCGGGCCGTTCCCCGACGGGTGCGACCAGTGTGTCGGCATCGAGGCGTCCGCGCCGCCGGCGATTTTCACCGCCGCCCGGTTTCTGCGCGGACCGCTGCGGCGGGCGGGCCTGCTGCAGCGAATGTCCGATCCCCACAGGCACGCATCGCAGATGCCGGGCAGCCGCCGGGCGTCGCGTGAGGCCTCGCGCATCCGGCTCGCGCACATGCGCGAGCGCTGGCATGCCGTGGACGTGGCCCTTGCGCCCTCACATCACGTGCGTCAGCGGTTCGTCGATGCCGGTTGTCCCGCCGAGCGCATCCGCGTGTCCGAGTACGGCGTCGACGAGGCGCTTCGAGGCGTCCCGCGACAGTCGCGCGGCGATGGTTCGCCTCTTCACATCGGCTACCTCGGATCGCTGATGGTGTCGAAAGCGCCGCACGTGCTGCTCGATGCCGTCGAACGCCTGCCGGCTGGCGCAGCCGACGTGCACGTGTACGGCGCGCCGGCGCCGTATCACGGCGACGACAGCTACGGACGCGCGCTCGCCTCCCGCCCGGCCGGTCCGGCCGTGCACTGGCACGGGCAAATCGGCCGGTCGGAGCTGCCGCGTGTGCTCGCGAACCTGGACGTCCTGGTGTTCCCCTCCGTGTGGGAGGAGGCCAGCGGCATCGGCGCGCGGGAGGCGCTGATGGCCGGCGTGCCGGTGATCGCGTCGCGCATCGGCGGCATTCCCGAGCTCGTCGAGGACGGACGCAATGGTTTGCTCGTGCCGCCGGGCGACAGCGACGCTCTCGCAGCCGCGCTGTGGCGTCTGATCGACGAACCCGATCTCCTGCCTCGCCTCCGAGCCGGAATCACTCCCCCACGCACACTGCGCGACGACGTCGACGCCACGCGCCGGCTGTACGAGGAAGTTGTCGAGCGACGGCGAGCTCAAACGGCCCCTTCCGGTGAGACCTCCCGTATCGCCGCGGTCGTCCTGCACTACGGCGAACCCGACGAGACGCTGCTCGCCGTCCAGATGCTCCGGCAATCCGACTGCCCGATCGCTCCGCTCGTCGTCGTGGACAACGGACCACAGTCCGGTGCGTGCCGCCGCGCGCTTGAATCGGCCGGCGTGACGGCAACCGTGCTCGAGCCAGGACGCAACCTGGGTTTCTCCGGTGGCTGCAATCTCGGCATCCGCCACGCGCTCGCGGATGGCGCGGCGGGGGTCCTGCTGGTGAACAACGACCTCGTGCTCGCGCCCGACGCGATCGCAAAGTTGCGCGCGGCCATGCGGGAGCAGCCGGCGGCAGGCATCGCGGCGCCCGTCGTCCGCTGCCGCACGTTTCCCGACCGCGTGACGTCAGCGGGTCTCGACTTCGATCGTGAGACGGGCCGGATGCGCGTGCGGGAGCGCGTGCCGCGGGACGCATGGACGGCCGTTCCGGCGGTCAGCGGATGCGCGATGCTGATCGATCGCCGGGTCTTCGATCGGATCGGTCTGCTCCCGGAGGAATACTTCTTCTCGTTCGAGGATCTCGCGTTCTGCGAGGCGGCCCGCGCCGCCGGCTTCGAAGTGGGGGTGGTCCGGGACGCGGCCGCATATCACGCCGGCAGCGCGTCCATCGGACGCAGCCCGATCAAGCTGTACTACGGCGCGCGCAATCATCTGCGGTTCGCCGGCGGGGTCCCCGCACGCAGCCGGCTGCACCGGTGGCGGCGTCAGTGCCTGGTCGCGGGCTGGAACGTCGCACACGCCCTGCGCTCGCCCGACGGACGCTGGTGGGATCGTCTCCGGGCGGTCGCCCGCGGCATCCTCGACCACACGCGCGGCCGCTACGGACCTGCGAAATTGTGACGCAATTCCGTACGGGTGTCTGACACCCGTACTGTACGGGTGTCAGACAGCGGTACGGGATTGCGCATCGCGGGGCCGCATACTGTGATGCGGGCGGGTTTCGCGCCCGACGAGCCGGCGTGCCGACCAGCACACGATTGCGGCCACCCACGCCACGTCGCGCGCGAGGTGCGCCACGGGAAACAGCAGTCCCGCGGGCTCGCGCTCCCGCAGCGCGGCCGCCGCGCCGGCCACCAGCCGCTCCGTCGCAAGCAGTGCGACGAGACTCCCCGCCAGCACCGCGGCCGGCATTCCGCCTGGCAGGCCTGCTGCTGACAGCACGGCCGCCCCCGCTCCGCTCGCAATCGCCGCAACCATCACCACCGGGTGCGCCATCATCGACGCTGGCGAGACGCGGTCGCCGCGCAGCCTGGTCCGGTGCCTGGCCACGACATCCAGGCGCCCGTAGCCGAATCCGTACTGCTGCCGCAGGTAGCCCACCCATCCCTCGCGCCAGTGATGGACCGCCCGCGCCTCGTGCACGATGAGCAGCCGATACCCCGCCGCACCGAGCCGGTAGCTCAGGTCGTTGTCGTAGCCGTAACCGAGTCCCTCGTCCAGGCCACCGACGCCGAGCACCGCGTCCCGCCGCCAGACGACGTTGCCGGTGCAGACGTGATCCGTCCATCCGCCGGCAATCCGCGCGTAGCGCGCGGTCAGATCGAGCGCCATCACGCGGGCCGGCAGCGACGCTCCCGGCGCGGCGACATAGCAGCCCTGGGCCGCGGCCGCACCGCTCGACTCCAGTGCAGCAACCAGCCGATCGAGCCATCCCGGGCCGACGACGACATCCTGATCGACCTGGGCGACGATGGGATGGCGCGCGGCGGCGAGCCCCTGGTTGATCGCGGCGGCCGCGCCGCGCCTGCGGCCCTGCAGCAATCGCACACGATCCGATCCCATCCCCGCGACAATCCCCGCCGACCCGTCCGTGCTCCCGTCGTCGACGACGAGGATCTCGAAGGGGCGCCGCTCTCCCTCGCGCAGGAGTACCGCGAGCGCCGGCAACAGCGTCGCGGCCCCGTTGCGGACCGGCATCACGACCGAGACAGGGCTGTCAGCGCCCGAGGAGCTCACGGTAGAGGGCCTCCAGCTGTCCGGCCACGGCGTCGGCGCCGAATCGCCTCCGGATGTCGAGGGCGGCCGCGCGCGCGCGATCCCGCCAGGCGGCGGGCGCGGCGAGCACGCCGTCGATCGCCGCGGCCATGGCCTCGAGGTCGCCGTGCGGGACCACCTGGCCCCCCTCGAGCGTGCCGACGATCTCTCCGCACCCGAAGCCACCGGCGACCACGACCGGCGTGCCGCAGAGCAGCGCCTCGAGCGGCACGAGCCCGAACGCCTCGTCGGCCGACGGATAGACGAGGACGGCGGCGGCGGCCAGTGCGTCGAGGCGATCGCGTCCCTCGAGCAGTCCCGCCAGTACCGTCGACGCGCCAAGTCCGTGGACGTTCACGGCAGCCTGCACCGACCCGAGGCCCCCCATGTCGTTGCCGGCGATCACCAGCCGGGCGCGGTGGTGCGCCAGCCGTGGCATGACCGCGACCAGCCGCTCGACGCCCTTGCGTGGCGTCAGCTTGCCCAGGAACAGCACGATGGGCTCGCCCCCCGGCGACCACAGGCGCCGGAAGCGTTCACGATCCGGAACATGCGCGAACTCGTCGAGATCGATCGGGTTCGGCACCACACGCACGCGCGAGGGTGGCATGCCCATTTCGTGGAGCTGGCGCCGCTCCGCCTCGCTGACCGCGACCACGGCCGCCGCATGTGCCAGGTCGGCATCGCCCCAGAGTGCGTCCCAGACGCGCTTCATCAGATGACGGCGCTCCAGCCGTGGCGCGGTGCCGTTCGGCGCGCTCACATAGGGCACACCGGCGCGCCGGAAGGCGCGCGTGCCGACGACCTCGAGCAGGTGACGGTGTCCATGCACGTGGGCGATGTCGAACCGCCCGGCGTCGCGCGCGGCGACCGGCCGCAGGCCGCGTGGCGTGAAGAACTGCAGGTGATAGGCGAGCCGGTTCGAGCCGTTCCTGAAGGTCTGCACGTCGCACCCGGGCACGCCGTTCGACTCGCGGCCGGCAAGGCGCCGCTCGGCGTCCCGGGCGTCGGTCGTCCACACCGTCACCCGGTGACCTCGCCGCGCAAGCGCACCCGCCAGCGCCGTCGCGACACGTGGGATGCCGCCGTATGCCCATGCCGGTCCGAAGTACGGGGAGACGTGTAGTATTCGGAGCGACATTTTTGATGCGAAAGAGATACAGCTGCGGTGTCGAGTAAGGGGCTGTCTCGCTCCGCGACCCCTAGACTACAAGACCCGTGACGTCGAGGGTCCTGACGACGCCCGCCGCACCCCCGACCGCGGGGCGCTACCGCTGGCTGGCCGCGATTGCCTGTCTCTGCTCAGCGCTGCTCTACCTGAACGCGCTCGATAACCCGTACGTCTATGACGACGTCCGGACCGTCCTGGACAACCCGTCGATCGAGGACGTCGGGAACGTGCGGGCGATCGTGTACCGGGAGATGACGCGGCCCGTCGTCAACTTCTCCTATGCCCTGGACACGGCGCTCTGGGGCACGCCGGGCGTGGATCGGCACCAGGATCTGCGGCTGCTCGCCGGGTTCCATCTGACGAACCTCCTGCTCCACGCGATCAACATCCTCCTGCTGTTCCATCTGGCGCGTCTGATGGCCGGGGACCTCGCCGCGCGCGGGCGCGACCCGGTCACCGCGGGCAAGGCGACCGTGATCGCGTTCACGGCGGCAGCCGGGTTCGGCATGCACCCGATGATGACCGAGTCGGTCGGCTACATCAGCGGGCGTGCCGAGGTGCTCTGCGGGACGTTCTTCCTGCTCGCCCTGCTCGCCGCGCGCCGATGGATGCGCGGCGCGGGCCGCGTCTGGCTGGCCACCGCGTTCGCGCTCTGGGTGGCCGCGCTGCTCTCGAAGGAAATCGCGGCGACCTGGCCGCTGGTGCTGCTCGGCTACGACCGGCTCGTGCTGGAGACCGATCCGGCGCGGTCGCGCCGGCGCTGGCGGCGCGTGCTCGGCCCGCTGCTCGGTCTGACGGTAGCGCTCGGCCTCGTGCGCGTCGCCGTGCTGGTCATCGTGGAGAACCCCGGCGGCGCCGTGGTCATGTGGAGCCACGGGCTCGTCGAAATCGAGGCGGCCTTCCGGTACTTCCTGCTGCTCGTCTGGCCCGTCGGACAGACGATCTTCCATCAGGTCAGCCCTCCGGCGTGGCCCCCCGCCCCGCTGCTGTTGCTGGCAGCCCTCTGGATGGCGGCCTGGATTGCCGTCGCCGTCCGCGTCCGGGATCGCGAAGGGGGCATCGCGCTCGGGATGCTCTGGTTCCTGCTCCTGCTCGCGCCGTCCTCCGCGCTCGTCCTGCTGAACCTCGGCGAGCCCATGGCGGAGCATCGCGTGTATCTGGCCTCCGCCGGGTTCTTCCTCGCGTCCGGATTCCTGGTGGCGCGTCTCTGGGCGCGGTTCGACACACGGACCGCCGAGCGGCGGCTCGGGCTGCGCGTGGCCCTGGCGGGCATCCTCACGGTGCTCGGGGGGCTCACGATCGAGCGCAACGCCGTCTGGGCGGACCCGCTGGCGTTGTGGACCGAAGCGGCGCAGCGGGCGCCGGACGTCTGGGTGCCGCACGTGATGGTCGGCGGGCTGCTGCAGGACCGCGGTGCGGGCGAGGAGGCGATCGCGGCCTATCGCCGCGCCATCGCGCTGCGCCCGGACGAACCGATTCCGCACGCCAGGCTGGGGCTGTGCCTGGCGGAGCTCGGACGGCTCGACGAGGCACGCGAGGCGTTCGAGAACGCGCTGCGCCTCGATCCGGCCTCGCCGATCGGGCACAACGGCCTCGGAGCCGTGGCAATGCTCGCCGGTCATCCTGACAGCGCCAGACGGCACTACGAGGACGCGCTCCAGCACGTCCCGGACGACGTCGCGGCGCGGCAGTCGCTCGCGCTGCTCTACGAAACTGTGTGGCACAATCCCGGAGAAGCGGTGCGCCTCTGCGAGGAAGTCCGGCGGATCGCACCGGCCACCCCCGGTATCGATGCCTGCATCGAACGAAATCGCGCACGCCTGCCCGTCGATTCCCGCTGACCGGCAGGCGGCGCGCCTGACGACGGTCCGTCCGTCGCCCGACATCGACTGGCGCGGGCTCGTCTGGACGCTGATCCGCACCGATTTCAAGGCGCGCTATCACGGATCCGCGAGCGGCTTCCTCTGGGCGCTGCTCAAGCCGACGGCGATGTTCGCCGTGCTCGTCGGAGTGTTCTCGCTCGTGTTCGCGAACGAGCCGGCCTACAAGCTCGATCTCGTGATCGGCCTGTTCCTCTGGGACTTCTTCGCGGACGCGACGAAGACCGGGATGACGTCACTTGCCGCGAAGGGCTTCCTGCTGACGAAGGCGCGGCTGCCCGGATGGATCGTCGTCGTGACCTCGGTGGTCAACGCCCTGCTCACGCTCCTGATCTTCGCCATCGTCGTGACCGCGTATCTCGCGGTATCGGGTGCTGCTCCGGATACCGGCAGGCTCCTCGCGTTCGCGGGCTACCTCGCCGCGCTGGTGCTCGTGGTGATCGGCATCTCACTCGGCTCGAGCGTGTTGTTCCTGCGGTACCGCGACCTGAACCAGGTCTGGGACATGGCGACGCAGGCGGGCTTCTTCGTCGCGCCGATCATCTATCCGATGGGCGTGATCCCCGAGCAGTTCCACCTGTGGCTGTATGCGTGGCCACCGACGCCGATCATGGAGTTCGTGCGGGCCGTGCTGGTGGACGGGTCGATGCCCACGTGGCGTGGTCATGTGTGCCTGGCGCTGATGGTTGCCGCAATCCTCGGCGCCGGGGCCCTGATCTACCGCCGGCACGCACCGCGGGCCGTGGAGTGCCTGTGAGCGGGACGCCCCTGATCGAGGTCGACGGGATCGCGAAAACCTTCCGGATCCCGAGCGAGCGCCGCGATACGGTCCGCGAGCACGTCTTCGGTCTCCTGAAGCCGCGCCGCTTCCAGCCCCTCCGCGTGCTCGACGGCGTCAGCTTCACGCTGCGACGTGGTGAGACGCTGGGCATCATGGGGCGCAACGGCTCGGGCAAGAGCACGCTGCTGCGCATCCTCGCGGGGATCTACACGCCCGACGCCGGGCAGGTCCGCGCGCGCGCCGGCATCACGCCGATTCTCGAGCTCGGTGTCGGCTGGAATCAGGAACTGGACGCGATCGACAACGTCTACCTGATGGCCACGGTGCTGGGGCTGCCGCTGCGGAGCGTGTCGGAGGCACTCGACGGCATTCTCGCGTTCGCGGAGCTCGAGCGGTTCGCGCGCCTGAAGCTGAAGCACTATTCGAGCGGCATGGCATCGCGGCTCGCCTATGCGGTCGCGTTTGCCGCCGTCCGCGAAGTCCTGATTCTCGACGAGATCTTCGCCGTCGGCGACGCGGGCTTCCGTGCCCGCTGCGAGGCCCGGTATCGCGAGCTGCGCGAGGCGGGCCACACGGTGCTGCTGGTGAGCCACGAGCCGCGGACGATCGAGACATTCTGCGATCGGGCGCTGCTGCTCGAGGGAGGACGCATCGCTTTGGAGAGTTCTCCGGCCGACGTCGCCCGCGCGTACGTCTCGATGCTGGCCTGACATTCGCGATGCAGGATGAGTTCTCCGTCATAGCGGTCATCGCGGCGTACAACGAGGAGGACGTGATCGACGCGTGCCTCCGCCATCTGCGCGACCATCGGATCGCGGCCTATCTGATCGACGACGGCTCCACGGACGACACGGTCCGCATCGCGGAGGCGCACCTTGGCCGCGGGCTCATCGGGATCGAGCGGCTCCCGCCGCTGTCGCCGCCGCGGTTCGCGCTGTCGCGGATTCTCGCGCGGAAGGAAGAGCTGTGCGCGACCCTGCCTGCGTCGTGGTTCATCAACCACGACGCCGACGAATTCCGCGAGAGCCTGTGGGGCGGACTCGATCTCTGCGGCGCCCTCGCGCGCGTCGACGCGCTCGGCTGGAACGCCGTGGACTTCGAGGTCTTCGAGATCCCGCCGGTCGGCAACCCCGACACCGCGGTCGCCGACCCTGACGCGCCGCCGCAGGGATACCGGCCCGGCCGCGCGTGCGACCGGGTCCAGATCCGCGCGTGGCGGCGCCAGCCGGTGCCGGTCGATCTCCGGTCCAGCGGCGGCCACGACACGCGCTTCGATGGCCGCCGGGTATTTCCGCTGCCGTTTCCGATGCGGCACTACCCCATTCGCAGCCTGCAGCACGGCCGGCGGAAGCTCGAGCGCGATCGCCGCCCGCGCTACGATCCGGCCGAACGGCAGCATGGGTGGCACGTCCAGTACGACGCGGAGGAGAGGTCCGACGTCGCCGCGCCCGGGGACGTGCTGCCGTTCGATCTCGACATGGCCCGCGTGCTGTGCGCGCTGCGGAACCGCGACCTGGAGGCCGCGCAGTCGCGCATCGACGCGCTGTCGGCCTCGATCGATGCGCTCGACGCGCAGCTCCAGCAGCGGGTTGCGGCCATCGAAGCGCGCCGGACGGAGCTCGCGAAGGTCCGGCACGAGCTGGATGCGGTCTACGCGTCGCGCAGCTGGCGCTGGATGGCGCCGCTCCGCGCGGCCTTCCGTCTGCTGGGAGGACGATGACGCCGCCGCGTGTATCGGTCATCGTCACGTGTCACGACCTCGGCGAGTACCTCGACGACGCCGTGGACAGCGTGCTCGCCCAGACGATGAACGATGCGGAGATCCTGATCACCGATGACGGATCCACCGACCCGCGGACCTGCGCGGTGCTCGACGCCTGCGCCCGTCCCCGCACCCGCGTCATCCGTCTGCCGCATCGCGGCCTGGCGCACGCGCGGAACGCGCTGATCCGCGAGGCCGCCGGCGAATTCCTGTGCGCGCTCGACGCCGACGACCGCCTGCATCCCCGGTACTTCGAGAAGGCGCTCCGCATGTTCGACGAGCGCCCCGCCCTGACGTTCGTGTCCTCGTCGGCGCAGATGTTCGGCACGCATTCCGGGCCGTGGCGGCACGAGCGGTGCGATCTCCCGGCGCTGCTCGCCGAATGCACGGTCCATACCGCGACGCTGGTCCGCCGCGAGGCGGTGGTGGCGGCCGGCGGCTACGACGCCGCCATGCCCTACCCGGGCTACGACGACTGGGAGCTGTGGCTGCGCCTGGCTGCCGCCGGGCACGAAGGAGTCATCCTGGACGAGCCGCTGTTCTACTACCGGCGCCGTCCTTCGTCGATGAGCTCGGCGTATGACGACTTCGAAGTCCACGACGCCCTCGTCGCATACATGCATCGGAAGCACGCGGCCGCGTACGCGATGCATTGGCGCGAGGTCGCGCTGTCACGTCATCACGAGCTGGCGCTGGCGAGGCGGCACGAGTGGCAGTGCAACCGTCGGATGCGACAGCTGCGGCCGCTGCTCGACGGGCTCGGGCGAGCCCGCAAAGAGGTCGGGACCGGGGGCGGCGCGGAAGGACAGGACGTATCCGCAGCCGCCGGGCCGCCCGGTCCGCTGGATCCTCTGGCCGCCGTCGCGGCCGCCGCATCCACACTCGATGAGGTCCGCGACTGGCAGGCGTACCTGCGTTCGCTCGAGCGAGACGTCTTCCCTGCGCGCCAGACTGCCACCCGTGCCGGTCGTGAGCTCGCGCGGCTGGCTCACGAGATCGACTCGATGCGGTCCGCGCTCCAGCGCGGTCACGAGGCCGATCGTCCAGCGGGGCGGACGACCGTCGCGATGGGCGACTTCGACCGGGTCACCCCGTTGAGCGAAGTGTGGGGCCTCGATCGCGGCCATCCAATCGATCGCTACTACATCGAGAGCTTCCTGTCGCGTCGTGCCGCCGACGTGCGGGGCGCTGTCCTCGAAGTCAAGGACGCCGGCTACACCAGGCGGTTCGGAGGCGACCAGGTCGAGTCCTCGGATGTCATCGACATCGATCGCGCGAACCCGCGTGCGACGATCGTCGGTGACCTGACGGATGACGCGGCGTTGCCGCGCGGCCGGTTCGACTGCGTCATCCTGACCCAGACACTCAGCGCGATCTACGCCGCCGGCGCCGCGCTCGCCACCTGCTGGCGCAGTCTCGCGCCTGACGGCGTGCTGCTCTGCACCGTCTCCTCGCTCAACCGCGTGTCGTGCGAGCCGGGCGGCGAGGACAACGACTACTGGCGCTTCACGCCCGCGGCGCTGCGGCTGCTGATCGAGCAGCACTGTCCGGGGGCCGAGGTCACGATCGAACCGCTCGGAAACGTGTTCGCGTGCACGGCGTTCCTGTACGGCCTTGCGCTCCACGAAGTGCCGGCCCACATGCTCGAGGCAGCCGACGCGCGCTTCCCCCTTGTCACCGCGGCGCGCATCGTCAAGCGCGGCCAGGAAGTGCCGGCCGGAACCGACCGGCTGCGCACGCAGCCGCATCCGCAGGCACACGCGCGCCGCCGGCGCACCGGTGACGGGCCGCTCTTCGAGGCACAGGCGGAGCTGGCGGCCCTGTTGCTGGCCAACCGGCGGCGCGAGCGCCGGCTGCGCGACGAGCTCGGACCGCTCGTCCGGCGGCTGTCGGCCGAGCGCGATCGCCTCCAGCGCCGTCTGCAACGAGGAGCCTCGGCGCCGTGATCCCGGTGGGCGTCGTCATCACCTGCCACAACCTGGGGCGGTTCCTCGACGAGGCGCTCGTGTCCGTGGCCGCGCAGACCCGGCCACCCGACGACCTCGTGGTCGTGGACGACGGCTCGACGGACCTGTTCACCCGGAAGGTCCTGCTCGACATCGCCGGACGGGGCGTACGCGTCGAGCATCTGCCGCACCGCGGACCTGGTGCCGCGAGAAATCACGGCGCCCGCCTGCTCGACAGCGACGGCCTGATCTTCCTCGATGCCGACGACCGGCTCGCGCCGTGGTACGTCGAACGCACCGTGGACATGCTCGTGACCGGCGGCCTCGACCTGGTGACGACCGGTCTGGTCGAGATCGGGCACCACGAGCTGTGGCTGCCGCCGACCACGACCGCGGGCATCTTCGAGCAGGGCGCGGCGATGCACGTCAGCACCCTGATGCGCCGGTGCGTCTGGGAGAGGGCCGGTGGCTTCGACGAGCAGCTGCCGGGCAGCGAGGACACCGCGTTCTGGGTGTCCGCGCTCGAGTCGGGCGCACGCTGCGGTCTGATACCCGAGGCCGGACTCGAGATCAGGGTCCGGCCCGGATCGCGCTCCGAGCTGGCGCTGGCGAGGGAGACGCACCTCGAGATGGTCGCGTCGATTGTCGAGCGGTGGCCCCGAATCGGCGACGCCGCGGTCGAGTGGACCGCCACGTGCCGGCGGATGCAGGACGACTACGGACGCCAGCTCGACGACTGCATCCGCGAGACGGAACGTCAGGTGCAGCGCCTGCGCGCGGAGATCGACGCGCTCGGGAACGCGCTGACGGAGGCAGGACGCCGGCCCGTCGACTGGGGCGCGCTCGATCTCGAGCCGGTGAGCGAGTGCTGGGGATACGAGCGCGGCCAGCCGATCGACCGCTACTACATCGAGCAGTTCCTGGACCGGCATCGCACCGACGTGTGTGGCGCGGTGCTGGAGGTTCACGATCGGGAGTACACACAGCAGTTTGGCGGAGACGTGACGCGCAGCGACGTGCTTGACGTCGATCCGCTGAACGCCGACGCAACGATCGTGGCCGACCTGACGCGTCCAGGCTCGCTCCCGCCGAACACGTACGACTGCGTCATCCTGACGCAGGTGCTGACGGCAGTGAGCGATCCCGAAGCGGCGCTGCGCAACGTGGCGCGCGCCCTGCGCCCGGGTGGCGTGCTGCTGTGCACCGTCTCGTCGGTGAACCGCGTGGCTCCCGGCGTCGAAGGCGACGGCCCCGACTACTGGCGCTTCACCGAGGCGTCGCTCCGCGAGTCGCTCGCCACGGCCTTCCCGCTGGACGCTTTCGACATTCGTGCGTTCGGCAACGTACAGGCGTGCGCAGGCCTGCTCTATGGGCTGGCCGCGCACGAGCTCGGGCCGGCCCGGCTGGATCAGCACGACCCCGCGGTGCCGCTCGTCATCGCCGCTCGCGCCGTGAAGCCGCCGGCGGCGGCCATCGTCGTCGAGTCAGCCGCAGCAGGCGCAGTCCTCTGCTATCACCGGCTGCGTGCACTGGAGCCCGATCCCCATGGCATCGCCATGAGCCCGGAGGTGTTCGAGTCGCACCTCGATGCCCTCCAGTCGGAGTTCGACGTGGTACCGCTCGACGAGGTCGCGCGCCTGCACCATGGCCCGCGGCCGCGCGTCGCGCTGACCTTCGACGACGGGTACCCGGATCACGTCGAGATCGCCGCGGCCTCGCTCGCGCGCCGTGGCCTCCCCGCGACGTTCTTCGTCACGTCCGCGCCGCTGTGCGAGCGGAAAGAGTTCTGGTGGGACACGCTCACCGCCATCTTCCTGGGCGGCGATCCCTTGCCGGCAGCACTGCAGCTGTCGATCGGCGGCCGCCGGCGTGCGTTCGACACCGCGTCAGGGCGCGGCCGACGCGACGCGCACGACTGGATCGTCGAGATGCTCGCTGATGTTTCGACGGACGAGCAGGACAGAATCGTCGAGGCCGTAGTCGCATGGACCGGGCGCCACGCACCGCTGCGCGACGCCTATACTCCCGTCGACGTCAGCCAGCTCCGGCGTCTCGCCGCTTTCGCGAACATGCAGATCGGCGCCCATACGGTGAATCACCTCAACCTGCCCGCACAGTCACTCGCAACGCAGACGCTCGAAATGCACCGGTGCCGCCGGGCGCTCGAGGAAGCCCTGGGCTGCGGCATCAGCGACCTCGCGTATCCGTACGGCGCGTCGGGCGACGCCACGGAGCGGCTGGCGCGGGAGATCGGCTTCGAGCGCGGCTGGGTGGTGGACGACCGTGCGATTCGCGCGAGCGACTCGCCGTGGCGCCTGCCCCGGGTCGAGGTCCGCGACGAACCGGCAGCGCAGTTGATGCAGCGGCTGCGCGCGGTGATGAGTCAGTGATTCATCTTCACGTCGCCTCGGCCGGCAACGAGTTCATGGCGCACATCGCCGAGCTCTTCGCAGCCGGCTTCCGCGCAATTGGCGCCCGTGCAGCCGTGATCCGCGATGGGCTGCCGCTCGAAGATGCCAGCCACGGCGTGCGGCCGGTGGTGATCGCGCCGCACGAATTCTTCCCGCTCCATTTCCTGAGAACGCGTCCGACGATCGAGCTCGAGCCGACGCTCGCCGCGGTCACCGTCGTCAACGTCGAGCAGCCGGGGAGCCAGTGGTTCGAAGTGGCGTGGGAATTCGCGCGCCGCGCCGGACTGGCGGTGGATATCAGCCCGACCGGGCAGGCGGAATTCGAGCGACGGGGTGTCGCGGCGATGTACGCACCACTCGGCTACGCACCGATGCTCGAGTCGGCGCATGCGCACGTCCGGGCCTCGCAGCGCCCGGTCGACGTTCTCTTCGTCGGCTCCGCCTCGCCGCGGCGGCGCGCGTTCTTCGCCCGTCACGCCGACTTCTTCAGCAGCATCGGCGCCGAGATCCGGCTGTCCGATCCGCGCCGCCCCGTGGGCGTGGACACACCCGGTTATGTCGGAGGACCGGAGCGAAGCGAGCTGGTCGCGTCGGCAAGAATCGTCCTCGGGGTGCACTGGGCCGAGAGCGACTACTTCGAACAGCACCGGGCGCTGCTGGCGTTCGCCAACGGGGCGCTGTTCGTGACGGAGCACGGCGGCTGTCCTGAGCCGCTCGAACCCGGCCGTGATTTCGTGAGCGGACGGCTCGACGAGCTCCCGGCGATCTGCCGGCATTATCTGGAGCGGCCCGGCACCCTCGACGAGCTCGCCCGCGCCGGCCGGGAAAACGTCCGCACCGCGATGCCGATCGAACGCAGCTGCCGGGCGATTCTCGAGGCGATGGAGCAGCCCGCGATCGTGACCGGAGGCGCGGCGGAGGCAGAGCGACGCCAGGCGATGCTGCGGCGCATCGCCGACGAGCGGGCGCGCGAGGCACGGGAAGAGCCGATCGCGAACGCGACCACGAATCCGCACTACGCCGATGCCACGCCGGCCGTCACCGTGCTGGTGACGGTCTTCAACTACGCGACGTTCCTTCCGCGCTGCCTCGAGAGCGTGGCGTCAGCCGAGCCGGTTCCCGGCGGCATCGAGCTCGTCATCGTCGACGACGCGTCGACGGACGGGTCGGCGGAGATCGCGGAGCGATTCGCGGCGTCGGCGTCGGTGCCGGCGCAGCTCCTTCGCAAGGCGCTGAACACCGGCCTTGTCAGCGCGCGCAACCTCGGGTTCCGCGCGGCACGTGCGCCATACGTGTTCGTCCTCGACGCCGACAACTGGATCGCTCCGGGTTGCCTGCGCGTACTGCACGCGGCGCTGGCCGGCACGTCACACGCCGCGGCCTACGGGCTCATCGCCCGGGTCGACGATCGCACCGGGGAAGGTACGTCGCTGCTCTCCTGCCATCCGTGGGACCCACAGAGGCTCGTGGCCGAACCGTACATCGACGCGATGGCCTTGTTCGATCGGGAAGCGGTGCTCTCGGCAGGCGGCTACTCGAGCGAGTTGCTCGAGCACGGACCGGCCGGCTGGGAGGACTACGATCTCTGGCTGAAGCTGGCAGCGGTCCGCCGCAGCGCGGTCCACGTGCCGCGGATCGTCGCGGGATACAGGGACCATCGCGCCTCCATGGCCAATCGCTTCGCCCGGCGCAGCGTGGAGCTCGCGAAGTACTTCGAGCGGAAGTTCGGGGACCTCGTGAGGCGCTATCCGGGTCTGGACTCGTACTTCGGCTTCGCGGCACCGGCTCCCTTCGAAACAGAGGACGCGCGCGAGCTGCGCCTCCTCCGGGAGCACGCCACGGGACTCGAGCGCCGCATCGCCGAGCTCGACGGGCGCATAGCGGACTTCGAGTCGTCTCTGAGCTGGCGGATTACCGCACCGCTGCGGCGGCTCGGGGCGCTCCTGCGGCGTCGACCGTAAGCTGCCGGCCCGCGCTGCGGGAGCGCCGCGTTCCCGCCGTCGGCGCGTCCAGCCCGGCCAGCGCCGCCCAGAGGTGCTGCGCCGCATACGCGCGCCAGGGGCGCCACCGCTCGGCGTGCGCCAGCAGTACGGCCGGCGTCGCACGCTCGCCCGTCTGCGCGGCAAACGCGCGCAGGAGCCCCGCGTCGCCCACGGGGAACGCGTCCGCTTCGCGCATCTCCCGCATCGCGATGTACTGCGCCGTCCACTCTCCGATGCCGGGCACGGCGCGCAACCGGTCCACGGCGTCGTCCAGCGATCGGCCGATGGCGAACAGGTGCGGGTCCTCGCACACCGCGGCGGCGAGCGCGGCAAGCGCGGCGGCCCGGCGCCGCGGCATGCCGAGGCGCGAGAGGTCGGCGTCGGCCAGGCGCTCCGGCGTCGGGAAGGTATGCGTCAGCGCGCCGGTGCGGATGCCGGCCGGCAGCGGCTCGCCGAACGTCGCGACGAGGCGGCCGGCGAGCCCGACTGCGGCCGCAACCGTGATCTGCTGGCCGAGCACGGCGCGGGTCGCCAGCTCGAAGGCATCCCAGGCGCCGGGCACGCGGAGCCCCGGGCGCCGGGCGACGAGCGGCGCGAGCACCGCATCGTTCGCGAGATGCGCGGCAATCGACGGCGGATCGGCGCCAAGGTCGAACATGCGCCGGAGCCGCGCGATGATCGAGGGCAGACGATCGAGCTTCGGGAAGCCCGCCGTCACGTGCAGCGTGCGATCCGATCCCGCCGCGACGCTGAGGATCCCGACATGTCCGTCGAACGCGATCGTGCGCGAGTAGACGCCGCCGGACACCGACTCGATTCCGGGAATCGCCCGTGCCTGCAGGTACGTGAGCATCGCCGGCCAGTCGTACGGCTCGCGGTACGGCAACCGGACGACCACCGCGCCGCCGGCGGCGCCAGTGCCGGCCGCGCGCCGCAGCGCGCCGGGAGGGCGCCCGTACAGATCGTGGAACGCCTCGTTGAAGCGCCGGATGCTGCCGAAACCGGCCGCCAGCGCCACCTGCGTCATCGGCAGCCGGGTGTCGTGGATCAGCTGCTTCGCCAGGAGCACGCGCTTGGTCTGCGCGACGGCGACCGGTGACGCGCCGAGATGCTGGCGGAAGAGCCGCCGGAGCTGGCGGGCGCCCACGCCGAGCCGCTCCGCGAGCGATTCCACGCCGTCCTCATCGAGCGCGCCGCGCTCGATGAGCGCCAGCGCACGCGCGACCGTGTTGGACGTGCCGCGCCAGGCCGCCAGGTCCGGCGCCGTCTCGGGCCGGCAGCGCAGGCACGGGCGGAATCCCGCCTCCTGGGCCGCGGCGGCGGACGGATAGAAGACGACATGCCGCCGCTTCGGCGTGCGCGCGGGACAGATCGGGCGGCAGTAGATGCCCGTGCTGAGCACGCCGACGAAGAAGCGTCCGTCGAACCGCGGGTCGCGCGCCAGGAGCGCGCGGTAGCAGGCGTCGCGATCGAGGTCCATGCTCGCCAGTCTCGATCGCCGGGTCCGATCCGTCTGGCGGTTTTCGGACCCGGCGCGTCCGGGTCGGCTTCCCCCGATTCCGTGGGGGCGAGGGCCGTTCCTGCGTCCTCCCGAGCCAGGTCCGAATTCCGCCAGCGGCCGGGCAGGAGGCTGCGCCACTATTGTGCGCATGAATACCCTGCACTTTCATCTCGAACGCATCCCGACCCCGCTCGGGCAGGCTCTGCTGCTCACCGACGAGCTCGACCGGGTGCGCGCGCTCGACTGGCACGATCACGAGGCGCGGATGCACCGGCTGCTCCGGCTGCACTACGACACGGCGCCCGCGCTCGGACTCCGGGCGCGGCCATCGGCCGCCGCGCGGGCGCTCGACGCCTACTTCCACGGAGACCTGCACGCACTGGATGCGCTGCCGGTCGAAACGGGCGGAACGGTGTTCCAGCGCGCCGTCTGGTCCGCGCTGCGCGCCATTCCGCCGGGCTCGACGATCGCCTACTCGGAGCTCGCGCACCGGATCGGAAGGCCTGCGGCCGTCCGCGCCGTCGGCCTGGCCAACGGCGCCAACCCGATCGGTCTGATCGTCCCGTGCCACCGGGTGGTCGGCCGCGGCGGCGCGCTCACCGGCTACGCGGGCGGCGTCGCGCGCAAGGCCTGGCTGCTGGATCACGAACGGGCAGAAACGCGGACGGCCGCCGGGGAGCTCGCAAGCGCCGGTCTGCCCGCCGATCAGCCGATCGGAGGGGCGGCATGACGATGGACGCTCTGCGGGAGAAGGCGACGCGCTTCCGCCGCCTCCATGACGAAGGACGGCTGCTGCTGCCGAATGCCTGGGATGCGGCCAGCGCCCGGGTGCTCGAGATGGCCGGATTCCCGGCGGTCGCCACGACGAGCGCCGGGATCGCATGGGCGCGGGGGCTGCGCGACGGCGAGCGCATCGACCGCGAGACGATGAAGGGCGAGATCGCGTCCATCGCGCGGGTCCTCGCCTGCCCCGTGACCGCCGACGTCGAGGCCGGGTACGGCGCCGCGCCCGAAGATGTTGCGGCGACGATCGACGCCGTCGTCGATGCTGGCGCCGTCGGCGTGAACCTGGAGGACAGCCGACCGGGGCCCGGAGCAGCGCCATTGTTCGAGGTCGCGGAGCAGTCCGCGAAGCTGCGGGCGGCGCGGGCCGCGGCGGACAGGCGTGGCGTGCCGGTCCTGATCAACGCGCGCACCGATACCTTCCTGCTGTCGCTCGGCGCGGATCTCGACGAGCGGATCGCGATGACGATCGAACGCGGACGCGCCTATCTGGCTGCTGGGGGCGACGTGATCTTCGTCCCGGGCCTGGGCGATCCGGCGATCGTCGAGCGGCTCGTGCGCGAAATCAGGGGGCCGGTCAGCCTGCTGCTCCGGCCGGGCGGGACACCGCCGGCGGCCCTGTTCGACGCCGGTGCCTGCCGCATCAGCCTCGGGTCATCCGCGATGCTCGCGACGCTGAGCGTGCTGCGGGATCTCGCGCAGGACCTGATCGGCCAAGGCGCCTATCCGGCGCGCGGGTCGCGTCCGTTCACTTACGCAGACGCACAGGAGCTGTTTCCGTAGTGAAACCGTACGGGTGTCTGACACCGGTACCGGTACTGGTACGGGTGTCTGACACCGGTACCGGTACTGGTACGGGTGTCAGACACCCGTACGGGAGCGAACCCTGCGCTGACGAGCGGCCTCGAACAGGACGATGCCGGCCGCCACGGAGACGTTCAGGCTCTCGACGTGCCCCGCCATCGGGATCGAGACGAGCACATCGCACGACTCCCGCACGAGCCGTCGCAGTCCGGTCCCCTCGCTGCCGAGCACGATTGCCGCCGGCAGCGTCCAGTCGTACTCGTCGTAGGGCGTGGAGGCCTCCGCGGCGAGCCCGACGGTCCAGACGTTCAGCGATTTCAGCTCCTCGATCGCCCGCGCGATGTTGACGACGTCGGCGACGGGCACATGCGCAACCGCGCCGGCCGAGGCCTTCGCGGCCGCGGCGTCGAGCGCGGCGGCGCGGCGCGTCTGCCGGACGACGCCATGCGCCCCCGCGGCGTCGACGCTCCGGAGAATCGCGCCGACGTTGTGCGGATCCTCGATACCGTCGAGCACGCAGATCAGCGGCGGCCCACCGGCGCCGCGGACGAGGTCCGCGACGCTGTAGGCCTGCGGCGGCGTGACTTCCGCGACGACGCCCTGATGCACGCCGCCCCGCGACTCGCGCTGCAGGACGGCCGCGTCGACCCGCTCCACCTGCACGCGGCGCTCCGCGGCCAGGGTCAGCAGCCCTTCGAGCCGATCGTCCTCGCGCCGCGCGACCTTGAGGCGCACCGCACGGCCGGCGCGGATGGCCTCGCGGACCGGATTGATGCCGTAGACGATCATCCGAGCGCCTCGACGAAGCGCCGCGCGCGCATCCGGCAGGCCACGATCGGCGCGATGCCGGAGTTGGGTGGCAGCGCGGCGCCGCGGTCGACGGCCGGCACGAGGAGGTCGAGCTCGGGTCCTTCGGTCTCGCCCGTCAGCGCGACGCGGATGGGATGGAAGAGGGCCCGCCCCTTCTGCTGCGTGCGGTCGCGAACCTCGCTGGCCGCCGCGCGGAACGTCTCCCGATCGAGGAGCGGCCCCCGCTCCTCGAGCACGTCGGCGAGCGCACGCGCCACCGCGCGCGCCCGATCGGACGCGAACTCGGCGCGAACGTCGTCGCGCGCCAGGGCCCGCGCCGCGTCGTACTCGAACACGAGGCGCAGACGCGCGGGGACCTCGTCCAGCCGGTCCACCGAATCGGTCGCCATCGGCAGCACGCTCTCGAGCCAGTGGAGCCCGGTCGCGTCCGGCGTGTCCACCATCCGTGCCTCGCGCAGGAACGGGAGTGTCAGCGCGGCGACCCGCGCGGGGTCGGCCTCCCGGAGATAGTGCCGGTTGACCCAGGCGAGCTTGTCGGGATCGAACACGCCCGCGCTGTGGCTCACCGCGTCGAAGGAGAAGCGGCGCGCCAGCTCGTCCAGCGGCAGCAGCTCCTCGCCACCTCCGGGAGACCACCCAATCAGCGCCAGGTAGTTCACCAGCGCCTCCGGCAGATAGCCGCGCGACCGGAACTCGGCGACCGAGGTCGCGCCATGCCGCTTCGAGAGCGGCGCGTGATCGGGTCCGAGCACGAGCGAGAGATGCGCGAACTGCGGCGGCGTCCAGCCGAACGCCTCGTAGAGCAGCAGCTGCCGCGGCGTGTTCGAAATGTGATCCTCTCCCCGCACCACGTGCGTCACCTGCATCAGCGCATCGTCGATCACGACGGCAAAGTTGTAGGCGGGGTGGCCGTCCGTCCGGAGCAGGACGGGGTCGCCGATGGTGTCGGTGCTGAACGTCACGGCGCCGCGCACGGCGTCGACGAAGGTGACGTCGCGGGCTGCCGGCACACGGAAGCGGATGACCGCGCCGTCGCCGGCATCGACACGGCGGCGCGCGTCGGCGGGGTCGATGGCCCGGCACCGTCCCGAGTACCGGGGCGGTGAGCCGGCCGCCAGGGCGGCCTGCCGATCCGCCTCGACCTGCGCAGCGGAGCAGAAGCAGTAGTACCCGGCCCCTGACTCGACGAGCTGCGTCGCATGCTCACGATAGAGAGCGAGCCGCTCGGACTGGCGATACGGGCCGAACGGCCCGCCGATGTCGGGCCCCTCGTCCCAGTCGAGTCCCAGCCACCGCAGGTCGTCGAGAATGCCCGCTTCGGACTCGGGCGTGGACCGCTCGCGGTCGGTGTCCTCGATGCGCAGGACGAACGTGCCGCCGCGTCCGCGGGCCAGCAGCCAGTTGAAGAGCGCCGTGCGCGCGTTGCCGACGTGCAGCTGCCCGGTCGGACTGGGCGCGAAGCGGAGCCGCATCAGCCCTCCGCAGCGGGTTCCGAAGCCCGCCGGAGCAACGCGACGGCATGCACCACCATGCCCTCGCCGCGTCCCGTCTCGCCCATGCCCTCGTTCGTCTTGCCCTTGACGCTCACGGCATCCACGTCGACGTCGAGCACGCCCGCGAGCCGGGCCCTGATGCGATCCGCATGCGGCGCCAGCCGGGGGCGCTCGGCGACCACGACCGCATCGACGTTCGCCACCGCCCAGCCGCGCTCGCGTACGAGCCGGACCGCGCGCGCCAGCAATTCCAGACTGTTGGCGTTCTCGTAGCGCGGATCGGTATCAGGAAAATGGCGGCCGATGTCGCCGAGGCATGCGGCGCCGAGCACGGCGTCCGTGATCGCGTGGCACAGCGCGTCGCCGTCCGAGTGCCCCTCGAGCCCCGCCGCGTGCGGAATCCGCTCGCCGCCGAGGATCAGGGGGCGGCCGTCCACCAGGCGGTGCGAGTCGTAGCCGATGCCGACGCGGAACATCAGACCGCCTCCCCGCGCTCGAGCAGCAACCCGCGCGCGAAGGCGAGATCCGCCGGCGTGGTGATCTTGATGTTGCGCTGGTCCCCCGGGACCAGCAGCACCGCGCATCCCGCCTGCTCCGCCAGCGCGGCCTCATCGGTGCCTTCCGCGCCCTGCGCGCCGAGCTCCAGCACGCGCTCGAGCACGTCGCGGCGGAACGCCTGCGGGGTCTGTGCGAGGAACACCTCCTCGCGCGGCAGCGTGCGCTTCACCAGGGGCACCTGCTTCGGCTGCACCGCGGGCAGCGGCTCGCCGAACTCGCCGCCCACCCACGCGGTCTCGGTGACGTGGGCCAGCTTCACCGTATCGCGCGCGCGCATCGCCGCGATGGCGGCCCCGCCATCGGCGGCGGCGTCGATGACGCGTTCGATGGTGGCCACGTCCACGAACGGGCGCGCCGCGTCGTGCACCACGACGATCTCCGCGTCGCCCGCGGCGGCCGCGGCGTTCGCCACCGAATCCTGACGCCGTGCGCCTCCCTCCACGACCTGCAGACGATTGCCCCAGGCGGACAGGTACTCGGGCGGACTGGCCACGTGCTCCGGCGGCAGGGCGACCACGATGCGCGCGATCCGGGCGCACGCGGCGAGCGCCTCGACGCTGCGCGCGAGAATCGGGCGGCCTCCGAGATCCAGGAACTGCTTCGGGACGGCCGCGCCGAGCCGAGAGCCCTGCCCGCCGGCCGCGACGATGGCAACGACCATAAAGAGGAAGGACGCCAGTGACGCGCGCCTGCGACGGCATCGCGCGCCCATCCAGCGGATTATATGCCGCGGCGGGGCGTGCCCGCGCGCGGGCCCATGCGTCAGTCGACGAGCGTGACCGCCGTGGCGGCGGTGGCGGCGTCGACGACGGTGTTCACGGCTCCTTCGGCGCCGGCGTAGACCACCAGGATCTCGACGGTCCCGGGCCCGGCGTTGCGTCCACGATGCGGCCAGTCGAGCGCCTCGACGATCGCATCGCCGCGCCGGTACGTCCGCTCGCCGCGCGTGCCGTAGTCGACGACGAGCTCCCCCTCGAGGACGTACGCGAACATCGGTGTCGCGTGCCGGTGCACGGGCGTGCTCGTGCCGGGCGGGAACCGGAGGCGCTGCGCCGTGATCCGTGCCCGGCCTTCCGGATAGGTGAGCTCCTGTTCGAGCACCGTCCGGCTGGTCTCGAGCAGCGTCTCGACGGACGGTGCATGTGCCGGCTGCGCCCCGTGCGCGCCCGACATCAGGACCACACCGATCAGCGAGGCGTATGTCACGGGCCAGCGCATATGCCCTCCTCTTTGCTGCACGGCGAGTCTGAAGCGTCCGGCCAGTCCTGGCCGGACGTCAGAGAATACGGCGCTCGGACGTGCGGCCGCCGGCGTGCTCGATCAGGCGGGCCGCCGTCCGATCGAGCACGGTTCCGAGCGCGTCCAGGTCGAAACCGGCCGGCGCGAAGACCACGACGAGCACGTCGCGCGTCGCCGTCGTGACCATCGTCCGGGCCGAGTCGGAGGTGGGGTTCCCGAACGGGCCTCGCCGGTCGGCCAGCGTGAGCCGGCCGCCGACGTGCACGGCGTCCTTCCGGATGCCGGCGTACGACTCCCCCTCGTGCCCGAGCCGCAGCTCGATCGGCGGCTCGAGCGCGGCGCGGTCGTACAGGCCGTACGGCAGCTGGAACTCGAGGGAGCACCAGTTGCACACATCGACGAGCGTGTTGATGCGCGGCAGGCGGTCCCCCTTCCGCACGCGCCGCAGGAGCGCTTCGGACGAGGGGCGCGTCTTCGTCGGGTCGATGCCGACGCGCCGGTACATCGCACGGACGGCCTGGCTCTCGGCAGGGGGCCTCGCGCGCACGGCCTCTTCGGCCGCCGCCAGTGGCGCGTCGAGCGCCGGATCCCCCTCGCCGTTGCGCGCGTCGTCCACGAGCAGCACGCCCAGCCGGACGATCGGCTCGAGGCCGGGCGCGATCGCGATCGGGGTCAGGGGCGGGCGTCTCCCTTCTTCGGCATGTCGATGCGGCCGTTGAAGGTCGAGCCCTCGGCCATCGCGATGCGCGGCGCCGTGAGCGTGCCTTCCACCGAGCCGCCGGCCTTCAGCTCGAACTTCTCGCCGGCCGAGACGTTCCCCTTCACCGCTCCGAGCACGACGACGACCTTGGCCTGCACCTCGGCGTCGATGCGGGCGTTCGCTCCGACCGTGAGCACGTGATCCGGCAGGCTGATCTTCCCTTCGACACGTCCGTCGAGCGTCAGGTCCTCCCCTCCATTGAGCTCACCCTTGATGACCAGCGACTGTCCCATGTTCATGCTGTGCTCCCGGCAGGCGGCGACACGCCGCGCTGAAGAATCTCTTGATGATTTCGGCCGCTGCAGGCCTCCGCTTTACGATACGTCATGCTCCTGCCCGTCCGCCCGTCGGCTTTCGCGGCGAGTCTGCGCCTCGCGGGCGCGATCGCGCTGCTGCACGTGTGCGCGACCGCGGCGGGCGCCCAGGCGGTCCCGCCCGCGCGCGAGAGCGTGACGGTGACCGGCACGGTGGCCCCCGTGCCCTTCGACGCACTCGCCCGCCCGGTGTACGTCATCGACGCCGATGATCTCGCGCGGCTGCCCGTCAGCTCGATCGCGGAGGCCCTGGCCCTGCTGGCCCCGGTCGACGTCCGGTCCCGGGGCGTCGCGGGCGTGCAGGCCGATTTCTCGGTGCGCGGCGCCGCCTTCGGCCAGACGCTCGTCCTCGTCGACGGCGTCCGCATCAACGACGCGCAGTCGGGACATCACAACGGCGACATCCCGGTGCCGCTCGACGAGATCGCGCGCATCGAGGTCCTCGCGGGCCCCGGCTCCTCGCTGCACGGCGCCGACGCGCTCGGCGGCACGATCAACATCGTGACGAAGCGCGGACGCGAGCCGGCGCAGGTCGAAGGGGCCGTGGGGGCGTTCGACACGTTCGAAGGCCGCGCGCGCGCGGACTGGGGACGCGTGGCCCTGGCGGGCGAGGTCGCGCATTCCGGCGGCTTCATGCCGGCGCGCGATTACACGACGTCGACGCTGTCGGGGCGCGTGCATGCGGGCCGGGGGATGGTCGCACGGCTCGCATTCCTCGACCGCGACTTCGGCGCGAACGGCTTCTATGGTCCCTCGCCGTCGCGGGAATGGACGTCGCAGTGGCTGGCCTCGCTCGAGCAGCCCCGCGTGTCCGCCGGTCCCTGGACGCTTGCGTGGCGCGCCGCCGCGCGCACCCACCGCGACCGGTTTCTCTGGGACGAAACCCGTCCCGGCGTGCTCGAAAACCTGCATCGGTCCCATGCGGTGTCCGGCTCCCTCCACGCGGAGCGTGCGCTCGCCGGCAGCACGCGCGTGACCGTCGGGGTCGAGGGCGGGGGCGACTGGGTGCGATCGACCAACCTCGGCGACCACGACTACGCGCGCGGCGCGATCTCCGGCCAGCTGCTCCACCGGCGTGGACGCGCCTTCGTCAGCCCGGCGCTCCGGATCGACGGCTACTCGCGGTTCGGCCACGCGGTCAGCCCGTCGCTGGCCGCGGGCGCCTGGCTCGGGCGCGTCAAGCTGCGCGCGGGCGCGGGCCGTGCGTTCCGGGTGCCGACGTTCACGGAGCTCAACTACCGGGACCCGGCCCACGAGGCGAGCGGCACGCTGAAGCCGGAGCGGGCCTGGAGCGTGGAAGGGGGCGCCGACTGGCTGGGCGACGCCTGGCAGCTCGGAGCGACCGGCTTCCTGCGCGTCGAGCGCGACGTGATCGACTGGGTCCGCGAGTCGCCGGCCGATCGCTGGCGCACGATGAACGTCCGGCGCGCGACGACGCACGGCATCGAGCTGACGGCACGGCGTGACGTCGGCGCCGCGCGAACCGCGCTCCAGTACGCCTGGCTCGACACACGCGCACCCGACGTCGGCCTCCTCTCGAAGTACGTCCTCGACTTCGCGCGTCATCGTCTGGCCGCCACGGTCACCGCACCGCTCGGATCGAGAACGAACCTCGGCATCCGGCTCTCCGGCACCCGCCGGAACGACGGGCGGGCGTACGCCCTGCTCGACGCGCGGCTTGCGCGCCGCATCGGCCGGACGGAGATCATCCTGGACGCGCGGAACCTGCTGGACGAGCGCTACCAGGAGATCTCAGGCGTCGACATGCCGGGCCGCAGCGCCCGGGTCGCCCTGCGCTGGCGCGGCCGCTGACGCCCGCGCTCCCGCCGCCCCCGTCTCGTCGTGGGTCACGTCCCCGGCGACGATGGCGCGCACGCGCTCGGCAAGCGCCCGCGCATCTCCGGGCGTCAGGCCGGAGGTCTCGATCGGCTCGTGCACCAGCAGCCGCGCGTCGCCCGGACGCGTGGTCAGGCGCCCCTTCCGCATGACGAACCGCGTGCCGTCCACCGAAACCGGCACGATCGGAAGCCCCGCCTCGATGGCGAGCAGGAAGCTGCCCGCCTTGAAGGCGCCGACGCGCCCGTCGGCGCTGCGCGTGCCCTCGGGAAAGATGATGAGCGACAGCCCCTCGCCGACGAGCGCCCGCCATCGCCGGAGGATGCCCGCGCGATCCGGATTGCGCCGATCGACCAGCAGGTGCCCGGTCCGCCGCAGGTGCCAGCCGAGGAACGGAAACCGGCCGAGCGATTCCTTCGCGATGATGCGGAGCTGGTACGGCAGCGACGCGAAGATGACGGGGATGTCGTAGATGCTCTGGTGGTTCGCGACGAAGATGTACGTCCGTTCGCGCTCCAGCCGCTCGAGCCCGTGCACGGCGACCCGCACGCCGGTCGTCGCGAGAATGAGCCACGACCAGGCCCTGGCGCAGCGGTGCGCGAAGTGTCCGGATCGGTCGACGAGGCTGGACGCGATCGACAGCGTGCCCAGCACGATGGTGTAGACGCCGATGACGGGGATCAGATAGAAGACCGTCCGCCACCAGTGGAACGACCGCACGGCCACGCGGGCTATCCGCGCACCGGGCCGTCTGCCGCGCCGTTGGCGCGCACCGCCGCCGGTGCCCCGCTGCCGGAGCCGCCGCCCGAGCCCGACGGCGCCTGCGCGCCCCCGCCGCCGGAGGCGGCCGCCGCGGAGGCGGATGGACCGGGAACGATGCGGGGACGCCGCCCTTCGTCGCGCTCGGCGGCCTGCGCCGCAGCGATGCTGGGATCGACGAAGCGCCCGAAGATCATCTTGCCGGCCGTGGTCTGGAGCACGCTCGTGACGACCACATCCACGGTCTTGCCAATCAGCTTCCGCGCGTTGTCCACCACGACCATCGTCCCGTCGTCGAGGTAGGCGACGCCCTGGTTGTACTCCTTGCCTTCCTTGAGGATGAAGACGCGCATGATCTCGCCGGGCAGCACGACCGGCTTCAGCGAGTTGGCGAGCTCGTTGATGTTGAGCACCTGGACGCCCCGGAGCTGGGCGACCTTGTTCAGGTTGAAGTCGTTCGTGACGATCTTCCCCTGAAGCGCCCGGGCCAGCTCGATGAGCTTCAGGTCGACCTCGCGGACCTCGGGGAAGTCGAGGTCCGAGATCGTCACCTCGAGCCCGGACATCTTCTGGATCTTCTGCAGAATGTCGAGCCCGCGCCGGCCCCGGTTGCGCTTGAGCGAGTCGGCCGAGTCGGCGACGAGCTGCAGTTCTTTGAGCACAAACTGCGGGATGACGAGCGTGCCGTCCAGGAAGCCCGTCTCACAGACGTCGGCGATGCGCCCGTCGATGATCACGCTCGTGTCGAGGATGCGGTAGCGCCGCTGCGGCCCCGCGCCGCGGAACAGCCCGATGAGGTGGGCCGGCTCGAGCCATTCGCCGCGGCGGCCGCCGAGCACGAGGCCCAGGTACGGCAGTGCGAGCAGGATGAAGGAATGCAGAAAGGCGACGCGGTCATCGCTCGGATTCGCCCAGAAGAGCGCCGCGCCGAGGGCCTTGGCCGCGACCAGCCCCAGGGCGCCGCCGAGCATGGCGCCGAGCATGTGCGTGATCGACGTGTGCTTGAGCCGGATCTCGAAGGCGATGAACACCGCCGCGAGACCAAGGCCGAACGCCGCGTTGATCGCGAGACCGCCGTGAAGCGGCTGCAGCAGGACCGCCGTGTAGACGACGGCCGCTACGAACAGCAGCCGCGCAAGAACGAACCAGGCCATACCGACGCTCCAGGATGAAGGATTCGGGTATGAGGCACAGGGAAATTATACGAGGAGCACATCGAGCGCCTCGGCCACGGAGGTTACAGGGACGAGCTCGCAGCCGCCTTCGGTCAGGGTGCGATCGGACGGATCGAGGTTCGCGCGCGGCAGCACGCAGCGCGAGAACCCGAGCTGTGCGGCTTCGCGCACGCGCAGGCCGGCTTGTGTAATCCCACGCACCTCGCCGGCAAGACCGATTTCTCCGAACACGGCCGTGCCCGGCGCAACGACGCGATTGCGCAGGCTGGACGCCACGGCCGTGGCCACGCTCAGGTCGGCGGCCGGCTCGGCGAGCGTCATTCCGCCCGCCACGTTGACGAACACGTCCTCGCCGATCAGGTTCAGACCCGCGCGCTTCTCCAGCACGGCGAGCAGCAGCGAGAGACGTCCGCCCTCGATGCCCGACGCCATCCGCCGCGCGTTGCCGAACGTGCTCGTGCTGACGAGCGCCTGTACTTCGACCAGCAGCGGACGCGAGCCCTCGATCGAGCAGTGCACCGCCGAGCCGGGCGTGTTGGACGGCCGTTCGGCGAGGAACAGCTGCGACGGATTCGGCACCGGCCGCAGCCCCTCGCCCGTCATCTCGAACACGCCGAGCTCGCTGACCGCACCGAAGCGGTTCTTCACCGCGCGGACCACGCGGTGGGAATGGTGCCGCTCCCCTTCGAAGTAGATCACCGTGTCGACGACGTGCTCGAGCGCCTTGGGGCCCGCGAGCGCGCCGTCCTTGGTCACGTGGCCGACGACGAAGGTCGGCACGTTCTGACTCTTCGCGGCGAAGAGCAGCTGTGTGGCCGCTTCGCGCACCTGGCCGACGCTGCCCGGCGCCGACTGCATGCGCATGGAGAACACGGTCTGGATCGAGTCGACGATGAGCAGCGCGGGGCGCAGGCGCCCGAGCTCCTCGAGGATGCGCTCGAGGCAGGTCTCGGCGAGCAGGTAGAGCGGTGCGCGCCCGACGCCGAGCCGGTCGCCGCGCGACTTCACCTGATGCTCCGATTCCTCGCCCGAGCTGTAGAGCACCGGGCCGAGCGTGCGCGCGACGTTGGCCGCGGCCTGGAGCAGCAGCGTGGACTTGCCGATGCCCGGCTCGCCGCCGACGAGCACCATCGATCCGGGGACGATGCCGCCGCCGAGCACGCGATCGAGCTCGCCGATGCCGGTCGGCAGCCGCTCGGCCGTGCTCGACTCGACGTCGGCGTACAGCTTCGCGCCGGCGCCGCCCGGTACGAGCGCGTAGCGGCTCACGCCGGCCGCGGCGGTCGTCGGCTCCCCGACGCGCTCCTCGACGAAGGAGTTCCAGGCGCCGCAGTCGGCGCACCGGCCGAGCCACTTGGAGGATTGCGCCCCGCAGTCCTGACAGACGAAGACGGTCTTCGTCTTCATTGCCCGATTATGACAGCTGGCCCCGGAATGCAAAACGGACCCACCCCGGGAGACGGGTGCGCGCCGGAATCGCCAGGGTCACGCGCCGGTCTGGGGTCGCCGGGTCAGGCCGAACGCGACGCCCGCGCCGAACATCGCGCCTTCGAACGCGCTGACAATCGCGCGGGTCAGGGGTCGCAGGCTTCCCTCGCCGAGCAGGCGGGCGAGCGGGTCGAGCCCGACCTGCGACCCGGCGAAGGCGCCCGCCATCAGATCGAGCCCGGAGCCGACGAGATGCCGCCCGGCGGCGGCGATCAGGACCCCGGCCGCCGCGGTGGTCAGCGCCGTGACGGCCGAGACCCGCCAGCGGGCGGCGCCGCGCGGCGCCGCCATGCCGCCCTGCGGCAGCCGCCGGGTGGCGAGCGCGTAGCCGGCGCCGACGGCTGCACCGATGACGAGCCCCTCGACCGGCCCGGGGAGCGCGTCGAGATCGCGGCCGAAGACCCCCGTGAGCACTGCGCGAACGGCGTGGTGCGCCACGATGGCCGTGATGAGCCCGCCGATCGCACCGCCGCCGGCCAGCGCCAGCCCACGCGCGGATCGCGCCACCGCTTCCGCCCCCGCGAGCCCCGCGCCGATCCCGGCGCCTCCGGCGGCGCCGGCCGCCGCGCCGACGAGCGCCAGCGCGTAGGCCGCCTCGAGCCCGGTCGGGGAATCGGGCACCAGATGCAGCGCGAGCGCGCCGAGCAGTCCCGCCACCGCGCCGGCCAGCGCCGCGCCGCCCGCCGCCGCGACACAGCGGGCAGAGGCCAGGCGCGCAGCGCGGCGGAGCCGCAGCGCGAGGATCGCGCCGATCGCGCGCGCGCGGCCGGGCGCGCCGAGCAGCGGGACGTCGCCGGCCCCGGGCACGTCCCATCGCGCCTCGCGCAGCAACGCCCGCGCGGCCGGGTTGCCGGCGTGCGCGTCGAGCCGCCGCAGCGCCTCCTCCGTGCCGAGTTCGTGCAGCGCGACCGCCGCGTCGTAACGCTCGTCCTCGGTGACGCCGGCATGCTCCCCCTGCCGCAGGAGAATGGCGAGCGGCCGGGCGAACGGATCCGGCGCCAGCGCCGGGATTCGCACGGTCGCATCCGGGTCCGGCTCCTCCACTTCCGCCCACGCCCCGTTGTCCGGTTCCATCTCGACCGGCGCGAAGACGAACTGGTAGCCGTGCCGGGAGACCGTGCGGATGTAGCGCGGCTCGCGCGGGTCGTCGCCGAGCAGACGGCGAAGCGTGCGGATGGCCTGCGTGAGCGCGCCATCGGACACGACGACGTCGGCCCAGACACGGTCGAAGATCTCCTGCCGCGTGACCGCGCGGTCGCGCTGCTCCACGAGCAGCACGAGCAGATCGAAGTAACGGGGAATGATTGCGACGTCCTGCCCGTCCCGGCGGAGGACCCGCCGCGCCGGCGACAGCACGAACCGCCCGAACCGGAACCGCACAGGCGAATGGTAGTCGAAGACCGCACCGGTTCAGCGAGATCTCACCTGACGCTCACCTCGCGCTGAGGACTCCGGCGTGCGCCTGCGGGCAGCATGAGGACCGCGCGTCGGCCCTGCGGATCACCCTGCCGGGGGCGCGTCCGCGGGCCACCCGACCCGGCCCGGAAAGGAGCAGTGATGTCCGTCTGGCGGCTGCTGGCAATCGCGGTGATCTTCATCGTGGCGAGCGTGGCCTGGCTGATCCTTGGCACCTCGCTCGTGGCGCGGACCGGCGAGTTCGATGCCCGGCTGCGGCAGGACGTGGCCCGGCTCTGGGGCGGCGAGCACCAGCAGGCCGCACCAGCGGTCTGGGTCGAGCGGCCGAGGCAGGTCACCGAACAGGTGAAGGCCGGCCGCGAGGCCGCCAGGGAGGTGACGACCACGGTCATCGACCGGCACCCGGTCACGTTGTCGCAGAGCCGGATAGACGTCGCGCTCCGGCTGGAGCACCGGCAGAAAGGGCTCCTCTGGTACGACACCTACGAGGTCGACTTCAGCGGCCGCTACCGGGTCCGCAACCCCGACCCGATCGAGCGTACGCTGGCGGTGCAGCTCGGCTTCCCGTCCACGGAGGCGATCTACGACGACTTCCGCTTCGTCGTGAACGGCCGCCCCGCGACCGGACTGAGCGATCTGTCGAAGGGGCTCGGCACGAGCGTCGCGCTGCCACCCGGAGGCGAAGCGGTCATCGAGGTCGCGTACAGGTCGCGCGGGCTCGACACGTGGAACTACGCGTTCGCCGGCGACGGCGTGGCGGAGGTCGCCGACTTCGTGCTGACGATGACGACCGACTTCGCGGACGTCGACTTCCCCGCCGGCACGATCTCTCCCGGGCGGATCGAGCGACGGGATGGCCACGCGACGCTGACGTGGACCTTCGACCGGCTCGTGACCGGCCAGCGCATCGGCATGGACCTGCCGGAGCGCCAGAACCCGGGGCCGCTCGCCGCGCGCATCACCGCCTTCGCGCCGGTCTCGCTGCTCTTCTTCCTCGTCGTGATGGTGATCCTCGGCGTCCTGCAGGACCGCAACCTGCACCCGGCGAACTACGCGTTCCTCTCGGCCGCGTTCTTCGCGTTCCATCTGCTGCTGGCCTACCTGGTGGACCACGTCTCGATCCACACGGCCTTCATCGCCGCGTCGGCGGTGAGCGTGCTGCTGGTCGTCTCGTATCTCCGGATCGTGACCGGCCCGGCGTTCGCGGTGACGCGCGCGGGGCTGGCGCAGCTCGTCTTCCTCGTGCTCTTCAGCTACGCCTTCTTCTTCGAGGGGTTCACCGGCCTCACGCTCACCATCGGCGCCATCATCACCCTGTTCGTGCTGATGCAGGCGACCGCTCGGGTGAACTGGGACGAGGTGTTCGGCCGCGACGCGCACGGCCACGAGGCGCTGGAGGGGCGTTCATGACCGCCGGGCTGCACGTCGGAATCGTCATGGACGGCAACGGCCGCTGGGCCGAAGCGCGCGGCCTGCCGCGCAGTGCGGGGCACCGCTGGGGCGCGGAAGCGCTGCGCCGGACGGTCGAGGCCGCGGCCGACCTCGGGGTCGACACGCTCACGGCGTTCGCGTTCTCGTCGGACAACTGGAAGCGGCCGGCCGAGGAGGTCGGCGGCATCTTCGCGCTGCTCTCGACGTATCTCGGTCGCGAGACCGCGCTGATGCACCGGGCCGGCGTGCGGTTCAGCGCGATCGGCCGGCGCGATCGCCTCGCACGGTCGGTCTGCGAGTGGATCGAGGCAGCCGAGGAGACTACGGCGGACGGCTCGCGCCTGCACCTGCGGCTCGCGCTGGACTACTCGGCACGCGACGCGATCGTGTGGGCCGCCATGGGCGCCGCGGTGGACGGTCCGATCACGCGCGACCGCATCGCGGCGCGCGTCGGGAGCGGCTGCGGGCGCCCGGCCGATTCGGGCGACGTCGATCTCCTGATCCGTACGGGCGGCGAGCAGCGGCTCAGCGACTTCCTGCTGTGGGAATGCGCCTACGCGGAGCTGTGGTTCACGAGGACGCTCTGGCCCGACTTCGGGCGAGCCGACCTCGAACAGGCGCTCGAGGATTTCCATCGTCGCCAGCGGCGGTTCGGCGGCGTGGCGGTGGCAGGGTCCTGAGCGCCGTACGGGTGTCAGACACCCGTACGGTTCGAGTACACGCGCTCGATGCGACTGCCGAGACGGCACAGAATCTCCCAGGGGATCGTGCCGATGCAGGCGGCGACCTCCCGCACGTCGACGGCCTCCTCGCCCTGGCGGCCGATGAGCACGACCTCGTCTCCGGGGTACGCCTCGATGTCGGTGATGTCGAGCATCAGCATGTCCATGCAGATGCTGCCGACGATCGGCGCCCGCCGGCCGCGCACGAGGGCCACCCCGCGGCCGGCGAGGCGCGTGTCGATACCGTCGGCGTAGCCGGCGGGGACGACGGCAATGCGCGTGGGACGCTCGGCGACGTAGCGCGCGCCGTAGCTCACGATCTCCCCGGCGCGGATGTGCTTCACCGCCACGAGCCGGCTCCGCAACGACAGCGCCGGCCGCAGCTCGAGCGTCGACGCGAGCGGCGGCGGCACGACCCCGTAGAGCAGGAGCCCCGGACGCACCAGGTCGTACCACACGCGCGCATCCCGCAGCAGCGCGGCGCTGTTGGCGGCGTGCACGCGCGCGGGGCGGACGCCCTGGGCGGCCAGCTCGCCGCGCACCCGCTCGAAGCGGCGCCGCTGCTCCTCCATGAGCGCGTGCTCCGGGTCGTCGGCCGTCGCGAAGTGCGTGTAGAGCCCCGCGACCTCCAGGTTCGGCGCCGCGAGCAGCTCCGGCAGCGTGTTCGCGAGATTGTCGTGCCGGAGACCGAGCCGGTTCATGCCGGTGTCGATCTTCAGGTGATAGCGCAGGCGCACGCCGCGCGCGGCCGCCGCCTGCTGCAGCGCGCGCCCGGCGGACGGCGTCGAGATCGTCGGCGTCAGACGGTGCTCGAAGAGGCCGGAGACGTCGCTGATGCCGAGCGCGCCGAAGACGAGGATGTCGGCCTCGACGCCCGCACGCCGCAGCGCAATGCCCTCTTCGATATCGGCGCAGGCGAGCATGGTCGCACCGGCCTGCGCCAGCGTCTGCCCGACCGCGCCGGCGCCGTGGCCGTACGCGTTGGCCTTGACGACCGCGATGATGCCGGGAGAGGCCGAGGCGCGGTCCGGCGCCGCCGCGCGGGCCTCGCGATCCAGCAGCGCGCGGATCTCCCGCAGGTTGTGCGCGATCGCGCCGAGATCGACGTCGGCGACGGTCGATCGGACCACGCGGCTAGTCTCCGCGATAGGACAGGTTCTGGAAGCGGGTGTGCTCGCGCAGGAACGCGAGGTTCACGGTTCCGGTCGGGCCGTTGCGCTGCTTGGCGATGATGATCTCGGCCGTGCCCTTCTCCTCTTCCTTGCAGTCCGGGTACATCTCCGGCCGGTAGATCATCAGCACGACGTCGGCGTCCTGCTCGAGCGCGCCCGACTCGCGCAGGTCCGAGAGCAGCGGCCGGTGATCGGAGCGCGCCTCGGGCGCGCGGCTCAACTGCGACAGCGCCAGCACCGGCACGTTGAGCTCCTTCGCGAGCCCCTTCAGCCCGCGCGAGATCGCGGCGAGCTCGAGCGTCCGGTTGTCGAACCGCCCGCGCCCCGTCATCAGCTGCAGGTAGTCGACGATGAGCAGGCTGAGCCCGTGCTCGGCCGCGAGCCGGCGCGCCTTCGCGCGCATCTCGAGCACGCCGAGCCCCGGCGAGTCGTCGATGAAGATCGGCGTCTCGCTCAGCCGGCTGATGCCGTGCGAGAGCCGCTCGTAGTCCCGCGGTCCCACGTGGCCCGTCTGCAGCTTGTGCGCGTCGATCTGCGCGACGGACGTCAGGAGCCGCAGGAACAGCGACTCCTTCGACATCTCCAGGCTGAAGAATCCGACGACGTGGCCGTGCTCGAGGGCGGCGTGCTCCGCCATGTTCAGCACGAGGCTCGTCTTGCCCATCGACGGGCGGGCGGCGACGATGACGAGATCGCCCGGCTGCAGGCCGCGCGTCATGCCGTCCAGGTCCACGAAGCCGGTCGGCACGCCGGTGATCAGCTTCCGGTGCTCGAACAGCTGCTCGATCTTCGGCAGCGTCTCGTCGACGATCTGCCGCATCGGGACGAAGCCCTGGCGCGCGCGGTCCTCGGCAATGGCGAAGATCGTCTGCTCGGCCTCGTCGAGGATCTGGTTCGGGTCGTCCTCCGCCTCCCACGCGCGCGTCGCGATCGTCTGCGTCGCGTGGATCAGCGCGCGCAGCGTCGACTTCTCCTTGACGATGCGCGCGTAGTACTCGACGTTCGTCGATCGGGGCACGCCGTCGACGAGGCCCGCGATGTAGGCCGGCCCGCCCACCTGCTCCAGCTCCCCGGCCTGCGCCAGCGCCTCATTCAGCGTGACGATGTCGATCGCGTGCCCGCGCTCGCCGAGCAGCACCATCTTCTCGAACACGCGGCGGTGCGCGTCGCGGAAGAAGTCCTCGGGCCGCACGATCTGCGCGGCGTAGTTGAAGGCTTCGTTGTGGATCAGAATCGCCCCGAGGACCGAGCGTTCGGCCTCGAGGTTGTGCGGAAGCGCGCGGGTGGGGGCAGCGACGGCGTCAGGCATCCGACGCGAGTCAGTCTACATCAACAGGAGGGTCCGGGATCGCGTCGAGGCCTGTTGCCACCGGGGGCACGAAGGCCGCAGAGCGCGCAGAGTCCGGAAAGGTTCCCCTTCCATCACCCTGTGCGCGCTGCGGCCTCCGTGCCCTCCGTGGCGAACGGGCGCTCTCTTGAAGACGAGGCGCTACGCCTCGTCTTCTTCCTGCTTCACGACCTGCACGCGCAGCTGCGCGGTCACGTCGCGATGGAGGCGGATCGGGACGGCGTACTCGCCGAGCGCCTTGATGGGATCGTCGAGTTGAATCCGGCGCCGCTCGATCTGGAGCCCCTTCTCCTCGAGCGTCTCGGCGAGATCGGCGCTGGTCACCGAGCCGTACAGCTGCTCGGTCTCTCCCACGCGCCGCGCGATGACCACCTCCAGGGCGGTGATGCGCGACGCGAGCGCTTCGGCCTGCTGGCGCTCCTCCGTCTCGCGCGCCTCGGCGATCTGCCGCTCGCGCTCGATCAGCTTCCGGTTCTGCTCGGTCACGGGCAGCGCGAGCTGCCGCGGCAGCAGGTAGTTGCGGGCGTAGCCCGGGGCCACCTTCACCACGTCGCCGCGCCGGCCGAGATTCTCGACGTGCTCTCTCAGAATGATTTCCATGGCGTTCCTCGTGCGCGCACGGGAGACGGCGCGTCGCCGTCCCCCGTGACTCCCTCAGCGATCAGTCCGCGAGATACGGCAGCAGCGCCAGGATGCGCGCGCGCATGATCGCGCGGCGCAGCTTCCGCTGGTGCGTCGCGCACGTGCCGGAGATCCGCCGCGGCAGCACCTTGGCGCGCTCGGGCACGAACCCGGACAGCAGCTTCACGTCCTTGTAGTTGATGTCATCGATCTTGTCCGCGCAGAACTTGCAGACCTTGCGGCGGCGGAACAGCGATCGCCGGCCCCCTCCGCGCTCCGACCGCGGGCGTCCGCGGCCGCCACCCTTGCCTCGTCCGTTCGCCATGGCTATGCCTCCGCCTCCGCGCCCTCGGCGCCCTCTTCACGGTCCTTCCGGGACTCGCCTTCCTGCGGCTCCGGCGGCAGCCCGCGCGCCTCGCGCCGGCGCGCCTGCGTCTCCTGACGGCGCGCGCGCGTGCGCTCGACCACCCGCTGCTCCTCGTCGATCCGCACGACCAGGTGCCGGATCACCTCGTCCATGACCTTCAGCCGCCGATCGAGCTCCTTCATCAGCTCGCCCGACCCGGCGATCAGCTCGAGGACGTAGATGCCCTCCCTGTGGTGGTTGATTTCGTAGGCCAGCTTGCGCCGGCCCCAGTTGTCCGTCTTCTCCAGCGTGCCCCCGAGACGCTGCACGGTCGACTCCACCTGCTGGTGGACCGCCTCGACCTGCTCATCGGTCGCGTCGGGGGCGATGATGTACACGAGCTCGTACGTGCGTGGTGCGCTCATCGCGGCTCCTTCTGGACGTCGCGGGCCGGAGCCCGCAGGAAACGGCCACCGGTCCTGCGCGGAGTGCGCGTCCGGTGGCAAGGAGTCAAGTTCGGCCCCCGCCTCACGGGGCGGGGCGCATCAGGATTGACCGTCCTCGCTGTCGCCGGGTGTGTCCGACAACTCCCGTCGACCGGCCTTCGCGGGATCCGCGTTGTACCGGTTCATCACCGCGGCGATCCCGTCCGCCGCGAACAACTCCACCGCGTCGGCCGCCCGCGCAATCGACGCGTCGACCTCCGCCTGCTCGGCCGGCTCGAACCGGCTGAGCACGTGATCCGCCAGATCGCGGCGTCCGTCGCCGCGCCCGATGCCGATCCGCAGCCGCGGGAACGCGTCGGTCCCCAGCTGCTGCGCGATCGACTTCAGCCCGTTGTGCCCGCCCGACGACCCGCCGGGCCGCGCCCGCAGCCGCCCCAGGGGCAGCGCCGCATCGTCGGTGACGACGAGCAGATCCTCGAGCGCCACCTTGTGGTAGTGCGCGAGCGCCTGCACCGCGCGGCCGCTCAGGTTCATGAACGTGAGCGGCTTGGCCAGCAGCAGCGGCACCGGGCCGTACGTCCGGCCGACCAGCGCGCCGAACGCCTCGCGGTCGCACCGCACGCCGGCGCGCTCGGCCAGCAGATCGACGACCCGGAACCCGACGTTGTGCCGTGTCCCGGCGTACTCCGATCCGGGATTGCCGAGCCCGACGATCAGCTTCAGCGCGCTAGCCCTCTTCCTTCTCCGTCTTGCCCCTCTTGATCACTTCGGGCTCGGCCCCCGCGGCCTCGCCCTCCGCCGCCGGCGCCTCCTCGGTCCTCGGCGTCACGACGTGGACGAGCATCGTGTCGGCGTCGCCGGTCGGCGTCCAGCGCGCACCCTGCGCGACGTCGCGGATGCGGACCCCCTGGCCGACGAGCAGCTCGGTGACGTCGATCTCGATGTTGTCCGGGATCTCCGACGGCAGGCACTCGACCTCGAACTGCCGCGTGACGAAGTCGAGCAGGCCGCCCTGCTGCTTGACCCCCTTCGACTCGCCCTTGAGGATCACCGGAATCGTGACCTTCACGCTCCGGTCCATCGCGACGCGGTAGAAGTCGGCGTGCAGCAGCGCGTGGCTGACCGGCTGCAGCAGGAAGTCCTTCACGAGCACCGGGACCGTCTGCCCGTCGAGCGACAGGCTGATGATGGTGTTGATGCCCGACTCGGACCGCAGGATGCGCGACAGCTCCTTCGGATCCACCGTGATCGGCACCGCCGGCTCCGCGCCGCCGCCCGTGGCGGGCCCGTAGACCACCGCGGGCAGCCGACCCGCCGCGCGGGTCCGCCGCGCCTCGTTCTTCCCCTTGCTCGTCCGACGTTCGGCCTGCAGTGTCGCGTCCATGGTTCTCACGTCCTCAACGTACCCGGGCGGGCGCCGTTCCCCGGCGTCCGCCTACACGAACAGCGAGGAGACCGACGTCTCCTCGTGAATGCTCCGGATGGCCTGCCCGAGCAGCCGGGCCACCGAGAGCTCCTGAATCTTGCTGCAGCTGGCGCGCTTGTCCGTCATCGGGATCGTGTTGGTCACGATCATCGATTCCATGACCGAGTGCTCGATCCGATCGAGCGCCGGGCCCGAGAGCACGCCGTGCACCGCGCAGCCGATGACCCGCTCGGCCCCCGCCTGCTGGAGCGCGGTGGCCGCCTTCACGATCGTCCCCGCCGTGTCGACGATGTCGTCCTGGATGATGCACGTGCGGCCGGCCACGTCGCCGATCACGTTCATCACCTCCGCCGTCCCGTCGTCGCTGCGGCGCTTGTCGACGACCGCCAGGTCGGCGTCGAGCCGCTTCGCGTAGGCCCGCGCGCGCTCGGCGCCGCCGGCATCGGGCGCGACGATCGTCAGCTTCCCGTCGTTGCGTCGCGACAGGTGCTCGATGATCACCGGCGCCGCGAACAGGTGGTCCACCGGGATGTCGAAGAAGCCCTGGATCTGCGCCTTGTGCAGATCCATCGTCAGCACCCGGTTCACGCCGGCCGCGCAGAGCAGGTTCGCGACGAGCTTGGCCGAGATCGGCACCCGCGGCTTGTCCTTCCGATCCTGCCGCGCGTACCCGTAATAGGGGATGACCGCCGTGATGCGCGACGCCGACGAGCGGCGGAACGCGTCGATCATCACCATCAGCTCCATCAGGTGCAGGTCGACCGGCGGTGAGGTCGGCTGCACGATGAACACGTCGGTGCCGCGGATGTTCTCGTCGATCTGGAACGAGACTTCCGTGTCGGGAAAGCGGCGCAGCCGCGCCTGCCCGAGCGGCAGCCCCAGATAGTCGGCAATCTCACCCGCAAGCGCCGGGTGCGCGCTGCCGGTGAAAATCTTGAGGTCACCAAACCCGGTTGGCATCCAGCCGTGTCCTCACCTGTCGCGTCTCTCCTGTCTCCCCACCGGCGGTCACGCGTGCCGCCGCCGGGAGTTCCTGCCCGGCAAAGTGGCTGGGGCGGAAGGATTCGAACCTTCGAATACGGGATCCAAAGTCCCGCGCCTTACCGCTTGGCCACGCCCCATCGACACCCGCGCGCCGCGCCCGGCCGCAACCGGGCTTCCACGTTCCGTACCTGCCTGTCGAACCTGGAAGGGATAACGAGACCCGCTGGAGCGGCCCAACCACGGCCGTGCAAAACCTCAATTCTAGACGATCCCCCAGGCGGCTCACAAGGCCGGGTTTCGCCCCGCCGGAGCGGTTGCGGTCAGCAGGACGGCCATGTTCCGGCGGCGCAGCTCCCGCCCCGCCCGCACGGCCGCGGTCCGGGACCGGAAGAGCCCGAACACGGCCGAGCCGCTGCCCGACATCCGCGCCAGCTCCGCCCCCACCTCGTCCAGCACGGTCCGGACCGCGGCGATTTCGGGATGGCGCCGCTCGACCGGGGCCTCGAGATCGTTCACGCACCCGGCTGCGCCGGCCGACAGGTCCAACCAGTCCGGCCCCGGGCCCGGCTCCGGCGGATGCGCGTCGCGATCCGCCGCCAGCCAGCCGTACGCCTCGGCCGTGCCGACCCCGAAGGCCGGGCGGGCGATGACCACGGTGCGGCGCGGCAGGTCCGGCAACGGGAACAGCTGGTCGCCGCGGCCGAGCCCGAGGGCCGTGCCGCCGACGAGAAAGAACGGGACATCGGCGCCGACGCCCGCCGCCAGCCGCGCCAGCTCGCGGGGATGCAGCCGGAATCCCCAGACGCGGCAGAGCGCGCGCAGCGCCGCGGCCGCGTCGCTGCTGCCGCCTCCCAGGCCGGCCTGCGCGGGGATGCGCTTCTCGACATGCACCCGCGCGCCGTGCGGCAGCCCGGGGCGCCCCGCGGCGCGCCAGAGCGCCTCGGCGGCGCGCCACACCAGGTTCGTGCGATCGAGCGGCATCGCCTCGCCAACGCCGGTGAGCCGGAAGGGCCCGCGCGTGCGTGCCACGGTGAGCGTGTCGTGGAGCGCCAGCGTCTGGAAGATCGTCCGCAGCTCGTGATAGCCGTCCGCCATCCGGCCGCGCACGCGCAGATCGAGGTTGATCTTCGCGTGCGCGCGCACGACCACGCGCGATGCCGCCCTGGCCGGTGCGACGACAACGGCAGCCGCGTCCGGCGGATCAGTCTTCATCGTCTCTGAGCGGCCCGGACCGCCGAAGCTCCTCGAGCGTGATCGCGAGCGCGCCCGGAGGCACGTCGAGCGAGAACGCCTCCGCCGGCAGATCGACGTTGATCGCGATCTGCCGCAGCGCGAGCCGCACGTCGAGCGGCGGCGCCACGTCCGGTGACGCGCGGCCGATCCGCACCTCGAGCGGCTGCACGCCGGCATGCCCGTCGAATTCCACCCGGAGCGCCCCGCCGGTGCGGGCAACCAGCCACCAGCCGCGATCGAATCGGCGGAACCAGGCGGTGCCGGACTCCGCGAGGTCGACGGCCGCCCACGTCTCGCCGTATGCGCGCGCGGTGTCCGGCCGCGGCTCGCTCCCCGGACAGCCGGCCAGCCACGCGCGCAGGTCGGGCGCGCGCACATCCAGCCCGGCGAGCGCTTCGAGGATGTCGGACACCGGCGCCTCCGGCAGCACGCGGTCGTCCCGCGGGAACAGCAGCGTCGCGACCCCGTCGCGTCCCGCCAGCAGGAAGTAGGGCGCGCCGAAGGGGGCCACGGCCTCGATCCGCACGGATGCCGGCGCGGCCAGCCCGACGAGCAGGCGACCGCGCAGCCGTTCCCGGCCCACGCGTCCCGACAGCCCGACTTCCGCGGTCAGGCTCCGCAGGGCCGTGCAGTGGCCGATGGCGGCGGTCAGCACCGCGTCCGGATCGGCGAGCGGACGGGACGGGCCCTCGGGCAGGCGCAGGCCGCGCGGGGCGCAGCCGGCGAGCGCGGCGGCGAGCAGGAGCGGAGCCAGAACGGGGAACGGATACCGGGCTCGCGCGGGCAGCGTCGAATCGGCTCTCGACACGGCGCGCACGATCTACCGCCGGCGGATCTTCTGCTCGAGCGCGGCAACGTCCACCGCCTCGCGGTCGCCGGCGAGCGCACGCTTCCACGCCTCCACCGCTTCGGTGCGCCGGCCGAGCGCGGCGAGCAGATCGCCCAGGTGCTCCTGCACGACCGAGTTCGTGGGCAGCTGCTCCGCCGCGCGGCGCAGCAGCGGCTCGGCCTCGCGGAAGCGCTTCTGGCGGTAGTACGCCCAGCCGAGGCTGTCGAGATACGCGCCGTTCCCCGGGTCGATCGCCAGCGCGCGCTCGATCAGGCCGACGGCCTCCTCCAGCCGTTCGCCGCGATCCGCGAGCATGTAGCCGAGATAGTTCAGCGCCGGCGCGTGCTCCGGATCGACGGTGAGCACGCGGCGGAACGCCGCCTCCGCGCCGCCGAAGTCGCGGCGCTGCTCGAGCAGCGCGCCCTGCTGGAACGCGACGTCGACGTGTCCGGGGAACCGGCGCGCCGCCTCGGCGAGCACCTGATCCGCTTCGGCAATCCGATCGGCGTCCTGCAGCGCCTCGGCGAGCGAGAGATGCGCCTGCACGTTGTCGGCGTGCTCGGCGAGCGCCTCGCGCATGACCACCACCGCCCGGTCTTCGCGGCCCGACCGGGTCAGGGCACGCGCCTCGAGCTGCGCGAGCCGCAGGTCGCCCGGGTTGCGCCGCCGCGCGGCGCGCGCCAGCGTCGCGGCCTGTTCGTACTCCCGCGCGAGCACCAGCGCCTGCACGAGCGCGGCGTCGAAGCCGCCGTGCTCCGGCACGAGCGATCGCGCGCGCTGGAACGTCGCGATGGCGGCCTCGGGCCGGCCGGCCTGCAGCTGCGCGAAGCCCAGATGCGCGACCAGCGTCAGCAGGTCGCGGCGCTTCGCCGGGTCGTCCCACAGCGCGTCGACGGCCGGCGCGAGCAGGTCGACGGCCTGCGCATAGCGGCGCTGGTCCTCGTAGACCTCGGCGAGCGCGATCAGCCCGTCGGGCGATCCGGGCTGCAGGTCGAGCAGCCGCCGGGCGGTCCGTTCGGCGGCCTCGAAGTCGCGCGCCTGGCGCGCCGCCACCGTCAGCAGCGCGAGCGCGCGGGCATCGTTCGGCGCGGCGGCGAGGATCTCCTCCAGCACCCGGCGCGCCTGCGCCGTCGCCTCGGGCGTGCGCACCTGCAGCAGCGCGTGGGCCCAGCGCTGACGCATGTCGAGCCCGGGCGCAATCGCGGCGAGCTGCTCGTACGCGCGCGCCGCGTCCGGCCATCGGCCCTGGCGTTGATAGAGCTCCGCCAGCGCCCACAACTGGCGCGGACTGTCCTGCGCGCCTTCCTCGAGCGCCGCGACCGCGCGGTCGTGCCGTCCGAGCGAGGTCTCCGCGCGCGCGAGCAGGATGCGCGCCTCGACGATCTCCGGCGCCAGCGCGATCAGGCGCGCGAGCACGTCGGCGCCCTTCTCCGCCTCGCCGATGCCGAGATAGAGCCGCGCGAGCGTGAGCTCGACGGCCGGATCGAATCCGATGCCGTCGGCGCGGCGCCCCTGCTCGAGATGCCGGATCGCCAGCCGCGGCGCCTCGTCGGGCGCCACGCCCACCGCCCGTGCCGACTCCTCGGACGCCGACGCGAAGATGCTGCCGAGCACGAGATGCGCGTCGCGGTTGTCCTGGTCGAGCGACAGCGCGGCGCGCGCGGCGGCGACCGCCTCGGCGAACCGGCCCTGACGGGCGTACAGGTTCGCCAGCTCGGCGGGGATCGCGGCCGAGGACGGATCCAGCTCGGCGGCGCGCCGGTACGCGGCCACCGCGTCGTCGATCCGGTCCTCGGTCTCGAGATGACGGCCGAGCAGGAACTGGTAATAGGCGGTGGACACCGTGTCGGCGTCCCCTGGCTGCGCCGCGGCGGGCGCGGCAGCGAGCACGGCAATCACGAGCGCGAAGGCGCGCAGGCAGGCTGGCACGGCACTCCGATTCTCCCACAGACGCCCCGAAGGGCGGAGCCTTTGCGCTATAGTGGCGCGGAACGGGACACCCGGACGCGCCCGCGCGCCCGGTGGCTCGCGAGGAGGCGCTGATGGCGGTCGATCCGGAGCTGCTGGCCATTCTGGCCTGTCCGGAATGCAAGACGCCCGTCGTGCTGGTCAAGGACGGCACGGGGTTGAAGTGCGAGACGTGCAAGCGGGTGTACCCGATTCGGGACGACATCCCGGTGATGCTGCTCGACGAAGCGACGATCGAACCGTAGCGCCGCGTCGGATGCGCATCCTGCTCGTCCGGCTGCGCCTGCTCGGCGACGTGGTCTTCACCACCCCGGTGATCCGGGGTGTGCGGCGCCGGTTCCCGGACGCCCACATCGCCTATCTGGTCGAGGAGCCGGCCGCGCCGGTCGTCCGCGGCAACCCGCATCTCGACGAGGTGATCGTCGCGCCGCGCCCGGCGGGCGCGGCGCGCCCGTTCGAGGATCTGCGCCTGGCGCTGTCGCTCCGGCGCCGCGGCTTCGATCTCGTCCTGGATCTGCACGGCGGCCCGCGCGCGTCGTGGATCTCCTGGCTCACCGGCGCGCGCGAGCGGGTCGGCTACGCGGTGGCGGGACGCAGCTGGATGTACACCCGGGTGGTGGATCGGCCGCGGACGCTGCGCGCGCGCCACTCCGTGGAGAACCAGTGGGACCTGCTCGCGGCGCTCGGGGCCGGGCCGCCCGATCCGGCGCGCGATCCGCTCGAGATGCCGGAGGATCCCGCGGCTGCCGCGCGGGTCGGGCAGCGGCTGCGGGCGCTGGGCCTGCAACCGGGCGCGCCGCTGGTCGTGCTGCATGTGAGTGCCGGCAACCCGTTCCGCCGCTGGCCGGCGTCGCACTTCGCGCAGCTGGCGGCCGGCGTGGTCGCCGCCGATCCCGCGCGCGCCGTGGTCCTGACGGCCGGGCCGTCGGACCGTCACGCCGCGGAGGCGATCGGCGCGCAGGCGCGCGGGTTGCTGCCGGACGGGCTGCGCGAGCGGATCCTCCGCGCGGGCGAGTTCGACCTCCCCGAATTGCGGGCGCTCATCGGCCGCGCGGCCCTGTTCATCGGGGGCGACAGCGGGCCGTTGCACGTCGCCGGCACGACCCGCACCCCCATCGTGGGGCTGTTCGGCCCGACGCTGGCGGCCCGGTCGGCTCCCTGGCGCGATCCCGCCATTCCGGCCCGTGCGGTCGAGCCGGGGCCGCTGCCGTGCCGCCCCTGCGACCAGCGGGTCTGCGCTCCCGGCGACTTCCGGTGTCTGACCGGGATTGCCCCCGGACAGGTGCTCGCGGCGGTCGAGTCGGTCCTGGCGCCGGATGCGGCGCGGGCGGCCGGTTGCGAGTAAAGTGTCAGGCGCGCGAACTGGAACGGGCGCGGCGGACGGGCCCGACAGGCGCCACCTGCGGCGTGCGCGGCGCGGGACGCGGCAGGCCGCGGACGCACAGGTGACCGGATGAAGGCGATGACCACTGTTTCACAGCTGGCGGGAGCGCCGCCGCGCGATCGGCTCGAATGGGCGGCCCTGGCCGCGCTCATCGGGTTCGTCAGCGCGCTGCAGCTCTCGATCGCCGCCGCGGGCATCTGCCTCGCCCTGACGCTGTGTCTCTGGGCCGGCACACTGTACGTCAAGCAGCAGCGCCCCGAGGCCCCGCGCTTCTTCCTGCCGCTCCTCGTCTACGCGGCCTGGACGCTCATCTCCGCCGCGTTCTCGCCGGACCCCCGCACCAGCTTCATCGACTCGAAGCAGCTCGTGGTGTTCCTGCTGGTGCCGGCCGTCTACCAGCTGGCACGCGGCAACCGGGCGCTGACCTTCTACAACGTCATCATCACCGTCGGCGCCGCCAGCGCCATCCTCGGCATCGTCCAGTACGGCCTGCTGAACTACGACCATCTGGGGCAGCGTCCGCAGGGCACGCTCGGCCACTACATGACGTACTCCGGGCTGCTGATGCTGGTGATCGCCGCCGCGGTCGGCCGGCTGCTGTTCGACACGCGCCACGGCACCTGGGCCGCGATCGTGATTCCGGCGCTCGCCGTGGCCGTCGCGCTGACGTTCACCCGGAGCGCCTGGGTCGGCGTCGCCGCGGCGGTGACGGTGCTGTTCGTACTGAAGGACCTCCGGCTGCTCGCCGTGCTGCCCGTGGTCGCCGGTCTCTTCTTCCTCGTCGCGCCGGACAGCCTGACGGCCCGCTTCTACTCGATCTTCGACCTGCACGATCCGACGAACCGCGATCGCGTCGCGATGCTGCGCGAGGGGGGCGCGATGATTGCCGAGCGCCCGGTGACCGGCGTCGGGCCGAACATGGTCGAGCGCGTCTACGCGCGCTACCGCGATCCGCTCGCCGTCGAGAAGGTGAACCCGCACCTGCACAACGTGCCGATGCAGATCGCCGCGGAGCGCGGGCTGCCGGCGCTCGGCATCTGGCTCTGGTTCGTCGGGACGGTGAGCCTCGATTTGTGGCGCCGGCTGACGACCGGCCGGCACCGCTTCATGGCCGCCGCGGGCCTCGCGGCGCTGACCGGCATGCTCGTGGCCGGTCTGTTCGAGCACAACTTCGGCGACTCCGAGTTCCTGATGCTGCTCCTCGTCCTGCTGACGCTGCCGTTCGCCGCCGACCGGGCCGATCTGCCGTGACGCCGCGGCTGCCTCTTCCCGCGCCGCAGCGCGCCCGCGATCTCGTCTCCCGCTTCCCCGCCGCCCGCGTCCTCGTCGTCGGCGACGTGATGCTCGACGAGTTCCTGATGGGGCGCGTCACGCGCATCTCGCCGGAAGCGCCGGTGCCGATCGTCCATTTCAACGGCGAGGAGCACCGCATCGGCGGCGCCGCCAACGTCGCGCACAACGTCGCCGCGTTCGGCGCACCGGTCGATCTCGTCGGGCTCGTGGGGGACGACCACGCGGCGTGCACGCTGCGCCAGGCGCTGGCCGAACGCGGCATCGGCACCTCGGGCCTCGTCGTCGATCCGTCGCGCCCGACGACGAGGAAGGTGCGGGTGGTGACGGATCGGCGGCAGCAGGTGGCGCGCATCGACTACGAGCACGACGCGGAAGCCGGCGCGGAGATCGAGCGCGCCCTCATCGAGCGCGCCGCCGCCCTGGCGCCGCGGGCGGGCGCGATCGTCATCTCCGACTACCTGAAAGGCGCCGTCACGGCGGGGCTCGTGCAGGCCATCGCCGCCGACGCGCACGCGCGCGGCATCCCGGTGCTGGTCGATCCGAAGATTCCCCACCTCGCCTACTATCACGGCGCCACGCTGGTCACCCCCAACCACCACGAAGCCGAGATCGCCACGCACATGCGCATCCGGTCGGACGCGGAGGCAGGCGCCGCGGCACGGGCGTTCCGCGAGCGCGCCCGCTGCGGCAGCGTGCTCATCACGCGCGGCGAGCAGGGCATGTGGCTGCTCGATTCGGATCGGGAAGGCGCGCTGCCGGCGTTCGCGCGCGAGGTCGCCGACGTGACCGGCGCGGGCGATACCGTGATCGCGACGCTCGCGCTGGCCCTGGCGTCCGGCGCCGCGATGGCCGAAGCCGCCGCGCTGGCGAACCATGCCGCCGGCGTGGTGGTCGGCAGGTTCGGGCCCGCGACGGTCACGGCCGACGAGTTGCTGGCGGTGCTCCAGGACTGACGGACGTGACCGCAGGCGCCGGGAGTTCCGCCGGCGGTTCGGCCGCCCGCGACGCGGCCCCTTCACGGCCGCACACACCGGTCCGGACCGCAGCCGCCTGGCTGGCGGCGCTCGGCGTGGCGGCGGCGCTGCTGGCGTGGACCGGCTACCGCACGCGCGATCCCGATTCCCGCGCCTACATCGCCATCGCCACGCAGCTGGCGGAGCAGCCGATCGCGACGTGGATTGCGCCGCAGTGGTGGGGCGCCTGGGGCCGTCAGGGGCCGTTCCGCGAACACCCGGCCGGCACGTTCGTCCTCCCCGCGCTGCTGACGCGCGCCGGTTACCCCGCGGCGCAGGCCTCCTTCGTCGCCTCGCTGGCGGCCCAGGTCGTCTCGCTGCTGCTGCTCGCCGCGCTGGCGGCGCGGCTGCTGCCCCGTGCGGAAGCGCGCCTGCTCGTCTGGGCGCTGCAACTCCTGCCAATCGCCTTCGTGTTCCGCGTCCGCGCGAACCAGGAATACCTGCTCCTGGCGGGGCTCGTCGTGGCGCTGTATTGCACCGAGCGCGCGCGCGAGCGCGCATTCTGGATCATCCCCGCGGTCGCGGGGTTCGGATGGGCGCTGCTGGTGAAGGGCGTCTTCGCGCTGCTCGGCCCCGTGCTGTGCGCCGTCTGGCTCGCCTGCCGGGGCGGCGCCGGGCGGCAGGCGCGGCAGGCCTGGCTGGCGCCGGCCGCGATGCTGCTGCTGACGCCCGTCGCCGCGGCTGCATACGAACGGTTGTACGCCGCCGCGGCCGGCAGCTCGTTTCTCGAGTACTACCTCGGCCCGCGCATGGGACTCGAGGGCGGGCCCTCGTCGACCGGGCTGCCGTTTCCGATCGACAAGCTGCGCAACGCGCTCTGGTATGCGGGGCGCCTGGCCTGGTACGCGGCGCCGTGGAGCCTCGTGCTGGCCGCCCACGTCCTGCAGCGCGGCCGCGCGGAGAACGGGCGGGCGCGATGGATCCGGTTTTCGGGCGCGGCCGCGGCCATCACCGTGGTGCTGCTGGCCGCGCGCGACCTCACCGCCGACCGCTACATTTTCCCCGCGTACTTCCTGGCCGCCGCCGCGGGCCTGGCCGCGGCGTGTGCGCGCTGGCCGCGCATCGCGCACGTCGCGGTGCAACTCGATGCGTACTGGCCGGCCGGCCCGGCGCTGCTGTGGGCCGTGCTGGTCGGAGGGCGCCTGGCGCTCTCGTGAGCGTGCGCGGCGCCCGGCGCTGGCGCTGGCGCCCGGAATCTAGAACGATCCGAACGTCCCCGTGCTCTCGAGCGGGATCGCGTCTTCCGCCTGCCGCGGAGTCGGGCGCGGCTTCGCCGCACGCTCGGTCATCGGCACCACCTTGCCCCGCACGCCGCCGCTCCGACGGCCCTGTGGCGCCGGCGGCTCCTCGCTGCCGCCGACCATCGCCTCCAGCGACGCGACGATCCCGAGCGCCGCTTCCGCCTGCGCGCTCAGCTCCTCGCTGGCGGCGGCGCTCTCCTCGGCCGTCGCCGCGGTGCTCTGCGTGACCTTCTCCATCTGCGCGACCGCCTGCGACACCTGATCGATCCCCTGTGCCTGCTGCCGGCTCGCGGCGCTGACCTCGTCGACCAGCCCGCGCGCGCGGGAGACCGCTTCCGTGATGCTGCGGATCGACTCGGCGACGCTCTCGACCTTCGCGCTGCCTTCCTGCGACTTCCCGACCGACTCCTCGATGAGCGCGGCCGTGTCGCGCGCCGCCTGCGCCGACCGCTGCGCGAGGTTGCGCACCTCGTCGGCGACGACGGCGAAGCCCATGCCGGCCTCGCCCGCGCGCGCGGCCTCCACGGCGGCGTTCAGCGCGAGGATGTTCGTCTGGAACGCGATCTCGTCGATCGTCTTGATGATCCGGGCGACGCGCGTGCTCGCCTCGTTGATGCTCTTCATCGACGACACCATGTCGCCGAGCGCGCGGTTCGAGCTGTCGACGAGCCGATCGGCGTCGCTCATCAGACCCGCGGCCGCCTCGGAGTTCTCGGCGTTCTTCCGCGTCATGGAGGCCATCTCCTCCATCGACGCGGACGTCTCCTCCAGCGAGGCCGCCTGCTCCGACGCCCCGCGCGACAGCGTCTGCGACGAGGCGGCGACCTGGCTGGCGGCGGCGGCGAGCTGCTGGGCGCCGTCGCGCAGATCGAGGGCCGTCGCGTGCAGCGAGCGGTTGATCCCGCGCACGGCCCAGAACACGAGGACGCCGACGGCAATCGACAGCGCCGAGAGCGAGAGGATCAGCACGCGGATGGCCGCGTAGTTGGCCGCCGCCGCCTCGCGCTCGTGCTTCAGCACGTCGTCGCGCACGGTGTCGAGCGAGGCGACCGCGTGCTGCGTGGCCTGCCGGATCGACTCCTGGCCGTTGAACAGATCATTCGCTTCGGCGAGCTGCCCGGCGTCCGAGTACCGGACGAACTGCGCGAAGAACCGATCCCAGGCCTCGGCCCCCTGCTCGATCGTGCGCAGCGCCCGCTGCGCCTCCTGGTCGTTCAGGAGCGGGCGGAGCTCCTCGAGATCGCGCCGGGCCTGCTCACCGGCCCCCTGCGCGGCGCGCTTCGCCGCCTCGACCTTCGTCTCGTCACCGGCCATGCCGCCGAGGATCATCGTCTTGGCGTGCGAGTACGCGGCCTCGAACCCGGCCGTGACGCCCGCGATGAGCACGACCTTCCGTACGGTCGTGCCGCTCATCTCCTCCAGCTGCGCGTTGAGTCGCGATGCGCTCCACAGCGACACGCAGCCGGCGGCCAGGAGGAACACCACCAGCGCGCCGACGCCCGAGTACAGCTTGTTGCCAATCGTCCAGTGCCGCATGACCGTTCTCCGGGATCGCAGGCCGCCTCCGGCCGCGCGTCCGGGCGGGCCCCGGGCCCGCCCGACGGCTCATCTGGTGAGCGTGACCTTGATGGGCTCCGTGCGCAGCATTTCCTTCTCGACGACCACGCGCACGACCTTGGTCTCGTATCCGTCCTTCTCGAAGGCGAGCATCCAGCTCCCGCGCGCCACACCCGCCAGGACCCACTCGCCCCGCCCGTCGGTCGTCGTCTCGAGCACGTCCGTCCCCTGCCGCAGCTTCACGCTCACGCCCTCGATGGCCCTGCCGCCGCCGTCGACGACCTTGCCGTTCAGGCGTCCGATGCCCTTGATCTGCGCGAGCGCGGCGGTCGAGCCCGCGAGCAGCCCGACGATCACCACCAGCACCCGAAGCTTCCGCATTGCCGTGCTCCTCCTGTCCGCGCGTTCGCGCGGATTGCGCCCTGCGGCCGGTGCGGGCCGCCAGCGATGGAGGAATCGACCGGATCGGGTGGGGCTTTAACGAAATCTGTCTGGAGTCAGACGGGACAGCGGAAATTGCGGGAAAGGCCGTGCCGCCGGGGAGTCGGACGGAAGGCGATGGTCGATCAGCGTCCGGGCGGAACCAGACGGTCGAAGGTGTCCGGCGGGAGGTCCGCCAGCGACGACGTCACGACGTCGGCCTCGAGCGGTCCGTGCGTGCCGGAAATCCCGACCGTGCGCATGCCGGCGCGGCGTCCGGCCTCGACGCCGACCGCCGCGTCCTCGACGACGACACAGCGATCCGGCGGAACGCCGAGCCGTTCGGCCGCGCGCAGGAACACGTCGGGGGCCGGCTTGCCGTGCGCCACGTCCTCCGCCGACACGGTCGCCTCGAACAGATGCCCGACGTGCAGCACCTCGAGCAGCACCGCGATGTTGGCCGGCGGCGCCGACGACGCCACGGCCTGGCGCCAGCCATCGGCGTGCAGGCGCTCGAGCCAGTCCTGCACGCCGGGCAGGAGACTCAGGCCCTCGGTGCGCACCAGGTCGCGGTATTGCGCTTCCTTGCGCTCGCCGATCGCCGCCATCTGCGCGCGTGACATGTCGGGAAAGTAGCGCCCGAGAATCCGGTCGTTGCGCGAGCCGAACCACGACGTGAACTCCTCGCGGGCCAGCTCGATGCCGAGCCCGGTCAGCGTGTCGCGCCACGTCCGCCAGTGGTACTCGGCCGAGTCGATGAGCGTGCCGTCCATGTCCCAGAGCACGGCCCTGGGTGCGGGAGCCATGGTCACGGGCGTCAGTGGCGGAAGTGGCGCCGGCCGGTGAACACCATCGCGATGCCGTGCTCGTCGGCCGCGGCGATGACCTCGGCGTCGCGCACGGAGCCGCCGGGCTGTACGACCGCGGTGGCGCCGGCGGCGACGACCGCGTCGAGCCCGTCGCGGAACGGGAAGAACGCGTCCGAGGCGACGACGGAACCGGCGAGGATGTTGCGGTCGGGCGCCGCGGTCTGCGCCTTGTTGACGGCGGTCTTCACGGCGTCCACGCGGCTCATCTGCCCCGCACCGATCGCGAGTGTCTGGCTGTCGCTCGTGAAGATCACGCTGTTCGATTTCACGTGCGCGCACACGCGCCACGCAAAGCGCAGCGCCCGCCATTCCGCGTCGGTCGGCTGGCGGCGCGTGACGACGCGCAGCTCGCCGCCGGCATCGGGCCAGTCCGCCTGGGCCTCGGCGACCGCGTCGCGCTGCTGTGCCAGCACCGCCCCCAGAATCGAACGGACTTCGGGCGTGGATTCGTGCCGCAGGCTCTCGAAGTCCACGACGACCACGCGCATGTTCCCCTTGCGCGCGAGCACGGGGCGCGCCTCCTCGTGCACCGAGGGCGCGACCACCGCCTCGATGAAGGTCGAGGTGATCGCCTGCGCGGTTTCGACGTCGATCGGCCGGTTCAGCCCGACGATGCCGCCGAACGCGGCGAGGGCGTCGGCCTCGCGCGCGCGGATGTAGGCCTGGGCGGCCGTCGCGCCCGTCGCGGCGCCGCAGGGGTTCGTGTGCTTGATGACGGCGGCCGCCGGCTCGGAGAACTCCAGCACGATGCGCGCGGCCGAGTCGAGGTCGAGCAGGTTGGTGAAGGACAGCTCCTTGCCCTGGAGCACGTCGACGCCGCCGAACCCGAACCGCCCGCGCGCGTACCACGCCCCCTTCTGGTGCGGGTTCTCGCCGTAGCGCAGATCGCGCAGCTTGGGCAGATCCAGCAGCAGCCGCTGCGGCAGCGCGACCCCGGGCGCGGGGCGCCGGAACGCGCCGCCGTCGGTCTCGACCGCGCCGAGCGTGGCGGCGATGGCGCTGTCGTAGGCCGCCGTGTGGGCAAAGGCCTTGCGCGCGAGGTCGAATCGCAGCGCCGCGCTCACGCCTCCCGTCGCGTCGAGCGCGCGCAGCACCTCGCCATAATCGCCGGGGTCGACGACGACCAGCACGTCGCGGAAGTTCTTCGCGGCCGCCCGGACCAGGCTGGGACCGCCGATGTCGATCTGTTCGATCAGCTCGTCGAAGGTCACCTCGGGTCGCGCGGCCGTCTGTTCGAACGGGTAGAGGTTGACGACGACGAGGTCGATGAGGCCGATCCCGTGCCGCTTGGCCGCCTCCACGTCGTCCGGACGACCGCGGCGCGCGAGGATGCCGCCGTGGACGAGCGGGTGCAGCGTCTTCACGCGGCCGTCCATCATCTCGGGGAAGCCGGTGACGTCCGAGACGTTGACGACGGGCAGGCCCGCCTCGGCGAGCGTGCGGGCCGTGCCTCCGGTGGAGACGAGTTCGAAGCCGCGGTCCCGCAGCCCTCGTGCGAAGGCGGCAAGCCCGGTCTTGTCAGAAACGCTCAGAAGGGCTCGAGGCATGGTTGTGTTGCCGTTCCGGATCCATCCCGTCCGGCGCCGTCTGGCGGTCCCTCACGCGGGACCGGCCGGCACCGGGCCGACCTGACATTCTAGCGCGGCTGTAGGCGGAATAACCCTTGAAATTTCATCGAGATAGCTTGACACCAACGGATGAGGTCTGACATCATGCGCGCTGACGGCCTGCCGGCTGAAGCTCAGGGCGTCAGAGGGTGGCATTGGCCACCCTCTTGTTCCACTGCCGCAACGATGGCAGGGGTAGGTAGGAACGAGCGCGCCGGCGGCTCGCCGCCAGAGCCGGCGCGGGACTGCACGCAGGAAGAGAACGATGCGTATCACAGGCAAGGTCAAGTGGTTCAACAACGCCAAGGGCTACGGCTTCATCGAACGCGAGGGCGGTAGCGACGTCTTCGTCCACTATTCGGCCATCAGCGGCGCCGGCTTCCGGTCGCTCGAGGAAGGCCAGGCGGTGGAATTCGAGATCGTCGACGGCCCGAAGGGCCCGCAAGCCGGCAACGTCGTCAAGATCTAGCGCCACTTCCTGCTGACGCCCGGCGGGTTGCCGCCGGGCGTCAGCTGCAGTTCCTAGCCCTCCCCCGCGTCCCGCACGTCCCGCGCCTCCACCGATACCGCCCCGTCCTTCAGCGTCACCCGCACGGCCACCTCGTCGCTGCCGCTCGCCTGCTGCCTGCGGACCGCGTCGCGGACCCGGGCCGCGAACTCGTGGAACGGCACCGTCCCCTCGCCGGCGTCGAGCCGGTCCGCGGTGAGCCGCTCGTGCAGGCGGCGCAGCTTGTCGAGCTCCCGGGATGGATCCGTGAACGCCTCGGTGTCCGGCGGCAGCGGGCGCGCACGCGCGGCCTGACGCTGGGAGCCGCCGAACGGTCCCGCCCGCCCCTCTTCGCGCGCCCGCAGCCCGCGGTCCCAGAGGTCGCAGAGGGACTGGAACCGCGCCTGCAGTGTCGTGAAGCGGAAGCGGACCCCGTAGTTGCTGATCGACTGACGATCGAGCGTGCGGACGAGCGTCTGGACCCGCCGGCGCGTCTCGACGGGCGGGCGCGGCAGGCGCCCGCCGAAGTACATGTTGTATTCGGCTTCCAGCCGCCGGAGCTCGGACTCGAGCAGCTGGAGGTCGCGGTCGATCGAAGAGCCGTCAGCCACGGGTCATCAGCAGGTCACGTGTCGGGCCGGTCTCAACTGCGGATCAGGAACCACACGAGCGGGAGCCACAGCTCGCGGGCGTGCGGCAGGGGCCGCCCGTCGATCAGCACGTCGCAGTCGTCGTAGCGCCCCACGATGGAGAAGAGCGCGTGGATCGCACGGGCGTCCGCGGAGTGGAACGTCGCCCGATGCCGGAAGGCCTCGCCGCTGCCGACCTCGCGATAGTCGCGCGCCTTGCGCGCGAGCGTCACGGCCTCCTCGTAGTCGGGCGCGTCGAAGCGCGGGAACACGAGGCTGATCGAGAACGGGCCCGGCGGTTCCCCGAAGAGGGCGGCGTGGAGCTCCGGGTCCAGCGCGGCCAGCTCCTCGGGCGTCGGGTCCTCGGGCAGGTCGGCGTACGGCCAGAAGCGATCGTCCAGCGGGCGGTCGTCGTCGCGCGTCTGCGGGTGCCCGGCACCGGGCTTCACGGGAGGCGTGCTCATTCGATCGCGGAAATCGTGATGATATCCTGCCCGTCGATGCCGCTGCAATCATGCCGGATTACCGAGTGATTCCATCGATCGAGCAGCTGCGCCGGCGGCCGGCGGCGCAGGCGCTCGGCCGCGAGTACGGCGAGGCGCCGGTGCTCGACGCGCTGCGCGAAGCGGCCCGGGAGCTGCGCCGCGGCCTGGCGGACGGTTCGCGGGTCCCGGCGTCGGAGGCGGACGCGATTGCGTACATCGAGCGGCGCGCCGGCGAACGGCTCGTCGCCGCGTTCCGTCCGTCGCTGCGCCCCGTCATCAACGCGACGGGGGTGATCCTGCATACGAACCTGGGGCGGGCCCCGCTCTCCCCGCGCGCGGCCGGCCGGGCCGCCGCCATCGCGCGGGGATACACGAACCTGGAATACGACCTGGCCGCGGGGTCTCGCGGCAGCCGGCACGCCCATGCCGAGGCGCTGCTCCGCGCGATCACCGGCGCCGAGGCCGCGCTCGTCGCGAACAACTGCGCCGCGGCGATGCTGCTCGTGCTGTCGGCGCTCGCGCGCAGGCGCGAGGTGATCATCTCGCGCGGAGAGCTCGTCGAGATCGGCGGCGGGTTCCGCGTGCCCGAGATCCTCGCGCAGTCCGGCGCGGTCCTCCGCGAGGTCGGCACGACCAACCGGACGCGCCTCGGCGACTACGGCCTCGCGATCGGCCCGCGCACCGGCGCCATCGTCCGCGTGCACCGCTCCAACTTCACCATCGAAGGCTTCACCGAGCGCCCCGGCGCGGCGGAGCTCGCCGCCCTGGCGCACCGGCACGGCCTTCCGCTCATCGAGGATCTCGGCAGCGGCTGGCTGCACGAGACGCCGCCGGGCACGCCGCTGGCCGACGAGCCGCGCGTGCAGGCGAGCGTCCAGGCCGGCGTGGACGTGATCGGCTTCAGCGGCGACAAGCTGCTCGGCGGACCGCAGGCGGGGCTCGTGGTCGGCCGCGCGGAGATTCTGGAGCGGGTGCGCCGCCACCCGCTCATGCGCGCGCTGCGCGTCGACAAGCTCACCTACGCGGCGCTCGAGGCGACCCTGCTCGACTACGCCGCGGGACGCGCGGCGCAGGAGGTGCCGGTCCTGCGCATGCTGCTGGCGCCCATCGAGGCGATCGCAGAGCGGGCGGCGGCGCTCGCCGCCCGGCTGCGCGACGCCGGCATCGAGGCGTCGATCGTCGACAGCGCCTCCGCCATCGGCGGCGGCAGCGCGCCGGGACAGCAGCTCCCGACGCGCGCCGTCGCGCTCCCCCCCGCGGCGGCCAGCGCCGCAGCCGTCGAGCGCCGCCTGCGGCTCGGCGACCCGGCCGTCGTCGCGCGGATCGAAGACGATCGCGTCCTGATCGACCTGCGAACGGTGATGCCGGAAGAAGACGACGCGCTCGCGCAGGCGGTCACGGCAGCGGTTCGCGGACCTGATCAGACCTGATCGCGCGCCCGCGAGCAGAATTCAGCGAGCGGACGCGCGGACCCGATCCGACCTGATCCGCCGGAGCCCTCCGTAGCCCGAAGGGCGGAGGAGGGCGACGGCGGGACCTGATCAGACCTGATCAGACCTGATCCGCCGGAGCGCACAGCGCGACGGCGGGACCTGATCAGACCTGATCAGACCTGATCAGACCCGATCAGACCCGATCCCTGCACACTACCGCAGCGCCCGGTTTCGCGATGAGAAACCGGCGGTCGGGCGCGTGCTACCGTCGCGCG